>JANYIJ010000227.1 GCA_025362095.1 Gemmatimonadota bacterium | reverse complement strand
CGACCTGCCGCACGCGATCCGCGTACTGGACGAGGACCACTACGGCCTCAAGGACGTCAAGGATCGCGTCGTCGAGTTCCTGGCGGTGCGTCAGCTGCGCGCCCGGCAGATCGCCGACGAGATCAAGAACACCGGCGAGTTTCCGGCCGTCAAGCTTCGCGCCAGCAAGGAAGATGCGACGCCCTCGCTCAAGAAGAGCGACGAGGCCGCCGACCGGCAGATCACCGACCAGAAGGAAGCCAAGGCCCGCGCCATGGCGAAGGGGCCGATCCTGTTGTTCGTCGGCCCCCCGGGCGTCGGCAAGACGTCCATCGCGAAGTCGATCGCTCGGGCGATGGGGCGCAAGTACGTCCGCATCTCGCTCGGTGGTGCGCGGGACGAGGCCGATATTCGCGGCCATCGCCGCACGTACATCGGCGCGCTGCCGGGTCGCATCCTGCAGGGCATGAAGCAGGCCGGCAGCAAGAACCCGGTGTTCCTCCTCGACGAGGTCGACAAGCTCGGCGTCTCGCATCAGGGCGATCCGGCGAGCGCGCTGCTCGAGGTGCTCGATCCCGCGCAGAACGACACGTTCACCGATCACTACCTCGGCGTACCGTTCGATCTCAGTGAGGTCCTTTTCATTGCGACCGCGAACTTCATCCAGAACATTCCGGGTCCGCTCCTCGACCGCATGGAAGTCGTCGATTTCGCCGGCTACACCGAGCGCGAGAAGGCGGAGATCGCAAAGAAATATCTGATTCCGCGCCAGCTCGAAGACGCCGGACTCGGCGACAAAGGTGTGACGTTCACCGACGACGCGGTCAACTCGATCGTGTCGAAGTACACACGGGAGAGCGGCGTGCGTCAGCTCGAGCGCGAGATCGGCGCGGTCACGCGCAAAGTGGCGCGGAGAATCGCAAGCAAGAGCGAGCACACGGGCATCGAGAGCGGTGTGATCACCGCGGAAGAAGTGCGCGAACTGCTCGGCCGGCCAAAGGTGCGGCCGGAAAAAGCGAACGCCGACAACGAGGTTGGCATCGCGACGGGCATGTTCTACACGCCGATGGGCGGCGACATCATGTTCGTCGAGGCTTCCACCCGCAGGCTCGAAGCGACGCCCTCGGGCGACGGAAACGGCGGCCAGGGCGGCGGTCCGGTTGCCCTCATACTCACGGGCCAGCTCGGCGACGTAATGAAAGAGTCGGCGCGCGCGGCGTTCACCTACGTCACGAACAATGCCGTGAAGCTTGGGATTCCGCGGTCACGCCTCGGCGCGGTTGAGACGCACATTCACGTGCCGCAGGGCGCGATTCCGAAGGATGGTCCTTCGGCCGGAGTCTCGATCGCCACGGCGCTCGCGAGTGAAATGAGCGGACGTCCGGTGCGCCGCGAAATCGCGATGACCGGCGAGATCACGCTGCGCGGACGCGTGCTGCCGATTGGCGGAGTCAAGGAAAAAGTTCTCGGCGCGCTTCGCGCCGGCATCACCACAATCATCCTGCCCAAGGAAAACGAGGCGGATCTCGAGGATGTGCCGGAAGAGGCAAAGGCGAAGCTGAAGTTCTACTTCGCGGAAACGCTGGAGGATGTGCTCAGGCTGGCGCTCGTGCCGGAAACCAGAGTGAGCGTCGAAGTTCCTGCGCAGCTGGCAGTCGTCAGCTGACCTGACGCAACAATAAACGCCCCCGGTTTCGGCCGGGGGCGTTTATTTGTGCGGATCACTCAAGGATCGAGCGCAGCGGCGCGGGCAATCGCCTGCCCGCCGAGCCGCCCGAGCGTAGCGAGATACGCGCGCTCGTCGTCGCTGAACACGCGGTTGTCGGCGAACGCGAGAAGCAGCGCGCCGTAGGAGTGGTCGTCCTCCACGAGCGGCACTGCCACGAACGCGCCGTCGGACGTGCCCGTCTCGGAGAATCGCGCGAGCGTGGGAAACTTTCCGGATCGCTCGGCGCGCGACTCGATCACCACCGGTTCGCGCGATCGCAGCGATTCCATGAGCGGCAGCGCGAGGTTCGACGGCACGATCGATCCCACCGCGAGGTGCGGCACCACATCCCCGAGCGCGCGCAGCACAGTCAGCGCGGTCGTGTCGCCAACTGCGACCAATCCAAGACTCGCCACGAGCGGCGGCGCGCCGCGCGAGAGCAGCGCTTGCGCGACATCCGTTTTCGTCACCGGCCCGTTCAGTGCCGCGATCACCTGCTGGAGCCGCACTAATCGATCGCCGGCATGGCGCGCGGCCTCGGTCATCGTGAGCTGCAGCTCCGGAAGCGGCGCGGTGAGCACCTGCGAGAGCCGCTGAGTCAGGCGGCGCTCCACGCTGGGCCGCAGCGGCTGCAATGCGAAAATCGCGAGGATCAGCGCGAAGATCGAGCCGCCGAGTATCACGCGCAGCGCGGTGTCGCCGGTGGTCGTCATGGCGCGTGTGCGCTCGCCGAGGACACGAAGTTCGGCCTCGCGCATTCTCGCGGCCTGCGGCCCGATGCCGTCGCGGCCGCGGACTGCGCTCTGGCTCTTCAGCGCCGCGGTCGCGGAATCGACGCCGCTTCGCTTTCGCGTGGCGATAACCGCGTTGATTTCCTTGAACCGCTTGGAAATCATCGGCGCGAGCTTGTCGAGATTCGCGCGCTGTGCGGGGTTGTCCTCTGTGGCGTGCTCAAGGCCCTGAATGGCGTCTTCGACGTCACTGAACGCCGAGTTGAGCGGCTCGAGGTATTGCACGTCGCCGGTGGAGACGAAACCGCGCTGGGCGTTTTCCGCGTCGACCGTGCGGCCGACCACGGCGTCGAGCCGAGCGATGTTCTGATTGGTCGCGGCGACGGCCTGCTGCCCGCCTATCATCTGGTGGATGCTCACGTACGAGACGAATCCCATCAGCGCCAGAAGTCCCAGCGCCGCACCTGTCCCGATGGAAAGCTTCTGTACCCACGTGAATTGCATCGAGGCTCCTGCGTGCTCTAAGGAATGATCGGGCCGAGCCCGAACAATCTTCGCGCATCCACACGAAGCGCACCCGGCTCCGTGCCCGCAAGAAAGTACTCGGTATAGCGGCGTTCGGGAGGAGTCGACAGGTCGGCGAGCTTTCCCGTCTTCCGGTCGAGTTCGGCGGTTACCAGTCCGGTCGGCACGTCCCAGCCATTGGCGGGATGGTTGTATCCGGCCTGCGCGAGCATCTGCGCGAACACTGGCGCCGCGAGCGACCCGCCGGCCACGCCGTGCTCGGCGATCGGCCGGGGTTTGTCGAACCCGAGCCAGACGCCGGCGACGATTTCCGGAGTGACGCCGACGAACCAGACGTCGGTGTTGTCGTCGGTGGTGCCGGTTTTCCCGGCGACCGGCACGCTCTGCGGCAGGTAGCGGCGCACCGGAGTCGCGGTGCCGCGTTCGACCACGTCGCGCATCATGTCGCGAAGAATGAACGTGACCTGCGGATCGAGAGCCGGCGCGAGCGAGGCAACGCCCTGGCTGAACAGCGTCTTCCCCGCACGATCGTCCACGCGATAGATGAAGCGCGGCTCCATCGGCGTGCCCAAGTTGTCGAGCGCCGTGAACGCCGCGACGAATCCGAGCGGCTGCACTTCAGACGCGCCGATGGCGCTCGCGGGATACGGAGAGATCGGCGTGGTGATGCCGAAGCGCCGCGCGAGCGCGATGATCGAGTCTGCGCCGTACTTCATCCAGAGCTGCACCGCGACCGGATTGCGCGAGAGTGTGATGGCTTCACGCAGCGTGATGTTGCCGAGGAATTTGTCGTCGGAGTTTTTGGGACGATACGACTGGTTGTCGTAGCGAATGTCGATCGCGGTGTCGGCAACGATCGCGTTTGCAGGGAGCGAGTCCATGAGCGCGCGCGCGTAGACGAACGGCTTGAAGCTCGAGCCCGGCTGCCGCAGTCCGCTCACCGCGCGATTGAATTGCGACTCCTGATAGTTACGTCCGCCGACGAGCGCTTTCACATCGCCGGACGAGGGATCGATCGCGACGATTGCGCCCTGCAGGTATTCGGTCGATCCTCTCGCGTGCGACGCGTAGGTCGGGTTGTGATAGCCGGGGCGCCGCTCCACTTCAGATGCGCCATCGGCGAGCGCCTGCACTGCCGCGCGCTGCAGCGCCGGGTCTAGCGTCGTGTAGATCCGGAATCCGCCGGTAGAAACAGTGACGCCCGCGCGCTCGGCCTGCACGCGAACGACATCGATGAAATACGGCGACGGCGCGGAGACGCCGCCGTTGGCGACCGTGCGAACCGCTTCGCCTTTCGCAATCGCCGCGTCGCCTGCGGTGATGAACTTCTGCCCGGCCATCAGTCCGAGAATCGCGTCGCGGCGATTTTTCGCGCGGTCTGGATATTTCACCGGATCATAGATGGCCGGACCCTTCGGCATCGCGGCGAGCGTGGCGGCCTCGGCAAGCGTCAGCTGTGCGGCACCTTTGCCGAAGTAATGCCGCGCCGCCGATTCGATGCCGTACCAGCCGTGTCCGAAGCTGATGTCGTTCAAGAACGCTTCGAGGATCTGCTCCTTGTTGTAGTGCCGCTCCATTTCACGCGCGGCACTTTGTTCGTGCAGCTTGCGCGAGAGCGACTTGTCGCGCCGATCGATGAGATCGGGATGCATGTTGCCGACAAGCAGCTGCGTGATCGTGCTGGCCCCGCGTGACGCACCGAGGATGTTGTCTTTGATGGCGCCGGCGATTCCGACGACGTCTACGCCGTTGTGCTGGTAGAAGCGATGGTCTTCGACGGCGATAAACGCCTGGCCGACGTACTTGGGGAGCGTCCGAAGAGAGACACTCGTTCGCCACTCGGGGCCGATCTCGCCGATCAGCGAGCCATCCCGCGCGAACACGAGCGACGATTGCGGTGGCGTGATGATCTGCCACGCCTCTCCGGTGCTTTTCGGAGCTTTTTTCGCCGGAGTTGATTCCTGTGTGCGCGCGCTGCCGGAGGCGGCCGCGATGCACGCAGCGGCGATAGCGAACGGGTGCCGGAGGGCGGAAAGCAGGCGCATATCGTGTATTGTACCCCTCCGACGTTGCCCGTCACCAGTCGAAGGTGCGAACTTTAGTGCGATGCCGCTCCTGCACCTCGCCATAGCGCAGTTCCGTCCGCGAAAAGGGGACGTTCAGGGCAATATTCGCCGGGTGGGCGAGGTGCTCGCGCAGGCGGCCGCGCTCGAGCCGCGCCCTCAGGTGGTGCAGTTTCCCGAGACGGTGACCTCCGGATACTTCGTGGAGGGCGGGGTCCGGGAAATGGCGCTCAGCGCAGCGGAACTCGCCGCCGCGATCGGCGCCGCGTACCACGGCCCGCCGATCGACGCGATAATTGGGTTCTACGAGAAGCACGACGGCGATCTGCACAACAGCCTCGCGTACGTGCGCTGCGGGAGCTCGGCCGAGATCCTGCATATCCACCGGAAGAACTTCCTTCCGACCTACGGGCTGTTCGACGAAGAGCGTTTCGTGGAGCGCGGATACGAGATCCGCGCGTTCGATGCGCCGTGGGGCCGCGCGGCGATGCTCGTGTGCGAAGACGCGTGGCACTCGCTGACCGGATTGATCGCGGCGCTCGATGGAGCGCACGTGGTTTTTGTTTCGTCGGCATCGCCGGCGCGGGGCGCGTTCGAGCGGGCGGATGGCGTCTCGCTGCCGGCGAGCGTCGCGCGATGGGATCGACTGATCCGCGATATCGCGGAAGAACATGGCGTGTTCGTCACGCTTGGCAGTCTGGTTGGGAGCGAAGGCGGCCGGATGTTTCAGGGCGGCTCCGTGGTGGTCGGCCCGCGCGGTGATATTCGCGCAAAGGCGCCGGCGTTTGAGGAGAGTTTGCTCACCGCGAGCATCGATCTCGACGATATCACGAAGGCGCGTTCGGATTCGTCGATGCTGTCGGATATGAGAACGATGTTGCCGAAACTTCAGGGCGAGCTTGCGCGGTCAATAGCTGGGGTTTCTGCGGTGGATGGAAACCACAAACTATTGACTGACAGCCGTCAGCCAATAGTGAACGGTTTGTCCGCACCGTCGACCGGCCCAACGACGAAACGGTCGGATCTGAGCGTCGTTGCAGGCGGCGATTTATCGCGCGGCTACCCACCTCCACTCGAGATCGACGCCGCGCTGCTGGAATCCTGGCTCATCTCGTTTCTGAGAGATGAATTCGAACGCCGCGATTTCAAGAAAGCCGTTGTTGGAATCTCCGGCGGCGTCGATTCCGCCGTGGTCGCGACCCTGGCCGCACGCGCATTCGGTCAGGGGAACGTGATCGGCATTCGCATGCCGTATCGCACCTCGAGCCCCGACTCGCTCACACATGCACAACGCGTGATCGACACGCTTGGAATCGATTCGTGCACCATCGACATCAGCGGCGCCGTCGATGGCTATCTCAAGCACGAACCCGATGCCGACGCCGCGCGACGCGGAAACGTGATGGCGCGCGTGCGCATGATCGCCCTGTTCGACCAGAGCGCGAAGCACCGCGCACTGCCGCTCGGCACCGGCAACAAGAGCGAGCGCCTCCTCGGCTACTTCACCTGGCACGCGGACGATTCGCCGCCCGTGAATCCGATCGGCGATCTCTTCAAAACGCAGCTCTGGACCCTCGCGCGTCACCTCGGCGTGCCGACGGAGATCATCGACAAACCGGCCTCGGCAGATCTCGTCACCGGTCAGACCGACGAAGGTGATTTCGGAATCAGCTACGCCAAGGCCGACGTGATCTTGAACTGGCTGCTCAACGGCTACACCGCGTCAGAACTCGCCGGCCGCGGATTCGACGCTGCCGAAGTCGAGATCGTGCGGAAGCGTCTCGACGGCACGCATTGGAAACGCAAGCTCCCGACCGTCGCGATGATCAGCGGCGCTGCGATCGGCGAGTCGTATTTGCGGCCTGTCGACTACTAGTCCTTCTTTTTTTCGGGACCGCAAGAATCGGATTGAGCGACTGCACCGATCCCTGTAAATAGCAGGCACGACTCCAACACGGATTACTCTATGCCTGCTGACAGCGTAAACGCCGACTACTCAAGAATCGAAAAAGCGATTCGCTATCTCGACGCCAACCGGGCGGCACAGCCGGAGCTCGGCGACGTCGCGAAGTACGTCGGCCTGAGCCCCGCGCATTTCCAGCGGATGTTCACGCGCTGGGCCGGCATCAGCCCGAAGCGTTTCCTCCAGCACAAGACGGCGCAGGTCGTGAAGAAGCTGCTGCGCGAAAAGCGCAGCGTGCTCGATGCGAGTTATGAGGCGGGACTCTCGGGCGGCTCGCGGCTGCACGATTTGATCGTGAACGCGGAGGCCGTCTCGCCGGGAGAGTTTCAGAAGGCCGGCGAAGGCCTCGTGGTGAAATTCGGATTTCACCCGTCGCCGTTCGGTGAATGCTTCATTGCGATCACGCCGCGCGGCATCTGCCAGCTGGCGTTCGTGAATCCGGTCACCCGGCATGAGGCGCTCGAGCGATTGAAGCACGAGTGGCCGCGCGCGCAGATCGTCGCCGATCAAAGCGTGACGCGTGAAGCGGTCGCGCGCGCGTTTCCGATCGGCGGCAGCAAGAATAGAAACCTTCCGCCGCTCGCGCTGCACATCAAGGGAACGAATTTTCAGCTGAAGGTCTGGGAAGCGCTGCTGCAGATTCCCGACGGCGGCGTCACGACGTACGGCGACATCGCGGGCTCGCTGCATATGCCCGGCGCGTCACGCGCCGTGGGCAGCGCGGTGGGGAGCAATCCGGTGAGCTGGCTGATCCCGTGCCATCGCGTGATCAGATCGACGGGCGAGCTCGGCGGCTACGCCTGGGGAATCGAGAGGAAAAAAGTGATGCTGTTCAAGGAACAACTGTCCCCGCGACCGCGGATCGGTTACGCCGCCTCTGCGTAGGCGAGGCTGACCGCCCTTCGGGCACCGCGCTTCAGCGTGCGATGCACCGCACGCGCGTAGCGCATGAAGTTGGCGCCGGCCCACGGATATTTCGCGAAGAACTCGTGCGGAAGCATCGCACCCTTCAGCTGATTGCAGCACTCGCAGGCGGCAACCAGATTGCCCGCCGCATGGTTGCCGCCCTTGGAGAGCGGAAACACATGGTCGAGCGTGGCGTCTTCTAGCCCAAGGGCCGTACCGCAGTAGACACAGCGCCTCCCGCAATCACGGAAAGTCGCACGCTTGACGTGCCGCTTGTGGTGTTGGGCGAGCACTCTACGGTGATGGCGGGCAAGACCACGGGGTGCACGGGGCAGTGCGACGCGGTAGACGCTCCGGTGAGACATGACACCTCGCCGTAAAAGACGACACCCCGCATCGGGGCACGAATCCCGGGCGGGGTGACGGTTATGGGGCGGAGACTCCAGCCGACGATCGCGGGCCGCGATCGTGGCACTAGACACTGGAGGTTGGGTCCTGGCCTTTCTGCCATGAGCCTCCGAAGGGCGCAACGCAGTTTCTACCGATGCGTTACGCGTTCCTCAATCTGACGAACGAAAAAGTTGCTTGGTAACACGTGCGGCGCAAGGGGTCAGTCATGCTTGAGCAGCGTGCTCGTCGTCGAGAGCGCCGCGGCGAAGAGGAGCAATCCCATCGCGATCCACACCGAGTAGAACGCATAGCGGTTGAGATACAGTGGAATTTCGTCGAACACTCTCAGCGCGCGCTGCATTGAAATTTGCGCGACCGATGTGCCCGCGAAAACCGCCGCGAGGCTCGCCGCGGAGAGCGCGGCCTGCGTCGCCTTCGTGCGATACGGCGAGGCGTACGTCAGATAGGCCGATGCGATTGCAAGCAACAGCCCGGTCATCACGAGCGGAAAGACCGAGCAGAGCATCGAGAACGGCGTGTCGCTCTCGGGCGCTGGCGTGCAATTCTCCACCGCGCCTTTTCCGGTGAGATATGTGCAGTCGTAGTGCGCCGATCTCAGGATTCTCGGGTGCAGGACGTGCGAGACCCCGTGCAGCGAGACGTCGAATCGCGTGCCGTCGTCCGCCATGCCGCTTCCCCAGGGGCCGCGCAGTGCGATCGCGAGAAACACCACGGCCAGAAAGCTGGAGGCGAGGAGAAGTTTTACGCGCATTTAGTTGATTGGGACTCCGTGAAAAGTCGGCCGCGATCCCTTATAATGGTTGCTATGGCGACGACTTCCAAGGCGCGCACCAATACGCATGGCCTCTCCCGCGAGCAACTTGTCGCGGCATATCGCACGATGTTCCTGTCGCGGCGCCTCGACGACAAGGAAATCGGGCTCAAGCGGCAAAACAAGATTTTCTTCCAGATTTCGAGCGCTGGGCACGAGGCCGTGACGCTCGCGACCGGACTGCTGCTGAAGCCCGGATACGACTGGTTCTACCTCTACTATCGCGACCGCGCGTTCTGCCTGCAGATGGGCATGACGGCGGCGGAAATGCTCTACTCCGCCGTGGGCGCAGCCGCCGATCCCAACTCCGGCGGCCGCCAGATGCCGTCGCATTGGGGCCACAAGGCGCTGAACATCGTCACGATGTCGTCGCCCACCGGCACGCAGTTCTTGCAGGCGGTCGGCGCCGCTGAGGCGACGCTCCGCGCCAAACAGAACGGCGTGACCGAGGGATTCCAGAGCGACGAAGTCGTCCTCTGCACGACCGGCGACGGCACGACGAGCGAAGGCGAGTTCTGGGAGTCGCTCAACACGGCTTCGAATCTCAAGCTTCCGGTCGTGTATCTCGTCGAAGACAATGGCTATGCGATCTCGGTTCCTGTCGAGGTGAACACGGCGGGCGGGTCGATTTCCGAGCTGGTGAAGTCGTTCCCTGATCTCTATGTGCAGAAGGTCGACGGCTGCGATTTCCTCGCCTCGTACGAGGTGATGAAAAAGGCCATCGACTACGCGCGTGCGCGCAAAGGTCCCGCGCTCGTGCACGCCAAGGTGATTCGTCCGTACTCGCATTCGCTTTCGGATGACGAGGTCATGTACCGGCCGAGCGTTGAGCGCGATGCGGACGCTGCACGCGATCCGCTCACGACGTTCCCGCTCTGGCTGGTCGAGGAGGGCTACGCGACCGAGGCCGATCTCGCCAAGCTGCGCGAAGAAGTCGAGGCCGAAGTTCTCGCAGCGACGGACGACGCGCTCGCGCAGCCGCAGCCCGACGCGAGCACGGTGCACTTCGGCGTCTACTCGCCGGACATCGACCCGACGAGCGAACAGTTCGACACCGAAGACGACCCGCAGTTCGCCGGCGAGCCGACCACCATGGTCGATCTGCTCAACTCGTGCATGAAAGACGAGATGCGCCGCGATCCGAAGATCCTCATGTTCGGCGAAGACGTGGCCGATGTCTCGCGCGAAGAGCAGCTCGGCAAAGTGAAGGGCAAAGGCGGCGTCTTCAAAGTCACGTGGGGACTGCAGAAAGAATTCGGCGGGACACGCGTCTACAATACTCCCCTCGCCGAAGCGAACATCGTGGGCCGTGCGATCGGACTGGCAGCCCGCGGGTTCAAGCCGGTGGTCGAAGTGCAGTTCTTCGACTACATCTGGCCCGCATACATGCAGCTGCGCGACGAGCTCGCGACGATGCGCTGGCGCTCGAACAATCAATTCTCCACTGCGGTCGTCGTGCGCACGACGTACGGCGGATATATCCGCGGCGCGATCTACCACTCGCAGACGGGCGCGTCGCTGTTCACGCACTGCCCGGGACTTCGTGTCGTCTGCCCGGCAACGGCGCTCGACGCGAACGGTTTGCTCCGCACCGCGATTCGCTGTGACGATCCGGTGATTTTTCTCGAACACAAGCATCTCTACCGTCAGACCTACAATAAGTCGGCATATCCGGGTCCGAACTTCATGATTCCGTTCGGCAAGGCGAAGGTCGTCAAGGAGGGCGCGCAGGTGACGGTCGTGACATACGGCGCGACTGTTCAGCGCGCACTCGTTGCGGCCCGTGATGTGGCCGAGCGCGGGATCGATGTGGAAGTGATCGATCTGCGCACGCTCTCGCCGTGGGATCGGGAGACGGTGTTCGCGAGCGTCAAGAAAACGGGACGGGTTATTGTCGCGTACGAGGATTCGCTTTCGTGGGGGTACGGCGCGGAGATCTCGGCGGCAATTGCAGACGAATGTTTTGCGTGGCTGGATGCGCCGGTCAGGCGGGTGGCTTCGACGGATACATTCGTCGGATATGCGCCGCAGCTCGAAGATGCTATTCTGCCGCAGGTTTCGACGTTTGTGGCGGCATACGAGGAGATCGCGGCATTCTGAGCTGACAGCGCTTCTTGCTATCGCGAGGCAGCGGATTCCACCGCCCTGTTGCTCAACAACAGCCGCTCAGCCGCATCAGCATCAAGCGGCGGCGAAAGCAGATACCCTTGCACCAGCTCGCACCCGAGCGACTGCAGCACCTCGCGCTGCGCCGAGTTCTCGACGCCTTCGGCGACCACATCCATCGACAACGATCGCGACAGATTGAGAATCGTCCGCACAATCTCGAGACACTCGCTGTTCGAATCGATCCGCCCCACGAAATAGCGATCGATCTTGATCGTCGAGATCGGCAATCGGTGCAAGTAACTCAGCGACGCATGCCCGGTTCCGAAATCATCCATCAACAGATGAATCCCGAGCGCCTTCAGCTGCTCGAGCGCGCCGACCGCCGCGACGGCGTCGGTCATGATCATCGACTCGGTAATCTCCAGCTTCAGCTTCGAGGCTTCAACACCGGACTCGGCGATCGTGTTCTTAACGACCTCCACCAGCCCCGGGTGCGTGAGCTGACGCGCCGCGACATTCACACTCATCCAGATCGGATCATCTGAAACGACCTTCGTATTCCAGTGATTAAGCCGCTGCGCCGCCTGGCGCAGCACCCACTCGCCAAGCGGGAGGATTAATCCCGTCTCTTCTGCGATCGGAATGAAATCGGCCGGCTGCATCGCGCCGTGCGTGGGATGATCCCAGCGCACGAGAGCCTCAAACCCAACGATACGCCCTGACGCGAGTGACCAGATCGGCTGGTACATCACGCGCAGTTCGCCGCGGTCCATCGAATGGCGCAGATCGTTTTCGAGCGTCATCTGCAGCTGCGCACCCGTGCGCATATCCGCGCGGAACACCTCGTGCCGCGCGCGGCCGCGCAGTTTTGCGCGATACATCGCAAGATCGGCGTCGCGCAGATAGTCCTCCGGCCGCTCGACGCCCGGCTGGCTCATCGCGATGCCGACGCTCACCGACATGAACAGCTCGCGCCCGTCGAGATAGAACGGCTGCGCGAGCGAATGCTGGATGCGATCGGCGACCGCGATCGCCTCGGCCTCGTCCTTCACGCCCTCGAGAATCACCACGAACTCGTCGCCGCCCAGGCGCGCGACGACGTCGCCAGGCCGCACGCACCCATTGAGCCGGCCCGCGACGAGACGCAGCAATGAGTCACCGGCATGATGGCCGAGCGAGTCGTTGACGACTTTGAAACGATCGCAGTCGAGGAAGAGCACGCCGAACTGCTGTTCTTTGTTGCGCTTGGCGCGCGCGATGGCGCGGCGCAGAAGGTCCGTGGCGTAACTGCGGTTTGGCAGCGTGGTGAGCGAATCGAACTGCGCCTCACGGCGGAGCCGCTCTTCAAGATCTTTTCGCGCGGTGATATCGGTCATCGATCCGGCGATGCGCAGCGCGCGTCCTTCGTTATCGCGCACCACGATGCCGCGGCAGAGCACCCAGATGAAAAATCCTTCGCTGTGCCGCAGCCGGTGTTCGCTGTGGAAGTGCGAGCGCGTGCCGGCGGCCTGCGCGGCGATGTCGACCTTGAGCTGCGGCAGATCGCTCAGATGCACGCGGCTGAACCACTCTTCAGGACTCGCCGAGAGCGAGCGGTCCACCACGCCCACCATCTCGCGCCAGCGTTCGGAGAGGTAGACCTCGCCAGCTACCAGATTCCAGTCCCACAGACCGTCGTTGGCGCCGCGCGCGGCGAGCGCGTAGCGCTCTTCGCTCTCGCGCAGCGCGAGCTCAACTTTGCGGCGCTCGTCGACTTCACGCTCGAGATGTTCGTTCGCGTCTTCGAGCTCTACCGTGCGCTCGAGAAGTCGCGACTGCAGTTCTTCGAGCTTTCGCCGCGCCTCTTCTTCCTCGGCGATGCGGGCCCGCAAATGCGTGCGCGAGCGCATGGTCCACCAGACTCCGCCCGAGCCCGCGACAAGCGCGAGAAGGTACGGAACCAGGGTCACGACTATGCGGCCGGGCGGATGGTGGGTTCCAAGCTACTGGCGCTCGACAGCGTCGCGAACGTCCAGCAGGATCTCGAAGTAGAGCTGCTCGCGGCGATATGCGAAATCGAGCGACGCCATCTGCGCGTCGTCGCCGGTGGCCTTGGAACGTTCGAAGGCCTCACGGTACATCTCGTCGAGATTTGCAAGAATTCGGTCGCGGGAACGGGACATGCTCTTGTTCTCCAGAATGTCTGCAGTGAGTCGCGGTGGCTCAAAACGGGCGGGAGCCGCCGCACCGGGTTTCGGAGCCGGCGCATCGAGAAAGATTTTTTTTGCTGCGCCAAGCATCATTCGACGCGGATTGAGCGGTCCTGTCACCTTACGCCGCGCTGCGCGAGAAGTCTCGCGACCGACGCGTCGTCCTGAACGAACGGCAGCAGCGAGGCCACCACATCCGGCTCGCTCTCACCCTCGACCGCCATGAGCGCGGGCGGATGTCCGCCGCCGCCGGAAATACGCGGACTCCCAGCGCGCCGATCGATTTCGATCACCGCCCGCATCGGCGCAGTGCCATCCGGCGTCAACCGCCGGATACGCACCACATGCCCCTGGGGCATCGTTCGCTCGTAAAGAATTTCGGACATCGGCGTTCCTTTAGGACGGGTCCAGCGCTCAATCTTTGAAATTCAGGCTCGCGCTCGTCTGGCGCAAGACGTACGCTCACTCGGCGAGACGGTGAAAGACCGCCTCGGCAACGACTTTTCCGTCTCGAAGGTGTTCAACCACAATGCGTTCGAGGAGCGCAGGGGTGACACCGGCGTACCAGATACCCTCTGGGTACACCGCGACAATCGGACCGTCGGCACAGACCCCGAGGCAGGGCGTTTCAGATCTTTTGACCCTGGTTGGGCCGAACAGGAGGCCCTCCCGCTCCAGCAACTCGGCAAGCTTGGAATACAGAGCCCGTCCGCGGCGATCGGGCGAGCAAAAACCGCCCGTGCAGACCAGCACGTGCCGGGTATAACGCTCCATCTCGGCGGCAGGAGACACGCCTGAAGATAGCAACTAGCTTCAAGTCAACTTCAATCATCACGTGAAATGCATCGTTTTCTGACCATTCTCGCGGTCTTCGCCGTCGCCGCTTCAGCGCATGCACAGGACCTTGCCGCTCCGCTGCCGGTGGACGCCCGCGTCGTTCGCGGCGTGATGCCGAACGGAATGCACTTCATCATCCGAACCAACCGGAAGCCGGAGAAGCGCGCCGAGCTGCGGCTCGTGGTGAACGCCGGCTCGATTCTGGAAGACGACGCGCAGCGTGGTCTCGCACACTTCGTCGAGCACATGATGTTCGACGGCACGAAGCGGTTCCCGAAGAAGGACCTCGTGAACTTCATCGAGCGCGTGGGCATGCGATTCGGCGCGGACCTGAACGCGTACACGTCGTTCGATGAAACCGTCTATATGCTCACGATTCCGACGGACACCGCGCGCCTCGTGAGCTCGGCGCTCGATATTCTTCAGGACTGGGCCAGCGGCGCGGCGGCCTTCGATGCGGGCGAGATGAAAAAGGAGCGCGGCGTCGTGGTGGAAGAGTGGCGCACCGGCCGCGATGCGTCGACTCGCGTGCAATACCGCCAGTTCCCGGTCATGCTGCAGGGCTCGAAGTACGCGCTGCGCATTCCGATCGGCACGAAGGAAAATCTCGAGACATTCCCCGACAGCCTCGCGCGAAACTTCTACCGCGACTGGTACCGGCCGGACCTCATGACAGTGATTGCGGTCGGAGATTTCGACGCGGGGCAGATCGAGACGCTGATCCGGCAGCGGTTCTCTGCGATCCCGATGCCGGCTGCGCCGCGGAAGCGCGATCTCGCCGCAGTTCCAGATCACGAGGAGACGCTCGTCTCGATCGAAACAGACAAGGAGTACCCACTCGCGTCGGTGGGGCTGCTCTGGCTCAGGGCGCACGACAGCGTGCGCACCATCGGCGATTTCCGCCGGTCACTCGTCTCGACGTTTTACGACGGCATGGTGAACGCGCGCTTCTCGGAGATCACCCAGCGCGCCGACGCGCCCTTCGCATTCGCGCAGGGCGGCCGCGGAAGTTTCGTTCGCACGAAGGACGCGTATCAGCTGTTCGCGGGCGTGAAGGAGAGCGGGTTTGAAAAGGCGGCTGAGGCGCTGCTCGCGGAATCGGAGCGGATCTCGCGATTCGGGTTTACGCAGACCGAGCTCGACCGGCAGCGCACGAATCTCTTGCGCTCGCTGGAGCAGCAGCTGGCCGAGCGCGACAAAACCAACTCGTCACGCTTCGTTGATGAATACGTCAGCAGCACGCTCTGGAACTCGCCGGTGATGGGAATCGAAAAGGAACAGCCGCTCGTGGCCGCGCTCGCGCCCACGATCACCGTGGCTGAGGTGAACGCCCTCTCGAAGACATCGTTCGGCGAGAGGAACCGCGTGATACTTGTGGCGGCGCCGGAGAAGCCGGACGTGCACGTGCC
>JANYIJ010000199.1 GCA_025362095.1 Gemmatimonadota bacterium | reverse complement strand
CACGTGATGCCGCGGGTGGGATTCCGCGCGCTGGCGTCGATCGCCGCGTTGCGTGAAGCTGGCGTGGAGGTGCTCTGGATCGCGGGCAATCACGACTGCTGGGGCGGCGAGATTCTCACGAAGGACGTCGGCGTGACGTACCATGTGGGGCCTTGGCGCGGATCGATCGCCGGATGGAACGTGCTGATCGAGCACGGCGACGGGCTGCGTGACAAAGAGGACGCGCCGTATCGCCGTCTGCGCGCCGTGCTGAGGAATCCAATCGCGATAAACCTTTTTCGCTGGATTCATCCAGACATTGCGACGTGGATCGCCTTGCGGACGTCGCACACGAGCCGCAACATGCGTCCGCGCGACCGTGGCGAAGGACTCGCGCGCGTCGCGCTCGAGAGGCTCGCGGCCGATTCCTCGCTTGAGCTCTACGTCTACGGACATTCGCACGCGCCGACGATCGGAAAATCTGCGCAAGGCGGCGTGATGGCGAATCCTGGAGCGTGGATGGACGGGCCGACGTTTCTGCGGATCAACGACGATCGCATCGAACTCGCCACGCTCGAGGGCGGCAGCGTGCGCATCATACAGGAAGAGAAGCGAACCGCGGCCGGGCGCTAACGCGCCGCGAGCAGTTTAGCGAACGCTGAACGAGAACGTCAGCGCCGCTCCGCCGCGCGGCAGCGGCGTGGCGCGCATGCCGAGGTGCTGCGGCAAATCCCAGAGGTTCGCCGCGACGTACGCGTCGGCTCCCGCGAAAAGGTGATTGAACAGAATCACCGCGACCCAGTCCTCCACCTGCAGCGCGCGGGCATGCACGAGATCTTTCGAGTAGCGGGTCTGCGACCACGTCGCGACGACAGGATTGCCGTGGCCGTCTCGCTGCGCGAGGCCGGTGTTGGGATCGATCGCGTACGACTGCGGCACCGAATCGCCCGCGAACGACTTCGCGATTCGTTCGTCGTTGGCCGAGCGACGCAGGATTGCCCACGAGACGGCCTCGATGAGAAAAAATGTCGCGCCCGTGTATTTCCGGTCGAGCGCCGCCTGCCCCATCCCGGGAATAAGAGCGGAGTAGACGAACGCGCGGCGTGGTGAAATCGGCGGCGGTGTGAAGGGCTTGAGGATGCGCTTCGCCGGCAGCGCGGGAACGGTATCGGTGGCGACCGCCTTGAAGCCCGTGGTGCTGTCGGGTTTCTGCGCGAGTGCCGCGCCACTCACACAGACGGCGAGCATGACACCGTGCGCCGCGATCCGCGCGACGCGGGCCGCGCAGACGGCGCGACCGGCTGGCGGGAGCGTATGGGAATCGAACCCACCCAACCCGACGTCGTCAGGTCGCATCAGTTTTGAAGACTGAGCCATTCACCAGAATGAGAACGCTCCCGCACTTCGCCGATCTGCACGGCGCCGTCGACGCGGCTGA
Source organism: Gemmatimonadota bacterium (assembly GCA_025362095.1). Taxonomy (GTDB): domain Bacteria; phylum Gemmatimonadota; class Gemmatimonadetes; order Gemmatimonadales; family Gemmatimonadaceae; genus Fen-1231. Next base: position 32,383 of record JANYIJ010000199.1, on the reverse strand, counting down.
GATAATCCGAAAGTTTGCTCTGCGGGACAGCGACCAACAGTCCGCCGGAAGTTTGAGGATCGACGAGGAATGCACGTTCTTCCGTCGTGGTACGCCCCCAGTTCACCAGTGGTTCCAGATACGTATCGTTCCGGGCTGCGCCGCCCGTGAGCGCGCCCGCGGCGAGCGCGTCGCGCGCGCCAAGAAGGAGCGGCACCTTCGACACGTGAATCACGAGTGTCGCATTGCTCGCGCGCGCGACGTGCGACGCGTGTCCGAGCAGACCGAAACCCGTGACGTCAGTGGCGCACTCGAGGCCGAGCGCCATTGCTGCGCGGCTCGCGGCGGCATTGAGCGTGGTCATCGACTTCACGAGTGCCGTTTGGGCGGCGGCTCCGAGAGCACCGCGCTTTGCAGCGGTCGAAAGAATTCCGGTGCCGATCGCTTTCGTCAGCACGAGCGCGTCGCCGGGTTTCGCAGCGGCGTTCGTGAGAATGCGCTGCGGGTGGATCGTGCCGGTCACGGAGAGCCCGTACTTGAGTTCTTCATCGGTGATGGTGTGGCCGCCGATGATATGAGCGCCTGCGTCGTGCACCGCGTCCTGCCCACCGCGCAGCATGTCGGTGAGCGCGCTGAGCGGAAGCTGGCCGACTGGAAACCCGACGATGTTCATCGCGGTGATCGGCTCGCCGCCCATCGCGAACACATCTGACAGCGCGTTGGTCGCCGCGACGCGGCCGAAGTCGTACGGATCATCGACGATCGGCGCGAAAAAATCGAGTGTCTGCACGAGCGCGAGTTCCGGCGTGAGCTGATAAACACCGGCGTCATCGAACGTTTCGCGCCCGACCAGAATGCGCGGATCCGTGCGGCGCTCCAGTGGCGCGAGCGCGGCGGAGAGATCGCCTGGTCCCATTTTCGCAGCGCAGCCCGCGCAGCGCGCGAACTGCGTCAGGCGAATCACATCCTCTTTCGTCGCGGTGGCCATGATGTTCCCCGTGCCTCGTGGCGGTTCAGCCGACCTTTGCCACGCACTCGATCTCCACGCGCACGCCGCGCGGAAGTCCGGCGACGGCAACGGTCGAGCGCGCGGGACGCGAGCCGCCGATGTGCTTCGCGTAGACCTCGTTCACCTTCGCGAAATCCGCCATGTCCACGAGGAAGATCGTCGTCTTCGCGACTTCGGCCCAGCTGCAACCGGCGTTCGAGAGGACGGCTGTGAGATTCTTCATCACCTGCTCGGTCTGCGCGGCCACGTCGCCCTCGACGACTTGCATCGTCTTCGGATCGAATGCGATCTGACCTGCGGTGAACAGAAAGCCGCCGACGGCGGCTGCCTGCGAATAAGGGCCGATGGCCTCGGGTGCTTCAGCGGTTTGCAGGTAGCGCACGCTCATGTTGAAAATTCCGATGGAAGATGGACGATCGAAGATGACAGCCCAAAAAGCTTCACGGCGTTTGCCGCGCACTGCTCACCGACCGTTTCAGCATAGACTCCGCGTGCCAGCGCCACGCGCTCTACCGTCCGCGCGACCCACGCCGGCTCGTTTCGTTTCCCGCGATCGGGCACCGGCGCGAGATACGGCGAGTCCGATTCGACCAGCAGCTTGTCATCGGGCACGAGCCGCAACAGATCGTCGTCGATCCATTTCTTGAACGTCACGATGCCACTGAACGAAATGTACCATCCCGATTCGAGCGCCGCGTGCGCGAGGGCGTGCGATCCCGTGAAGCAATGGAGTACGCCGCCAATTCCAGCTGCGCCCGCTTCGCGCACCATCGCGGCGGTGTCGTCCTCAGCTTCACGCGTGTGCACCACCACCGGGCGCCCGGTTTCGCTTGAAAGCGCGAGCTGCGCCGCAAACGCGCGGCGCTGAAGTTCGCGCGGAGTGTGATCGTAGTGGTAGTCGAGACCACACTCCCCGATCGCGACGGCGCCCTGCGCCACCTCTGTGCGGATCGCAATGGGATCGTTCACGGGATCGAACGACGCTGCGTCGTGCGGGTGCACGCCGGCGGTGAAGAAAACGAACCCGGGATTCGCTGTGGCGACCTCGCGCGCCCGCGCGGCGGCGGCCAGGGATTCTCCGATTGCGACGACGGCCGCAGCGCCCGCAGCGCGGGCGCGCGCGATCACATCGTTGCGATCGAGATCAAAAGCGGGATCGGCGAGGTGAGCGTGCGAGTCGACAAAGCGCATTTCACCGATCCCTTACGACGATGAACCGCTGGCTTACGCCCTCGCCGCCTTCGTGGCCTTGGCAGACTTGGCCGTGTTCTCGCGCGGGTACTTCGTCTCGATCCAGAGCAGGATCGGCGACGCGACGTAGATGGAGCTGAACGTTCCCGTCACGATACCGAACGCCATGACCCACGCGAACGGACGGATCACTTCGCCCGCGAAAAACAGCAGTGCGAGCGTCGCGGCGAGCGCGGTGGCGTGCGTGAGAATCGAGCGCGGCAGCGTCTCGTTCACCGAGCGGTTCAGCGTGTTGTACAGCGGTTCGCGGCGGTTCTTGCGCAGATTTTCGCGCACGCGATCGAAGATGATGATCGTGTCGTTCAGCGAATATCCGATCACAGTGAGCAGCGCCGCGATCACCGTCAGCGAGACTTCGAGGTGAATGATCTTCATGAACGCGACGGTCGTCAGGATGTCGTGCATCGTCGCGATCGTCGCGGCGACGCCGAATCTCCAGTCGAAACGAATCGCGAGATAGACGAGCGTGACGAAGAATGACACAAGGATCGCGATGATCGCGCCGCGCGCGAGCTCGCTGCCCACCTTCGACCCCACCGCTTCCGTGCGCACAACCTTGAACGCGTCGCGGCCGAAGCTCTTCACGAGAAGCCCTTCGATCGTTCGCGAGGCCGAGTCGGCGCCGGTGGCCGTGGAATCGGAGCGCGCGCGGACGGTGAAGTCGTTGGGTGTTCCGAACGTTTGGATTTCTTCGTCGCGAATGCCGCCGGCGTCGAGCGCGGAGCGGATCTTCCCCTGATCCGGCGGCGTTGTGAAGTGCAGCTGCATCAGCGTGCCGCCGGTGAATTCGACGCTGTAGTCGAATCCTCCGCGAACGAAGATCGACCCGATGCCGATCACGATGAAAGCGATCGTGAGGCCGGCGGCGGTGCGCCACCAGCGGATGAAATCGTACTTGGTGTCGTGCAGGATTCGAAGCATCAGATGCTCAGCGTCTCAGCGGTTTTGTTGCGGCTCAGCCAGACCAGGAAGAAGGTCTTCACCACGAAGATCGACGAGATCATCGATGCCGCGATGCCGGCGATAAGTGTGACGGCGAATCCCTTCACGGGCCCGGTTCCATACTGGTAGAGGACCGCGGCGGTGAGCGCCGTGGAAACGTTCGAGTCGATGATGGCGCTCATCGCGTGCTTGAAGCCTTCGTCAATCGCGGTGCGGATCGCCTTGCCGTGCACCATTTCTTCGCGAATGCGCTCGAAGATCAGCACGTTCGCATCCACCGCGATGCCGATCGAGAGCACGAAGCCCGCGAGTCCCGGCAGCGTGAGCACCGCGCTGAATCCTGCGAGGGCGGCGAGTGTGAAGAGCATGTAGAGCGCGAGGCCGCACACGGCAAGCAAGCCCGCGAAGCGGTAGTAGCCGAGCATGATGATCACGACGAGCAGCACCGCGATCGCGCCGGCGGTGATGCCCTTATTCACCGAATCGGCGCCGAGGCTCGGGCCGATCGCGCGCACTTCCTCGACCTTGAGCGGCACGGGGAGCGCGCCAGCGCGCAGCACGATCGCGAGGTCCTGCGCGGCGGCGAGATCCTTGCCGCCCATCGTGATCTGTCCGCGCGTGCCGATGGCGCTCTGAATAACCGGAGCGCTCATGACGCGATCGTCGAGAACGATCGCCATGTAGTCCTTCACGTGCTTGCCGGTTTCCGACTTGAACTTGCGGCCGCCTTCGTTGCTCAGCGTGAACGTCACGACGGTGCCTTCGATCGGCTCCATCGTGGGCTGCGCGTCGATGAGCGCATCGCCACCGATGATCGCGCGGGCGTCGAGCACATAGAGCGGAATCAGTGCGCGGCCGTTCACGACGGTCGAGTCAGCGCCCCAGCGCACGACTTTTCCGGGCGGCAGTGCCGCCTGAATATCGGCATTCTGCAGGTAGGAATCGATCTCCGGCTGGTCGCTTGCCGCGACAAAGAAAAGTCCGGGCACCGGGCTTCCGAGCGCCTGCGCAGACATGACGAGCCGCGAGAACGGACCGGTCGTCGACGTCGAGTCGGCGGCCTTTTTCGTTTTTGCGCTGTCGGTTTTCGGTGTGAAGAGCGACTTGATGGCGGGAGTTTTCGCGGAGTCGCCGCGGACATCGGCCGTGGCGCCGCCGAGTTTCTTTTCTTTCACGATGCCATCGAGGCGCGGGATTACCCGCTCGAAGGCGCCGGTTTTATCTGTGATTTGGAACTGCAGGAATGCGGCCTTTTGCACGACGTCGGTGGCGCGGCGCTCGTCGTCGATGCCAGGAAGCTCGACGATGATGCGGTCGGTACCAGCCTTCTGCACGACGGGCTCGGACACGCCGAACTGGTCGATACGCGTGCGGACGACCTTGAGCGCGCGATCGAGCGCTTCACCCTTGTTCGCGATGACGCCCTTGGACTCGTCGACCGCGAGCGTGAGATGCATTCCGCCCTGCAGGTCCAGTCCCTTTTTGAGTGGTACGCGCTTGATCGTATCGGTCACGAACGCGCCGCCGCGGCGGTTGCGCTCGATCACGGTTCTCGGGTAAAGTGCCCAGAGAGACGCGAGGACCAGCACGACGATGGCGGACACACGATACTGCAGGTTCGACATTCCGAAGCCGGTGATTAAGAGGTTGGTATGGCGTTTTTACAGAAGCCTTGAAGAGTAGCCAGCGGGCAACGACTGGTCAAGCGATCTATCGATGGGACAAGGGGTTGGCCCCGCTCTCAAAAACCTTCCACCAACCCGCGACAATCGTCTCAAAAACCGGCGCGGGCACGTCCGATCACCACCCTCGCCATCTGCTCGTCGCGCGCGAGTTGCTGCATGAGATCCTGGGGCCCGGAGAACTTCTTCGTGTCGCGCAACCGCGCGATGAAATCGATCCGGACTCGCGTGCCGTACCAGTCACCGTCTGCGTCGAACAGATGCGCTTCGAGCGCTACTGCCGATTCTCCGAACGTCGGGCGCGGCCCCATGTTCATCATCCCCGCGAACGATCCGCTCGTCGTCGCTGCGCGAATCGCATATACACCCACAGGAGGGAGAAGTTTGCGCTCCGGCGGCCCGGCGATGTTGATCGTGCGGAATCCGAGCAGCCTGCCACGCGCCGCGCCGTGCTCCACCAATCCACTCACTGAATACGGGCGGCCGAGACCGTCCGCCGCGTGAGCGAGATCGCCGCCCGCGACGCTGCGGCGGATCGACGTGCTCGAGATGGGCCGGCCGTCTCGTCCCGGCACCGGCGGTACTACGTCCACTCTGAAGCCGCGTTCCGCGCCCAGCGCGCGCAGCACCGCCACACCGCCGGCGCGGCCGCGTCCGAATCCGTGATCATGTCCGACGAGCAACTCGCGCATCCCGAGTTTCCGCAGGAGGATTTCCTCCACAAACTGTTGGGCGTCGAGCTTGGCGAGCTCCGGCGTGAACGGCAGCACGACGGTTTCGCTGATGTTGCTGCCGGCAAGCGCATCGTCCTTTTCCTCTCCTGCCGTGAGCAGCAGCGGCGCTGCCGACGGGTTCACGATCTCCAGCGGATGCGGGGAGAACGTGACAACGACGCTCTTGAGTCCGGTCTCACGCCCGCGCGCAGCGAGCTTCGCCAGCACGAGCCGGTGCCCGCGATGTACGCCGTCGAACGTGCCGACCGTGAGGACGGTCCCGTCGCCGGTTGTCACATTCCCCTCGCCAGTTGCCCGTCGCCTCTGCCGCTACGCATCGCGCATCACCACCCGCGGCTGCCACCGGTCGCCTGCCTCGGACCGCACCCGCTCGGCGAACGCCACGAGTCGCCGCGGCGCACGCGCCGTTTCGTCAAGCAGCGACGCGTGGTCCCCGTCGACGCGCGCGTCGATGCTCATGCCGCGGCCGACGTTCACGATTTCATCCGGCGTGATGCTCTGCAGCGGATATCCGTCGAGCGCAGACAGCGGCGGATCGACACTCACCGCGGCCGATTGCAGCGATGCCAGCGAAAACGCTTTCTCAGCCGCGAAGCTGCCTGCGCTGACGCGGCGCAGCGACGTGAGATGGGCCGCGGATCCGGCCGCGCGCGCGAGGTCACGCGCGATCGACCGGACGTAGGTGCCGCCCGCACACGAAACTTGAATCGCGCACTGCGCAACGCCGGAGACGCTTTCGTCGAACTCGCTCAGCGCGCACTCGTAGACCGTGACGGCGACAGGCGCCAGTGCTACGGCGCGCCCGGCGCGGGCGAGATCGTACGAACGCTCGCCGTCCACCTGCTTCGCGGAAAATGCCGGCGGAGTCTGTTGAAAGGTTCCGATAAATCCGGGCACGGCGACGGCGAGCGCCTGCCGCGACGGCAACGCTGCCTCGCGAATCACAATGCCGCTCGGATCCTCGGTGTCGGTTTCCGCTCCGAATTTCACGATCGCGTGGTAGACCTTCGGTTCGTCGTGCACGTAGCGCATCAGACGAGTCGCGCGTCCGAGCAAGAGAATCAGGAGGCCGGTCGCGAAAGGATCGAGCGTGCCCGCGTGCCCGATGCGTTTCTCATGCAGCGCGCGCCGCGCGATGGCGACGACGTCGTGCGAGGAGACGCCGGCGGGTTTATCGACGAGCAGCAGCCCTTCAGCGGCCGTCGTCGGTTCCTTCGGGCGTGCTGCCCTGGCTGTGCTTCTCGTCTGCGGCCACCGCGGCATCGGGCGCGGGCGGAGCCTTGAGGCCCGCGAGCAGCGTCTCGATGCGCGATGCGCGCGCGATGCTGTCATCCTGCCGGAACGTGATATGCGGCGCGATGCGCAGATGCAACGCCCGCCCCACACGACCGCGCAATCCGGTCGCGACGCTCTCGAGTCCTTCCATCGTCAGCGCGCGCTCTTCGTCGCTGCCGTACACGCTCACAAACACGTTGGCCTGCGCGAGATCGCGCGACATCTCCACCGCGGTCACGGTCACGAGACCGACGACACGCGGATCCTTCACGCCTCCCGCGAGGAATGCAGCGATCTCCTCGCGGACGGCTTCACCAACACGATCCGGACGTCGCGTATCCCGCGGCATGATGAACCCTTAGTCCGCCGCAGAAGAGGCGAGCGTGCGCGCGATCGTTTCCTTGCGATAGCACTCGAGCAGGTCGCCGACTTTGACGTCGTTGAAATTCTCGACTCCGATGCCGCACTCGAATCCGTCCTTCACTTCCTTCACGTCGTCCTTGAAGCGGCGCAGCGATCCGATGATGCCATCGTATACCTCCGATCCATCGCGAATCACGCGGACGCGGCCCTGACGGTTGATCATGCCGCTGCGCACGATGCAGCCGGCGATCGTGCCGATCTTCGACACCTTGAATGTCTCGCGCACTTCAGCCTCGCCGTAGACGACCTCCTTCTCGTCCGGGCGCAGCATGCCTTCGAGCGCGGCGCGCACATCCGCGACGGCCTCGTAGATGATCTTGTAGAGCTTGATCTCGACGCCCTCACGCTCGGCGGCCGAGCGCGCCTTGTTGTCGGGGCGCACGTGGAAGCCGATGATGATCGCGCCGGACGCCTTGGCGAGCAGAATGTCGCCTTCGGTCACCGCGCCGACTGCGCGCTGAATGACCTCGACCTGCACTTCTGCGTTCGACAGCTGGGACAGCGCGTCGGCGAGCGCTTCTGCCGGACCGCCCTGATCCGCCTTGATGAGCAGCTTGAGCGTGCGCTTCTCGCCTTCGGCGGCGTGCGCGATGAAATCTTCGAGCGAAACCGCGCCCTTGCTCGTGCGGCGGCTCTTGGCCTCGCGATCGAGGCGTTCACGACGCTGCGCGATTTCACGCGCCTCGGCGGAATCTTCAACGACGAGGAACTGATCGCCTGCCATCGGCACACCCACCATGCCGAGCACCTGCACCGGAATCGCAGGCCCGGCTTCCTTCACCGGCTTGCCGCGCTCGTCGAACATCGCGCGCACACGGCCCGAGAACAGGCCGCAGATGAAGTCATCGCCCACGTGAAGCGTTCCGTTCTGCACGAGCACGGTCGCAACAGGACCCTTGCCCGCGTCGAGCTGCGCTTCGACGACCGAACCGGTCGCGTGACGCGACGGGTTCGCCTTGAGATCGAGAATTTCCGCCTGCAGCAGGATCTGGTCGATGAGCGACTGCACGTTCGTGCCCTTCTTGGCCGAGATCTCGGAATGCAGCACCTGTCCGCCGAACTCCTCGAGCACGACGCCGTGCGCGAGCAGTTCCTGCTTAACCTTCATCACGTTCGCCGTCGGGAGATCGACTTTGTTAATCGCGATGATCATCGGCACACCGGCGTTCTTGGCATGCGAAATGGCCTCGATCGTCTGCGGCATCACGGAGTCGTCTGCGGCGACGACGATCACGACGATATCGGTGACCTGCGCACCGCGCGCACGCATGGCCGTAAAGGCTTCGTGGCCTGGTGTATCGAGGAACGTGACCTGCTTGCCGCTCGGCGTCGTGACGTGATACGCGCCGATGTGCTGTGTGATACCGCCTGCTTCGCCCGCGACGACATTCGCCTTTCGGATGAAGTCGAGCAGCGACGTTTTGCCGTGGTCGACGTGGCCCATGATCGTGACCACGGGCGGACGCGAACGCAGCGTTTCCGGAGCGTCGGCGATTGTTTCGACGGCGCTCGCGGCGTACTCCTCTTCTTTCTGCGCGTTGAAGCCGAACTCGCTTGCGATCAGCTCGATCTGATCGAAGTCGAGCCGCTGATTGATGGTGACCATCAGGCCGAGATTCTTGAACGCGAACGACACGATCTGAGTGGCCGGCACCTTGAGGATGTCCGCCAGCTCGCTCACCGTGATGAACTCGTTGACGCGGACGAGTTTCTTTTCGACCTCGGCCGCAGCCTGACGCATTGCTTCGATTTCTTCACGCGAGCCGTCGTCACGCGAGCCACGACGCTTGGGTGCCGGGCCGCCCATCTGGCGCATGGTGCGCGAGATGTTCGCCGACACCGCCTCTTGATCGACCTGACCGCGCTTTCCCTTCTTGCGACGACCCGCCGACGGCGCGGGAGCGCCCATGCCACTCGATGATCCGCCACCGCCGCCGCTCGGGCGACGATCGTCGCGACGCGAGACGCCGCCGCCGCTGCCGGTGCCGGGCGTTGCGGACGCGACAGGACGCGGCGGGAACGGCAGACCGCTGCTAACCGGACGCGGGCGCGGCGCACCGGGCACCACCGAACGCGGACGCGGACGGTCGGGCGTGGAGTACGGACCCTGCGGTGCGGGATGCGGCGTGCTCGGTGCGGCGGGCGGCGCGGCTGCAGGCGCGACTGGCGCGCTGCCTGAATCCGACGGCGGCGCTGCCGGCTTTTCTCTGGGAACTTCGACGACGGGCGCTGCGGGTTTCTCTGCGAGGATTTCCTTTACGGGCGGCGCAGCCTTTGCGGCGGCCTTGGCCAGTTCTTCAGCAGCGGCCTCAGCGGCGGCGGCTTCTGCGGCGGCGGCTTCTTCAGCGGTCGGCGCAGGCGCAGCCTTACGACGGCGCGTGCCCGGCTTTGCCGCGGGCTCGGGTTCCGGCTCGGGCGCCGCTTTCGCTTTGCTCTTTGCCGCAGTCTTCGCCTTCGGCTTTGCTGGCGCCTGCTCTTCGGCGGGAGCGGGAGCGACCGTCTCGACGGCCGCGCTTGTGCGACGCCGGCGGGCCGGCGCTGCAGCAGATGTCGCGGCCTTCGCGGCGCGCGCGCGTTTCTCGCGCTCCCAACGGGCGCGCGCACGCGCCACCTGATCGTCGGTGAGCTGCGTCAGGTGACTGCGGACGACGACCTCGAGCGAACGAAGCATCGTGATGACTTCGTCGCTCGGAATGCCGAACTCTGCCGCCAGATCATGAACCCGAAGCTTGTTCAAACCATCCTCCCTGAAGCACTCACGAAATCAAACTCCTCCCGCGGAATCGGCGACTCCGCGAATTCCCTTTGCCAGCTGCGCGTCGACGATGCCGATCACCGCCGTCGCGTCCCTGCCCACCGCCGCGCCAAGCGCGGTCGCGGTAATGCCGTCTACAATACGAATCCGTTTTGCTTCGAGCAGCGGAACGACTTTGTCGAGACTGTTTTTCGACGCGTCACGCGCGACGATCGCCAGCTTCAACGTTCCTTTCTGCGCTGCTTCCCGCACCCGATCGACTCCAATCACGGCGAGTCGTCCTCTTACTCCGAGCCCGACCAGGCCGAGCACTTTTTTCCAGCCGGCCTCGTTCATTCCCGTCACAAACCGTTCTTTACGCCGCTGCGCCGCCCTCTGGCGCCGCAGCATCCGCACCGTCATCACCGGTGACTTCGTTGATGAACGCCATCAAGCGATCGGCTTCTTCCGGCGCGATGCCGGCGAGCTTGAGGAAGTCCTCGCGCTCGAGATCGATGATGTCGTTGAGCGTCTTGTAGCCGCCCGCTTCGAGCACGGCCACGGTGGCCGGCGGAAGTCCCTCGATGTCGGAGAGCTTCACGTCGGCTGCTTCTTCGCCGCCATCTTCCTCGGGCAGCGGCGCGAACAACGGCGCATCGCCGCCACGCTCCAGCCACTCGCGGCTCGAGTATAGATCGATCTTCCACTCGGTGAGTTCCGACGCCAAACGCACGTTCTGGCCGTTGCGGCCGATCGCGAGCGAAAGCTGGTCTTCGTCGACCACGGCCTGAATCGTTTTCGTCGCGGCTTCGCTGAACACCCGGGCGACTTTCGCCGGCGCGAGCGCGAGCTTCGCAAAGCGCTCCGGATCCGACGACCATGGCACGATGTCGATGCGTTCGCCGCCGAGTTCCTGCACCACTGCCTGCACGCGAGAGCCCTTGAGCCCCACGCAGGCGCCCACCGGATCGATCGAATCATCCTTCGAGAAGACCGCGATCTTCGTGCGACTGCCAACCTCGCGCGACGACGCGCGAATCTCGACGATGCCCTGCTGAATCTCGGGCACTTCGAGCTTGAACAGCGCCTTCACGAACATCGCATCGCCGCGCGAGAGCACGAGGCGCGGTCCCTTGGGCGTCTCTTCGATTTTTTTCAGCACAGCGCGAATCGGTTCACCCTGCTTGTAATCCTCGCGGTGATTCTGCTCGCGATACGGGATGATCGCCTCGGCTTCGCGGAACTTGTTCAGCATGACGACGATCTTGCCGCGCTCGATCTGCTGGATTTCTCCGGAGAGCAGATCGCCGACGCGGTCGTTGAACTCGTCGCGAATCTTGGTGCGCTCGCCTTCGCGAACGCGCTGGATGATGCGCTGCTTGGCCGCCTGCACCGCCGAGCGTCCGAACTCGGCGAAGTCGACAGGAATTTCCATGAGATCGCCGACCTGATAGTCGGGATCTTCGAAACGCGCTTCCTCGAGCGTGATCTCGCGCGCAGGGTCGGCGACGGTTTCGACGACGGTCTTCAGGAGGACGATGCGGATGTCACCCTTGTCGTCATCGATGTCGACTTCGGCCTGCACAGTAGGACCATGCTTTTTTGCGAGGGCGGCGTGGATGCCGTCCTGCAGCAGCTCGTGAAGTTCCGAGCGCTCGATCTGTTTGAGATTCGAGAGCTCGCGAATCGCGGTGAGAATTTCCGTCGAACCAGCCATCCTGGACTCCTACGGTTTCCAGTGGAACGCGAGGCGGGCTTCCTGAACATCCGCCGGCGCCAATGTGATCTCATTTCCCTTGAGGTCACGCACCTGATATTGCTCGTGACCTTGTTCTCCCAGCACTGCGACGATCTCGACTTCCGCGTATCCGCCGATCGCGGCGAATCGCGAACTCTTCACGTTTGCCGAGCGTCCCGCGAAGCGCCGCCAGTCGGCGGCGGACTTCAGCGGCCGCTCCATTCCCGGCGACGACACTTCGAGCACGTAGCGTCCGGCAATCGCATCCGGCATCGCGTCGAGCCTGAGTTCGATCGCGCGGGATGCTTTTTCACAATCGCCAACGGTGACCTTTTCGAGGTCACGCCGGTCTATGCGGACGTCCAAAATCGGACGTCCTTTGCTGCCGCCAACCTTGAGTTCGACAAGATCAAATCCAAGCGAGTCAAGTTCAGCAACCACAATCGGTTCCAGTGTTTGCTTCACGTCGATTCCGCGTTACTTGCGAGGACAAAAAAATGTGGGGAGAACTTCCCCCACATCTCGCCGACGACCAGCACGAAATCGTTCAGCTACTTAATCATAGTTGCGGATGGGGGTCTCGTCAAGCCGATCCCATCGCGGGTAGTGGGTCAACTGACCCACTACCCCATCGCGCGAACAACTACAAAAAAGCCTTGCCGCGGGTCTTCGCGGGAACGCGCGGGTTGTCTTGAGCATCGCTACCCGCGGTGACCCGCGCACACCTGCGGCAATTTTTTTTCTTTTTATGCCTTTGAATCGACCGCGGAAACGATGACCGCGACCTGACGTTCGGCGTCACCTGCACGGCGTGAAAAGAAACGATCGTTGTCGCATTTTGTGCAATGCGGACTGGCCGACAGCTGTCGCACGCCAAGCTCCTTGGCCTGTTCGGCGAGCAGCGCGCGCAGATCGACGTTGCGATTGCGAATCGTCTGCCAGCCGGTGAGCTGCTCGAACACGTCCGGACCGACTTCGTAGCAGCGGCCGCAGATCGCCGGACCCAGATGCACCCTCAAGTCGGCGGCATCCAGGCCGCCATCCACGAGGCGATTGATTCCGCGCTGCACGATCCGCTCCGCCGTGCCGCGCCATCCCGCGTGGAGCAGCGCGACGGCGCCCGACGGATGCGCGATGAACACGGGAACGCAGTCTGCGATCTGCACGGCGAGCGCGACTCCGGGCGCGTACGTGATGTGGCCATCGGCGCCCGCATGCCTCGTCCAGCCGTCAGTTCCGGCGCCGTGCTCCAGTACGCGTGTGCCGTGAATCTGCTTCGCGCTCGCGAGTCGCGGCGCTACCTCCGCCAGCTCTTGCTGAAGCGCGACCCACTTCGCGAGCGCGGCCTGCGGAGGGTCCCCGTCACCGAGGCCGTAGTCGCCCGCGACTCGCGTGGTGGTGAACGCATCAACGCCGATAGACGCGAACGAATCGACTTTCTCGCGCAGCGGAATCGGATCAGGAGACTGCGCTGCGGTCACGTGCGTCCCACCTCGACCCGTTTGATTTTCGCGCCAAGCGCGCCGAGGCGTTCGTCGATCCGCTCATACCCGCGCTCGATCTGCCCGACATTGTTGATGGTGCTCGTTCCCTTCGCGCAGAGCGCGGCGATCAGCATCGCCATCCCCGCTCGAATGTCGGGCGATTCCACTGTGGCCCCGCGCAGCACGCTCGGGCCGGCGACGAGCGCGCGGTGCGGATCGCACAGGACGATGCGCGCGCCCATCCCGACGAGTTTGTCGACGAAGAACAGCCGCGACTCGAACATCTTCTCATGCATCAGGATCAAGCCCGTGCATTGCGTGGCGGTCACGATCGCGATCGACATGACGTCCGCCGGAAAGGCGGGCCACGGCTGATCTTCGAGTTTCGGCACATGGCCGCCGAGATCACTCTGAATCTCCATCGACTGATTGGCGGGGATGATCAGGTCGTCGCCCTGCACCGTCGTGACGACACCGAGCCGCTCGAACCCGAGGCGCACGGAGCGCAGGTGTTCGACTCCCGCGTTCTGTATGCGCAGCTCCGAGCGGGTCACCGCAGCGAGTCCGATAAACGATCCGACCTCGATATGATCGGGCCCGATCGCATGCGTCACGCCTTTCAGCGGCTTGCCGCCCTGAATGCGCAGCAGGTTCGATCCAATCCCCTCGATCGTCGCGCCCATCGCGACGAGAAAGTTGCAGAGATCCTGCACGTGCGGCTCGCACGCGGCGTTGCGCAGCACGGTCTCGCCCTTCGCAGCGACCGCGGCCATCACGGCGTTCTCGGTGCCGGTGACACTCGGCTCGTCGAGAAAGACGTCGGCGCCCTTCAGTCCTTTGGTGGAGAACGAGATGCGATCGTCGAACATGTGGGTGGCGCCGAGCCGCTCGAGCGCGAGGAAATGCGTGTCGAGCCGGCGGCGGCCGATGACGTCGCCGCCCGGCGGCGAGAGTTCGACGTGCCCGCAGCGCGCGAGCAGCGGCGCGGCGAGCAGAATCGACGCGCGGATGCGCGCGCACATCGCGGGATCGAGCGACGACGCGTTCACCGTTTTTGCGTGAATGCGAAGGGTGTTGCGATCGGTCCACTCTGCGTCCGCGCCGGTGGTCTTCAGGAGATCGACGAGCGTCTCGATATCCCGAATGCGCGGCACGTTCTGGAGCGTGACCGGCTGATCGGTGAGCAGCGCGGCCGCGACGATAGGGAGCGCGGCGTTCTTGTTTCCGCTCGGCCGGATCGTTCCCGTGAGCGTGTTGCCGCCTTCGACGATGAATTGCACTGCGGACATGTTTTTCTAGGTGCTGAAAGGAGTTTGTAAACCTACGTAATTGGTGCAGGCGTTGCAGAGTGCGCTGCGCCCGCCTACCATGCAGATATGACGATTCTCGCGAGTACTGCGGCACGGTTTCTCCTGCAGGCGGTCGCGGCGCACGACACGGTGATCACGCGGCAGGTGCCGCCGGTGCGCACGTGGTTCGAGCAGGTCGTATTCGTGGCCTCCGGCATTTCCACGCTCTTGGTGCTGCTGCTGATTACCGGGCTGGTCGTGGCGATGTTCGCCGTCCGGCGCAGTGTGCAACGTGCGCACGCAGCGTTAGATCGTCGCATCGCGGAGTTCGGAGAGCGCGTGGACGAGTTCAACGATCTGCTTGGGAAAGTTCATCGCCGCGTGGAGACGGTGGTCGAAGTCGGCGGAATGGCGATGGACGGCATCGCGTGGGGCGCGAAGAAATTCGGCGAAGGGCGCAGGCGCCGACGGAAATCCCGCGACGACAAAGCGGCGGCTGCGGGCGAACCCGCCGCGGCGCAGGTCGAGGCCAACCTCGACGACCGGCGCGACGAATCCGCGAATGACGACGAACGTGACTCGCCGTACGACGATTCGCGCGGCCGCAAAAAATAGGCGGCTCGCGCGCATAGCGTGGTTCGTGGTCGGCGCGGTGGTGCTGCTCGCGCTGCTGCCGACCGTCGCGTGGGCCTGGACGCCCGGCACGCATATCCTCCTCGGCGAGGCGGTGCTCCGGAGCGCGGCGCTTCTCCCGCCCGCGATCGGCGCGCTGCTCCGCGCACATCCGCACGATTTTCTGTACGGATCGATCGCAGCGGACACGAGCATCGCGAAGAAGTACGCGAAGTTCGCTAGGCACTGTCACTCGTGGGCGGTTGGACAGGAGATTCTCGACGGCGCGCGCGATGAACGTGTGCGCGCGTTCGGATACGGATACCTCGCGCACCTCGCCGCTGACGCCGTCGCGCACAACTACTTCGTGCCGCACCAGCTCGCGGTCACCACGAGCACGAGCGCGCTCGGGCACAGTTACTGGGAAAGCCGGTTCGAGATGCACATCGGCGACACATTCCCCCGACGTGCGCGCGAGATCATCCAGCTCGATCACGCGCGCAGCGACGAACACCTGGACCGCATCCTCAGCCCGACGATCTTTAGCACGCCAACCAACCGGCGGATTTTCCGCGGGATGGTGTACGTAACGGACTCGGAGAGCTGGCAGCGGATCTTCACGCTGATGGCGGAGAACAGCCGCTGGGATCTCGAAGAGCGCGAGGTGGGCCGCTATCTCACGCGGTCATTCGACTTCGTGATGGATTTCCTCGTCCGGGTCGAGTCGTCCGAGCCGTACAAGCTCGATCCCTCCGGCGACCGCGCGCTCCGCGCCGCGAAACTCGTGCGCAGAACGGCTCTTCGGAGCGGCGGCGACGACGCGGTGGGCGCCGAAGCCGAGCGCGAGTTCGGGCTGCCCGCGAGCGAACTCGCCTTTACGCGCGCGATTTCAGGGCCGCTCTACGTTCCTGCTCTCGTTCCGAGAAGCTGATTCACCTTCTTCGGATCGGCGCGACCCTTCGATTTCTTCATCACGAATCCGACCAGCACGCCCTGAAGTTTTCGCTCGCCGCCGGCGAAGCGCGTGGCTTCGTCGGGATGCTCGGCCCAGACTTCGTCGATCCAAGCGACGAGCGCGGAATCATCGCCCACTTGCAGAAGGCCATCGCGCTCGGCGATCGAGGCGGCGGTTCCGCCTTCCTGCAGCATCGTGGCGAACACCGTCTTTGCCGCGCTATTGCTCAGGGTGCCGTTCTTGACCAGGACGATGAGTTCTCCCAGCGCGGCGGGCTTGAGGGCAAACGCGCGGATCTCGACGCCCGAGTCGTTCAGTGACGCGCTCACTTCGCTCATCATCCAGTTGGCGGCCATCTTCGCGTCGTTCGACGCGGCGACGACCTTTTCGAAATAGTCTCCCAAATCGCGGCTCGCCGTGAGGACCGCGGCGTCAGTCTCGCTGAGACCGAGGTCCTTCGTGTAGCGCGCGCGGCGGGCGGCCGGGAACTCGGGAAGGCCGTAACGCACTCCCTGCAGCCACGCGGGCGTGAGCACCAGCGGCGGAAGATCCGGCTCTGGAAAATAGCGATAGTCGTGACTTCCCTCTTTGGACCGGGCGCCGCGCACTTCGTTCTTGTGCGCGTCGAACAACATCGTCTGCTGCACGATCGTGCCGCCGGACTCATGCACGGCAACGTGACGCGCAAACTCGAGCTCGAGCGCGCGCTCCACGTTTGAAAACGAATTGAGATTCTTGATCTCCGTGCGCGTGCGGAGCGCGGTCTCGCCGATCGGCCGGGCGCTGACGTTCGCATCCACGCGCAGGCTTCCCTCCTCCATCGAGCAATCGGAGACTTCTGCGAACAGCAGGATCTCCTTCAGCGCGCGCAGATACGAGCCAGCCTCTGCGCTGCCGCGGATTTCCGGCTCGCTCACGATTTCGATGAGCGGAACACCGGCGCGGTTCAGATCGATCGCGGTGAACCCGGCGAAGCGGTCGTGCACCGATTTTCCCGCATCCTCTTCCATGTGAATGCGCGTGATGCCGATCGAGCGGCCTCCACCGATCGCAAGCGTCCCCCGTTCTGCGAGCGGACGATCGAACTGCGAGATCTGATATCCTTTCGGCAGGTCCGGGTAGAAATAATTCTTTCGGGCAAAGACCGAGCGTTCGCGAACCTCGAGTCCGAGTGCGAACGCGGCGCGCGCGGCGAGCTCCACCGCGCGCTCGTTGAGCACCGGCAGAGCGCCCGGAAGCGCGAGGCAAACCGGGCAGGTGTTCGTGTTCGGCGGATCGCCAAATGAAGTGGAGCAGCGACAGAACGCCTTGGTGCGCGTCTTGAGCTGCACATGCACTTCAAGGCCGACCACCATCTCCCATGCGGCACTCATGTGTGCGCCGCCCCGCCCAGTTCCGACTCGAGCGCGTAAGAGATTTTGAACATCGCCGCTTCACCGAAGCGCGGCGCAATGACCTGCCCGCCAACGGGAAGCCCGCTGATTCGTCCGATGGGGATCGACATCGCCGGCACCTCGGCGAGATTCGCCGAGACCGTAAAGAGATCGCAGAGATACATCTCGTACGGATCTGAGATCGCGCCGATCGTGAACGCCGGCGCCGCTGTGGTCGGCGTGAACAGCGCGTCGACACCCGATGCCCAGACATTTGTGAAGTCGCGCGCGATCAGCGCGCGCACATCCTGCGCCTTTCGATAGTACGCGTCGTAGTAGCCCGCCGAGAGCACGTAGGTGCCGAGCAAAATTCGGCGCGTGACCTCTGCGCCGAAGCCGCGCGAGCGCGTGGCCTCGTACATGCCGCGAAGCCCGTCGCCTTCGAGACGCAAGCCGTAGCGCACGCCGTCGAACCGGGCGAGGTTCGCCGAGCATTCCGCCGGTGCGATGATGTAGTACACGGGCAGCGCGAGATCGGTATGCGGCAGTGAGACGTCGCGAATCTCAGCGCCGCGCGCGCGCAGCGCGTCGAGCGCGCGATCGCAGTGCGCGCGCATCTCGGCCGATAGCGACGACGGAAAATATTCCTTCGGCTTGCCGATCACGATGCCGGTGAGATCGCGCGAGTCGGTGCGCAGTTCCGGCGCAGCGAGCCGGGCGGAAGTGGCATCATTCGCGGTGTCGTTTCCAGAAACGACTTCCATCGCGCGAGCGGCGTCGTCCACGCTGCGGCCGAACACGCCAATATTGTCGAGCGACGACGCGAACGCGACGAGCCCGAAGCGGCTGATGCGCCCATAGGTTGGCTTCACGCCGACGATTCCGCAGAACGCCGCCGGCTGGCGGACCGAGCCGCCGGTCTCGGAGCCCAGCGCGATCGGAACTATGCCTGCGGCAACAGACGCCGCCGATCCGCCGGAGGAGCCGCCTGGGACGCGAGTGCGATCTATCGGATTTCTTGCCGGTCCGAAGGCCGAGTGTTCCGTGGACGACCCCATCGCGAACTCGTCCATGTTTCCCTTGCCGACGAGAATTGCGCCGGCGTCGCGCAGCCGCTTCGCGACGGTGGACTCGTACGGACTGACGTAGCCTTCGAGAATCTTCGAGCCGCACGATGTGGAGAGCACCGTCGTCGCGATGTTGTCTTTCAGCACGAACGGCACGCCCGCGAGCGCGCCGCCAACCGGAGCGCTCTCGACGAGACGCAGCGACGTGTTGAGATCGGACGTGAGGATGCAATTGAGTCCTTTCGGCCCCGAATCAACTTCCGCGGCGCGCGCAAAGCTCGCCTCGACCACGGTGCGCGGGCGCATCGTCCCATCGCGCACGGCGGCGGCAATGGCGCCGGCTCCCGCGGCGAGCAGCGATTCCGGAGTCGGGGTCACGATTCGTCCCCCGCGTCTTCGTGCGTCGCGAGACGCGGCACGAGGAAGAATCCGTCGACTACCGCGGGCATCGGCGCGCCGTCGAGCGAGCGAGTGGCCGGCGCGATTTCGGCGATCGGCCGTTCGAGTTTCACACTCGGGCCTTCGTCAGCGCGCAGTGGCATTCCCGTTCGGAGCGCGTCGGCCTCGGCCGCCGCGCCGGCGCTCTGCACTTTCTGGAGCACTTCCATATGGCCGAGAATTCCGTTGAGCTCCGTCACAAGCGTGTCGAGTTTCTCGTCCGGAACGCCGACTCGCGCGAGCCCGGCGATATGACGCACGTCGTCTCTTGATACGGCCATCAGTCGAACCCTCGCTCGAGTCCGGCGAACGCAACCACCAGCCGCTTTCGCCCCACGTTTTCATCGTCGAAATCCACGGTCACTTTCGCGTCGCGCCCCGCGCCGGCCATCGCGGAGATCGTGCCAGAGCCGAACGTCTTGTGCCGCACGCGCTCGCCCTGCACGAACGCGGGCACATCTTGCGACATCTCGTCGATCTCCACGGCGCGTTCACGCGAAGGATTGCGCTGCCAGGTGCGCGGTGAGTCATCATCCCAGCCGCGCGGCGCCGATTCGGCGCGAATACCAACACCGCCGGAGCGGCCGCTCGCGCGCAGGCGGATGGTCGCCGTTGGCTCGAGCAGCTTCTCCGCCGCCGGCGTGATGAACGTCGATATCGCTGACGAAATCAGCTCGCCATTGCGGCGTCGGCTCCGCGCCCACGTGAGATACAGCCTCTTCTCGGCGCGCGTAATGCCGACGTAAAACAACCGTCGCTCCTCTTCGAGCAGCGCCGGATCGTCGAAGCTTCTGCTCAGCGGAAAGAGCCCGTTCTCGAGACCGGCGATGAACACCACCGGAAACTCGAGGCCCTTGGCGGTGTGCAGCGTCATCATGGTGACGGCGTCCGCATCCGGGCCGAGCAGGTCGATTCCGGCGACGAGCGTCGCGCGCTGCAGGAAGTGGTCGAGCGGGCGCAATCCCACCTCGCCGCCCTCCTCGATCACCAGCTCTGCAGCTCCGCGCGCGAGTTCGGCGACGTTGTCGAGTCGCTCGAGCCCCTCGGGTCCTTCGGCGCGGAGCGCGTCGGCGAAACCGATTTCGTCAACGAGTGAGAGAATCAGGCGGTCGACGCTCGAATCCGCAGCCTTATTGCGGTACCGCTCTATCAGAGAGGCAAAATCCGCGAGCGCCGTGCGCGTCGCGATTCGCGCGCCAGTCACGAGATCTTCGCGGGACGCAGCGGCGAGCAGCGGCACGCCCGCATCGGCGGCCGCGAGCGCGAGCATCTCGACCGTCGTCTCGCCGATTCCCCTCCGCGGCGCCGTGATCGCCCGCCGAAACGCTTCATCGTCTGCGGGGTTCGCGATCAAGCGCAGCCACGCGAGCAGATCCTTGATCTCGCGCCGGTCGTAGAATCGCACGGCGCCAACGAGCCGGTACGGAATGGCGCGCCGACGCAGTGATTCCTCGAGCACGCGACTCTGCGCGTTGGTGCGATACAGCACCGCGTTCGCCCCGAGCGGCTCGCCGTTTCGCGTGCGGCGAAGTTCGATCTCGGCCGCAATAAAATCGGCCTCGTCGCGATCGTCGAGCGCCGCCACCAGCACGACCGGATCGCCGTCGGGCCGCGTCGCGCGCAGGACTTTCCCGCGACGCTCAGCGTTCTCGCTGATCACGGCGTTGGCGAGCGCAAGGACTTGTGGAGTCGAGCGGTAGTTCTCTTCGAGCCGCACCACTTTCGCCGCGGGATAGTCGCGCTCGAAGTCGAGAATGTTGCGCACGTCGGCGCCGCGCCAGCCGTAAATCGACTGATCGTCGTCGCCCACGACGACCACGTTGCCGTGACGCGCGCCGAGCAGGCGGATGAACTCGTACTGCGCACGGTTCGTGTCCTGGTATTCGTCCACGAGGATCACGCGGAAACGCTTCTCGTAGCGCTCGCGCACGTCAACGTTCGCGGTGAGCAGCTGCACGGGAAGGCCGAGCAGGTCGTCGAAGCTGACGGCGTTCGCATTGCGGAACGCGGCATCGAGATCGCTGTAGACCGGCGCGACGGCCTTGGCGAGCGGCATCTGCGCGAGCGAGGCGTACTCAGCGGGTGAGACGAGCGCGTTGCGCGCGCCGGAAATCGCGGAGGAGATCGCCCGCGGCGTCCAGACTTTCGGCGAGACGCGGTGCCGGTCCATCAGGCGTTTGATGACCGATAGCGTGTCGTCTTCATCGTAGATCGTGAACGCGCTCGAGCGGCCGACGAGCGCCGCATTGGCGCGGAGCATGCGCGCGCCAATTGCATGAAAGGTCCCAACCCACATGCCCGCAGGATCGCTCTCGAGCAGGCGGCCAATGCGTTCGCGCATTTCGCCCGCGGCCTTGTTCGTGAATGTCACCGCGAGCACCTGATCGGGCCGCACGACTCCGTCCGCAATCAGTCGCGCGATGCGCGCGGTGAGCACCCGCGTCTTTCCGGATCCGGCGCCGGCGAGCACCAGCAAGGGCCCCGAACCGTGCTCTACCGCCTCCCGCTGAGCGTCGTTGAGTGAGGGTTTCGCGGAGGCGGTTTTTTCGGCGGGTGGTGACGCGATCATAACGGAAATCTAGCATGCTGGACGAGGCACAGTCACCGCCGCAAAACAGAAACCGGATACATTACGGAGTCCAACCTCTTTTGCATGGCAGGCGGGCAGCGCGCATGACGAAAATCAGAATTATCGGCGTGCCGATGGATCTCGGCGCCAGCAGACGCGGCGTCGACATGGGACCGTTCGCGGTACGGTACACCGATCTGCGAGAGCGGCTCGCGCGCCTCGGACACAGCGTCGAGGACGCCGGAAACATCGCCGTGCCACTGCGCGAGGACGCGGAGCGCGGGGCGCAACGCGGCGCGCATTTTCTCGGCGCGATCGCCGATGTGTCGAAGCTCGTCGCAAACGAAACAGAGACGGCGCTGCGCTCGGGCCGGTTTCCGCTCCTGCTCGGCGGCGATCACTCGTTCGCCGGCGGATCGATCGCCGGAGCCGCGCGTTTCCACGCGGCCGCCGGCGCGCGGATCGGCGTCATCTGGCTCGATGCGCACGGCGATATCAACACACCGGGCACGTCGAACTCCGGAAACGTGCACGGCATGCCGCTCGCCCATCTGCTCGGGCACGGCGACCGCGAGTTCGCGCACATCGCGGGACCCGCCGCCGCGCTTGCCGCCGCCAACGTCGCGCTGGTGGGCGTGCGGGATCTGGACGCCCCGGAGCGCGAGCATGTGAAGAGCTGGGGACTGCGCGCGCTCACGATGCGCGACATCGACGAGCGCGGCGTGCGGAGTGTGATGCAGGAGGCGATCGAAGTCTCGGGCTCGGACACCGCGGGAATCTGGCTTTCATTCGACGTCGACTGTCTCAGTCCCGACGACGCGCCGGGTGTCGGAACCGCCGTGCCCGGGGGCATGACGATCCGCGAGGCGCACCTCGCGATGGAGATGCTCGCCGACACAGGGCGGCTGATCGGAATGGATGTGGTCGAGGTGAATCCCGTGCTCGACGAGCGGAACCGCACCGCCGAACTTGCGACGGAGCTGATCCTGAGCGCGCTGGGGAAGCGCATTCTATGAGGACCGAAGACCGAGGATCGAAGACCGAAACCGATCGCCGGATGCGCGACTCCAGAACGCCGACGTACACGCCGCCCGATTTCACGTCGGCTGCGCTCGCGAATGCGCCGGCCGCGCGGACCGCGCCTGCAGAATCCGACGGCGTGCTGCCCGATGGATTTTTCGCAACGACAAACCTGCCGACGTATGTGAAGGGAGGCGACGGCCGGTGGACACTTCCGCGAGAACCGCGCATGGACGGCTGTCTCGTCGGCGGCGCCGACGGTCGCTGGTGGGTGCGCGAAGGACGACGCGTGAAGCGCGGCGAGCGCGTCGTGCTTGGTGCAGCGGAGGACGGAAGCGAAGGCGTGCTGGTTCACGCGAACGGCTTTCAGATTCCCGCGGGCGCGCAGGGCGACTTCCATTTCATGAGCAGCCAGGTCTCGCGCGAGAAACCAATAGACTACGGGCGCATCGCGCGCATGCTCGTAGACGAACGCGCGCGCGGCGGCCGCGTGATCTGGGTGACGGGCCCCGCGCTCGTGCACTCGCGAGCGCGCGACAATCTGGTGTGGTTCATTCGCAACGGATTCGTGCAGGCGCTGCTCGCCGGGAATGCTGTCGGCGCGCACGACATCGAGGCGGCGGTCGTCGGCACGACGCTCGGCATGACGGATTCCGGCGAGCCCACCAAGGGCGGCCACGCGGCGCACATGCGCGCGATCAACGCGGTGCGCCGCTCAGGCTCGATTGAGAAAGCGGTTCATGAAGGAATTATCAACGGCGGTATCATGCACGCCTGCGTGGTGGAGGGCGTGCCGTATCTGCTCTGCGGCTCGATTCGCGATGACGGTCCGCTGCCCGGCGTGATCACCGACGCCATTGCGGCGCAGGACGCCATGCGCGCGCACACGACCGGCGCCACGATGGCCGTGATGATTGCGACAGCGCTCCACTCGATCGCCGTGGGCAACATGCTTCCGGCGTACTACGAGGATCCCGTGCGCGGGATCGTCGAACTGCCGACGATCTGCGTCGACGCGAGCGAGTTTCTCGTGAGCAAGCTGAAGGATCGCGGCACGCACCAGGCCGTGGGCGTGGTGACGAACGCGCAGGACTTCATGAGCATCGTGCGCGCAGCGGTCGAGCAGGAGATCGTCTCGCGTCCCTAGTGCGCCCTAGCCGGGCAGCACGATATCGAACACAGCGCCATTGTCGGACGGCAGGAGCTGCAGGCGCCCGCCGTGCCCTGCTTCCACAATCCGGCGCGTGAGCGCCAGGCCGATCCCCCACCCCGATTCCTTGGTGGAGAATCCCGCCGAGAAAATCTTGCGGCGAAGATCGCGCGGAACGCCCGGCCCGTTGTCGGCCACGCGCACGCGAACACCGCCGCCGTCCACCGGTTCGACGGTCACGACGATCGAGCCGCCGCGCCCTGCGAGCGCGTCGATCGCGTTCTTCACCAGCGATTCAATTGCCCACTCGAGCAGCACGCGATCGCCGGCAATGGTGAACCCGCCCGCCGCCGCCTCGAGCCGGACGGTGATTGAGTGCGCGAGTGTCGGCACGCGCGCTGAGAAATACTGCACGACATGATTCGCGACCTCCGCGACGTCCACCGGATCGCGGCGAGGCGGCCGGCCGATGCGCTCGAACCGGTGCGCAACGCGCTCGAGCCGCTCGATGTCGTTCTCCATGTGCGGCAGCGCCTGCGCGATCATGGGATCGTCGCGCTCGCGCAGCAGCTCGATCCAGCCGTGCATACTCGAGAGCGGCGTGCCGAGCTGGTGGGCGGACTCGCGCGCCATCCCGGCAAAAACCGCTTCGCGCTCGGCGTGACCCTCCGACCGCAGCATCACGAGTCCCGAGAGGATCAGCACGCCAAGCACCGCGACCATCAGCAGCGGAATCACCCGCATGCCGCGCACGAGTGCAGTATTCCCGATGTGCACCGTGCCCACCGGCGTGAGGAGCGGCGCATTCTCGGCGTCGAGCGTGTCGGCGTACGCCTTCACGTGCGGCGCGGCGAGCGTGTCGGCGAACGGCAGGTTCGCGCTTCCCTGCACTTCGCCGCTCGTCGAGATGAGAATCACCGGCACACGCAGTTTCTTCAGCGACTCGATCAGATCCACGAGCGTCGTTGTCTGCGCGGCGGGATCGCTGGTCGTGTCCTGAATCGCGCCGAAGACCTTCGCGTACATGCCGGCGGTCTGCTGCGCCTCGGCATGCAGATTGTTCAAGACGGTTTGTGAATACCAGATGAATGACGCGAGCAGCGTCAGTAGGCCGAACGTGACGATCAAGAGCGGCGCGCTGCGTCGCATGCGCTATCGGATCACGTCGGAACCGAAATACGGCCTGAGCACCTCCGGCACCGTCACGCTGCCATCAGGGTTCTGATAGTGCTCGAGGATCGCGGCGATCGTGCGCGGAAAGCCGAGCCCCGATCCGTTCAGCGTGTGCACGAACCGCGGCTTCTCGCCTGAGGCAGGCCGGTAGCGGATGCTCGCGCGGCGCGCCTGAAACTCGCCGAAGTTCGAGCACGACGACACCTCGAGCCATTGCCCCACGCCGGGCGCGAACGCCTCCAGATCGTAGGTCTTGGCGCTGCCGAATCCCGTGTCACCTGCCGCGAGCAGCAGTCGGCGGTGCGGAATGCCGAGCCGCTGAAGCACCTGCTCGGCGTGCGACGTCAGCAGCTCGTGCTGCGCGGGAGAATCTTCCGGCGTGCTGAAGCGCACGAGCTCGACTTTGTCGAACTGATGCACGCGAAGAAGCCCGCGGGTGTCTTTGCCGGCCGATCCTGCCTCGCGGCGGAAGCAGGCGCTGAACGCGGTGAGCGCGAGCGGCAGCGTCGCGCCGTCGAGAATCTCCTCGCGAAAGAGATTCGTCACCGGAACTTCGGCGGTGGGAATCGCAAAGAGCGCATCGTCGCGCAGCGCGTACATGTCCTCTTCGAACTTCGGAAGCTGGCTCGTGCCGATCATCGCGTCGCGATTGACGAACAGCGGAACCTGCGTCTCCTCGTAGCCGAACTCACGCGTGTGCAGATCGACGGAAAAATTCATCAGCGCGCGCTGCAGCTTCGCGCCGCGGCCGCGATAGACGATAAAACCAGATCCGGAAATTTTCGCGCCGCGCGGCAGATCGAGCAGGCCGAGTTTCTCGGCGACTTCCCAGTGCGGCTTCACGCTGCCCGCCGCACGCGGTTCGCCCCACGTGCTGACGATGACGTTTTTCGTCGCGTCGCCCTCGGGAACCTCAGGGAGCGTGACGTTTGGAAGCTCGAGGAGGATGGCGTCGAACTCGCCCTGCGATGCGGCGAGCTCGGTCTCGAGGCGCGCGATATCGGCGCCGAGTTCGCGCGCGCTCGCAACGAGTTCGTCGGCGTTCTCGCCGGCCTTCTTCATGCGCGCGACTTCCTGGCTCGCGGTATTGCGCGCGGCCTTGCGCTCTTCGACGGCTTGAATCGTGAGGCGGCGTTCGCGATCGAGCCGCTCTGCGCGATCGATCAGCGGGCCGTGCTTGTCGAGTGACCCCCTGCGCCGGACGCCCTCGCGCAGCGCACCAGCCTGCTCGCGGACCATCCGGCCGTCGATCACGTCAGAACGCCGGGAAGCCCGGGATCAGTTGACGGTAGCCGCAATTGCCGCCTATCATCGTGCGGCCGTAGATGCCGCGATTGACGACGTCGACGGAATCGATGACGATCTTCGCGTAGAGATACGGCGCCGCCGGATTTCCGGAGAGGCACACCGGTTCCTGCGCCTGCACCGCCACGGCCTGTCCGCGCTGGACAACCGTGATGGAATCCACCGTGTATCCGCCGAGCGGCGCCGCCGTGAGGCTGTCGTAGCTGACGCTTGCCTTGAAGATGCCGACGAGCCGGTTGCCTGCCGGGTTCTGTCCGACAAGTTCTGGCGCGAGCAGCATGACGTTGCCCGCCGCGTCGATGTCGAACGCGATGTCGAAGTTGAACGTGCCGTCGACTCGCGTGAGCGCGCGGCCCGGAAACGCGATCGCGTTCGACGTGATGAGCGGAGATCCCGAGAGCGCGTGCACGAAGAACGGCTGCGTCGCGTTCCGCGTCTGGCCGGCGAGCTGCGACGGACCGTCGCACGCGCCGGCAATCGCCGCGCAAACGATGAGCGCGCCGGGAACGAAGCGGCGAGAAAGTCTGGTGCGAATTGGCGGCAAGTTTATTGTCATCTATGCAGGCGTAGTGTATCCAGAAGTAGAGCCAACTTCAAGCGAATCAGAAGCTTGACTTCACTCGGTGCGCGGGTATGCTTCGATAACCTTTTGCGGAGCGGCCATGCCAACTATTCGCGACCTCGTCGCGGCCATCCGGCAGCGCGAAGGCGTTGAGGCGGCCGTCGTTCTCGGCCGCGACGGCCTGCTGATCGACAGCCAGGCCATCGCCAGTTTCGATTCCGAACATGTTGCCGCCCACGTGCCCTCGATCATCCAGTTCGCCGACGAATTCGGCGTTGCCGCAGCGCGTGGGGCTTTGCAAACCGCCGTCATGGAACACGAGAATGGTCTCGCCGTGATTTCGTGCCTCTCGCCCGACGCCGTGCTGCTCGTTCTCGTGCAGCCAACCGCCAACCTCGGACAGCTCCTGTACGAACTGCGCCGCAACCGCGCGAACATCGCCGCTCTCGTTTGACGGCTGCAGCCTGACCGCTCTTCTTCCGCCGGATCCGGTGATGAGCACCCGCCACATCTTGGTGGCCGACGACGAACCGCACATCGGCCGCATCATCCAGACAAAACTCGAACTCGGCCCGTTTCGAGTTACGCTGGTGTACGATGGAGCCGAAGCCCTGAGGGCTCTGGAGCAATACCCCGATGTGGCGCTGGTGCTCCTCGACCTCATGATGCCCATCAAGTCCGGACTCGAAGTGCTGGCTGAAATGCGCGGGAATCCAAAGTGGAGCGCACTCCCCTGCATCATCCTGACTGCGGCTGGCCAGGATCAGCGCTACGATGAAGCGATGCGACTCGGCGCGACGGCGTTCGTGACGAAACCCTTCAGTCCCAAGCGTCTGTATGCCCGTGTGGTGGAGCTGACTGGAGTGGAAACATGAGCGGCGCCATCACGAGTCTCGGCGGCGACGAGGGAGCCATGTGGGTCGTCGTGCTCGCAGGAGGCGTGGGCTCGCGCTTCTGGCCTGTGAGCACGCCGCAGCGGCCCAAGCAGCTGCTGCCGCTCGTAACGGCGGAGCCGATGCTCGTCGACACGATCGAACGAATTTCCACGCTCGCGCCACCGGAGCGCACGCTGGTTCTCACGAACTCGTCGCTCGTGGCGGCTGTTCGAAACGCACTTCCCAAGATTCCTGCCGACAACATCATCGCCGAGCCGCGCCCTGCTGGCACTGCGGCCGCGCTGACGTGGGCCGCGCACGAGATTTCGCGGCGAGACCCGCGCGATCCCGTGATGGTCTCCGTGCACGCCGACGCGGCGATCGGCGATCAGCTTGCGTTCCGAAGCGCTCTGCTGCAGGCGGCGGTGGCGGCTCACACGGAAAACTCGCTCGTCACGGTGGGCATCGTACCGCGATTTGCGGACATCGGGCTTGGGTACATAGAGCCCGGCGCCGTTGTGAAAGGGCCGCTGAGGAAGGTTGCGCGGTTCGTCGAGAAGCCGGATCGCCCCCGCGCCGAGGCGATGGTCGCCGCGGGATGTCTCTGGAACTCGGGGATTTTCGCGTGGCGGGTGAACGTGCTGCTTGGTGAAGTGCGCGCGCACTGTCCTGAGATTGCTTCGCCGCTCGCGGCGAATCCCAGCGATCTCGGCGCATTCTTCGGCGCGATCGTGAAACCAATCGCGATCGACGTGGGTGTGCTGGAGCGCAGCAGCAAAGTGATGGTCATACCCGGCGACTTCGGCTGGAGCGATGTCGGCACATGGGCGGCGCTGCGCGCGGTGCGCGCCGCAGACGAGAACGGCAACGTGCCGTCCGGTCAGGTGTTCATTCGCGAGTCGAATCGGAACGTGGTGCACGCCGAGGGGCAGACCGTTGTGCTGTTCGGGGTCGACGATCTCGTTGTGGTCGCGACGACCGGCGTGACACTCGTGACGACAGTGGAGCGAGCCGCGGATCTCAAGTCGCTGCTCGATTCGCTGCCGCCGGAGGTGCGCAACATATGACGGCAGAACTCGTGATGTACGACGACGCGCGGGCGCGCACGTTCGAGCCGTTCGCGCTTACGCGGCCCGCTGGTGAGCTGCGCGCTGGCGCGGAACTGATTCGGCGGCGATGGGAGCGCGCAGCGGGAGCTCGAGCGATCGGGTTTTCGGGGGCGCCACACCTGAAGACATTCGAAGAGTTCGACGCGCCGCCGGTCGTGAGCGGCACGCTCGCACAGGGCACGATCATCGTCAACGCCCGCTGCGCGATAGCGCTCGACGCGATTCTTGGCGACGCGAATGTTTGGACTTGCGACAGCCGTATTGCGGCGGTCCGCCTCAGCGCGCCACTCGACGTCGCGCGTTTGGAGAACGGAACGCTGCGTCTCGACACGATCGCGAGCGGGGCGATGGCCGAGGTGCGCGGATGGTGGATCGAAGAGATTTGGGACCTGTGCGCGCGGCTGGGCAACATGCTGGTCGCGGACATCGCCGCGCTCGCCGCCGGCGCCGAGGACATGCCGTCGCACGTGAGCGTCCTCGGCGAGCACGGCGCATTCGCCGAGCGCGGCGCGTATTTCGACCCGTATGTCGTCGTCGACACGACGGAAGGACCCGTGCTGGTGCGCTGCGGCGCGAGGGTCTCGGCTTTCACGCGGCTGGTAGGACCGTGTGTGATAGGCGAGGGCGTGCAGGTCGGCGGCGGCAAAATAAAAAATTGCTCGATCGGCGAGCATTCTCGCGTGCACGGCGAACTGAGCGGCGCGATTTTCATCGGCCACGCGAACAAGGTCCACGACGGGTTCATCGGCGACTCCGTGCTCGGCCGCTGGGCGAACGTCGGCGCGGGGAGCATCACGAGCAATCTGAAGAACAGCTACGGCGAGGTGTCGCTCTGGACGCCCGGTGGTGTGCGCAAAACGCATCTCACGTTCCTCGGTTCGATGATCGGCGACCATGCCAAGCTCGGCATCGGCACGCGGCTGACAACGGGATGTGTCGTGGGCGCGGGAGCAAACGTGTTCGGCAGCGCGATGCCGCCGAAATTCGTGCCGCCATTTGCGTGGGGCGATACGCCGCCGTTCCAGGAATTTGAGTGCGCGAAGTTTCTGGATGTGGCTGCGAAAGTGATGGCCCGGCGCGGCGTGACGCTCGGAGAGAACGGCAGAAGCGCGCTGGCTGCGGCGTGGGCGCGGCGCGGCGCGTTCGCCGGCGCGACCCAAAAGTGACGCACGCGTGAGAGCCTGGACGCTCGGCAGCGGCAGCAAAGGCAACTCGATCCTGCTCGAGTGCGACGGAACCCGCGTCCTGATTGATGCCGGGTATTCGCCGCGCGCGCTCGCGCAGCGGCTCGCGAGCGTGCACGTCGCACCTGAATCAATAAGCGCGGTGATCGTCACGCATGAGCACATCGATCACAAGCGTGGCGTCCGCGCGGCGCAGCGGAAGTGGAAGTGGCAGGTGTACGGCTCTGCAGGAACCATCGCGGCGCTGGAGGATCTCGACGAGAAGCGGAGCACCGCCATCCGTTCACCGGCGCCGTTCACGATCGGCTCGCTGCAGTTCGAATTGATTCGAGTGCCGCACGACGCGTCTGCGCCGACCGCAGTGCTCGCGACCGACGTGCGCAGCGGATTCCGCGCTGGCATCGCGCACGATCTTGGCGCCGTTCCGGAGACGCTGCGGACGGCGTTCGCGCGGCTCGACCTGCTGCTGCTCGAGTCGAACCACGATGAAGAGATGCTGCGGAACGGACCCTACCCGCCGTTCCTTCAGTCGCGCATTTCAGGAGGCTCGGGGCACTTGAGCAACCGGAAATCGGCGGCACTCACGCGTGAACTCGCGTGGGAGAATTTGCGGCAACTTGTGCTGCTGCATCTGAGCGAGGTGAACAACACGCCGAAGCACGCGGTCGCTGCGGCCGAGGCGGCGTTGCGCGGAGCGAAGGCGAAGTGCCCGGTGACGGCGGCGCCGCAGGATCGCGCGGCGGGTCCGTTCGGCGACGGATCGGGCGGGGTGCGCCAGCTGGCGCTCGCGCTCTAGCGCTCAGGAAGGCGCGGCGAAAAAGAAGCGCCTCCCGACCTGAGCCGGGAGGCGCTTTTTCAGTCGGGAGAGCCGAGTTTACGGCTTCTTCGCGGCCGTCGTGTCCTTCTTCGTCGACTTCTTCATGCCGTCTTTCTTCATGGCGTCGCCCTTGGCCGGAGCTTCCTTCTTCATGGCGTCGCTCTTGGCCGGAGCCGCCTTCTTCATGGCGTCGCCCTTGGCCGGCGCGGCGTCCGCCTTCTTCATGGCGTCGCCCTTCTTCATTCCGGCGTCCTTCGTGGTCGAGGCCGCGGCCTTTTTCTTGGTCGAATCGGCCTTCGTCGCGCCCTGGGCAAAAGCGGCCGATGCGGCAACCATCGACAGGAGCGCGGCAACAGCGAACGTGGTCTTACGGGACATAGATTCTCCGACGAGTTTGGGAGCGGGGGTTCGTTGTCTTAACCTGATCCAACGTAACGGCCTAAGTTGCGTGATTTTGACCTAAGACGCAATAGCGAAGCACTTTGTAACTGTTGATCGGCGGGAATGTGCGACCCGAATAAAGGCCGACCGGAGGCGACAGGCGACGGGCGACAGGCGACAGGCGACAGGCGACAGGCAACAGGCAACTCGTGAGGGGCGGACGTGCGAAGGGCGACTGGCGCTTGGAAGTCATTTCCAGTGCCAGTCGCCCCTCACCAGTACCCAGTTGCCGCAGTTCTAGTACATCCCGCCCATTCCACCGCCGCCCTGAGCCGCCGGTGCGGGGTGGTTTTCCTTCTTCTCGACGATCAGCGCTTCGGTCGTCAGGAGAAGCGCGGCGATCGACGCGGCGTTCTGCAGCGCCGTGCGCGTCACCTTCGTCGGGTCAATGACGCCCGCCACGACGAGATCTTCGTACGTGTCCGTCAGCGCGTTGTAGCCGAAGTTCTTGTCCTTCGACGCGCGAACCTTCTCGACCACGATCGAGCCTTCGCCGCCCGCATTGAAAACGATCATGCGAATCGGCTCTTCGATCGCGCGACGGATGATGTCGACACCGATCTGCTCGTCTTCATCGAGCTTCAGTCCCTTCAGCGCGATCTGCGCGCGCACGAGCGCAACGCCGCCGCCGGGGACGATGCCCTCTTCGACTGCCGCGCGCGTGGCGTGCAGCGCGTCTTCGACGCGGGCCTTCTTCTCTTTCATCTCGCTCTCGGTCGACGCGCCGACGTTGATCACGGCCACACCGCCCGCGAGCTTCGCCTTGCGCTCCTGAAGCTTCTCCTTGTCGTAGTCGCTCGTCGACTTCTCGATCGCGACTTCGATTTCCTTGATGCGGCCCTTGATCTTGTCCTCGTCACCGGCGCCGTCGATCAGCGTCGTGTTGTCCTTGTCGATCACGATACGCTTGGCGCGGCCGAGCTTGTCGACCGTCGTGTTCTCGAGCTTGAAGCCCATTTCCTCGGAGATCACCTGACCATTGGTCAGCGTCGCGATGTCATCGAGCATCGCCTTGCGGCGGTCGCCAAAGCCCGGCGCCTTGACGGCCGAGATCTTGAGAGTGCCACGGAGCTTGTTCACCACGAGCGTCGCGAGCGCCTCGCCCTCGACGTCCTCGGCGATGATGAGCAGCGGCTTGCCGGTCTGCGCGACCTTCTCCAGGATCGGGAGCAGGTCCTTCATGGACGACACCT
>JANYIJ010000175.1 GCA_025362095.1 Gemmatimonadota bacterium | reverse complement strand
GTGTACGAGGCGAATCCGGCGATCTTCTATGTAGGCACGGCGCACGGCGGCGTCTGGAAGACGACCAGCAACGGCGCGCAGTTCATGCCGCTGCTCCAGGACCGAGGGCTGCTCTCCATCGGCGCCGTCGCGGTGCAGCAGAACAACCCGAACATCGTCTGGGTTGGCACCGGCGAGGCGAACAACAGACAGACGACTTCGTGGGGCGAAGGCCTCTACAAGTCGACCGACGGTGGAAAGACGTTCACGCACGTCGGACTGCGCGACTCGAAGCACATTGGCCGGATCGTGATCGATCCGCGAAATCCCGAGGTGGTGTTCGTCGCCGCGGGCGGACCGCTGTTCGGCCCGGGTGGGGAGCGCGGCGTCTACAAGACGACCGACGGCGGCAAGACCTGGCGCAACGTGCTCAAAGGCGATCAGGACACGGGCGCGAACGACCTGCGCATGTCGTATACAGACCCGGAAGTGATGTACGCGGCGATGTATCAGCGCCGCCGCACGGCCTGCTGCATGAACGGCGGCGGACCCGGCAGCGCGATTTGGAAATCGATAGACGGCGGTGAAAACTGGACGAAGCTCGCCGGTGGACTTCCCGCGTCTCCGCTCGGCCGCATCTCGCTCGACATCTATCGCGGCAGCGCGAACATCGTCTACGCCGGAATCGAAGGTGCCGGCGGCGGCGGCGGCGGCGGCGGCGGAGGCGGCGGCGGACGTGGTGCAGCGGACGCGGGTTCCTCCGGACTCTACCGCTCCGACGACGGTGGAGCGTCGTGGCGCAAAGTGAGCAGCGTCAATCCGCGCCCGATGTATTTCTCGCAGGTGCGCATCGATCCATCGACACCCGACCGCGTGTACATGGGCGGTGTGAAGATGCAGATGACGGTCGACGGCGGAAAAACGATGGAGACGAGCGCGTCGAACACGATTCACGACGACATCCACGCGATCTGGCTCGACCCGCACAATCCCGATCACGTGCTCATCGGCGGCGACGGCGGAATCGGCGTCAGCTACGATCAGGCGAAGACCTGGGTGTTCGCGGCGAATCTGCCGGTCGGGCTCTTCTACCATGTCGGCTACGACATGGAGATTCCGTACAATGTCTGCGGCGGCATGCAGGACAACTACGACTGGTGCGGGCCGAGCGCGACGCGGCTCTCCGCGGGCATTCTGAACAGCGAGTGGTTCCAGATCGCGACCGGCGACGGATTCGTGTCGCTCCCCGATCTGAATAATTCCAAGATCATTTATACGGAGACTCAGGACGGCAACATGATGCGCCGTGACAAAGTCACGGGCGAGTCGAAGAGCATCCGCCCCACTGCATTGAACGTCACGCCCGTTCCCGCAGCGGGCGAAGCGTATCGCTTCGAGTGGGACACGCCGATCATGATCTCGACGCACGACAACGGCGTGCTGTACACGGCCGGCAACAAAGTTTTCAAATCGACTGACCGCGGCGACTCATGGGCCGTGATCAGCCCGGACCTCACCACCAGCGTGAACCGCGACACGGTCACCACGATGGGGCTCAAAGGCGCGGACATCACCGTCTCGAAGAACGACGGCGTCAGCCAGTGGCCGGCCATCGTCTCGCTCGCGGAATCACCGAAGCAGGCGGGCGTGCTCTACGCAGGCGCCGACGACGGCGTGCTCAGCGTCACGCGCAACGGCGGCGGATCATGGGCAAACATCACGAAGAATCTCCCCGGCAACCCGTACGGCGGCTGGATCAGCAGGATCGCGCCGTCGCGCTACGACGCGGGAACCGTCTACGTCACCGTGGATAACCACCGCCTCAACGACTACGAGACGTACATCTGGGCGTCAAACGATTTCGGCGCGACGTTCCACTCGCTCCGCGCGAACCTGCACGGAGAGTCGGTGAAGACGATCACCGAAGACCAGCGCAATGCCGACGTGCTGTACATCGGCACGGAGACGGGCTTGTTCGTCTCGCTGGATCGCGGCAACAGCTGGCGCCGCATTCACGCGAACTTTCCGTCGGTGCGCGTCGACGAGATCACGCTCCATCACCGTGACAACGCGATGATCATCGCGACGCACGGGCGCGCGCTCTGGATTCTCGATCACGTCGAGCCGATCCAGGAGTACGCTGCGGCGAAGGCCGCTGGAGATGCAAGACTCTACACGATTCCCACGGCGCTTCAGTGGAAATCGAAGAGCAACACGAACTACGAGTTCTGGGGACACCAGTACTTCCTCGGCGAGAACCCGACATACGACGCGCTCATCAACTATCAGGTGAACAAGCCGCTCGGCGACGCAAAGTTCCGCATCACCGACGGCTCGGGCAAACTCGTGCGCGAACTCACGGCCACGAGCCGTCAACTCCAGACCGGAATCCAGACAATCTGCTGGGATTTCCGTCTGGAGCCGCTGTCGGGTGATTCAGCCGCCGCGGGCGCCGGGCGTGCAGGTGGTGGCGGTGGTGGGGGTCGCGGCCGTGGCGCTGCGGCTGTGCCGGGAGTGCCAGTGCCGCCCAACCAAGCGGGGTACATGCCGATTGATCCGTGCACCGGCGAAGCGCCCGGCTCGGGCAACGGTCCGTTCGGAGGAAACGCGGTGGCAGCGAACCTCGCACCGCACGTCGTGCCGGGCACGTACAACGTGGCGCTCGTCTCCGGCGGCAAGACACTCGACAGCAAGTCGATCAAGGTCATCATGGATCCGGGGATCCCGACGTTCACCGACGCGGCGCACCGCCGCTGGAACGAAGTGATTCTCGAGCTGCAGGATGCACAGCGGGCGGGCAATGCGATGGAGCGGAAGCTCAGCCCGCTCAACACCGACATGGTGAACGCGGCGACGAAGATCAAAGCGGCGACGAACGTACCCGATGCCGTGAAGACTCAGTTCGCAGACGTGAGCAAGCAGTTCGACAGCGTGCGCGTGAAGTTTGGAGTTGGCATTCCGGTTGGTGGCCGCGCGGGCGGCGGCGGCGGCCGCGGCGGTGCCGATCCGTCGAACGCTCTCGCTCGCACGGGTGCGATCAAGAGCTCGCTGATGGGAGTGTGGGAGACACCGAGCGCGGCATCGCTCCGGCAGGCGACGGAGGCGAGGGCGGCACTCAACAAGGCAATCGCTGATGCTAATGCGCTGATGCCGAAGCTGGCTACGTTGAGCGCTGAGCTGAAGAAATACGACATCGTCATTACGGTGCCGGCTGGCAAATAGGGTATACGACGAGTGAACTGTTAACCACTAACTGTCGGTCGGTTAACCAAGGTGTGAAAATCAGCCCGGGCCACGAACCGTTCGAAACGATTCGGAGTCCGGGCTGATCATTTAACCTTCGTTAACCGACCAACAGTTAGTCGTTA
Organism: Gemmatimonadota bacterium; assembly: GCA_025362095.1. GTDB lineage: Bacteria > Gemmatimonadota > Gemmatimonadetes > Gemmatimonadales > Gemmatimonadaceae > Fen-1231. Next base: position 37,491 of record JANYIJ010000175.1, on the reverse strand, counting down.
ACAGTTCACTTCTGTACGGGGGGTTTTACTTCTTCGGCCAAACCACACCCTGATTCATCGCCGCCACACTCTTCAACCCCTGATACACAAACTTCTGTAGTCTCTTGCCCTCGTAAGTCTCAGTCGTAAAGATGTTCCCCTTCGAGTCAGTCGCGATCGAGTGAACCGCGAACCACTGCCCCGGCTGCCGCCCGCCGTCGCCGAACATCGTGAGAATCTCCAGTGACGCGCGATCCATCACGTACACATGCTCATTCTTGCCGTCGGCGAGGAAGATGTACTTCTGATCCTTGTCCTTCGAGAACGCGATGTCCCACACCGAGCCGTCGCCAAGCGTTTTCGGGAAGAGAATCTTTTCCTTCACGAACGAACCGTCCTTCTTGAACACCTGAATGCGGTCGTTCGGGCGGTCGCACACGTACACGAGTCCGTCCATGCTCGGCTCGGCGCAGTGCACGGGATTTCTGAACTGCTGCGCGATCGGCGCGTCGGGGTTGTACGGGCCGAGGTTCGAGTCCGACGGCACGTGGCCGTACGCACCCCAGAAGCGCTTGATCTTGCCGTTGTCCATGTCGAGCACGGCGATTCGCTTGTTGATGTAGCCGTCGGCGACAAACGCCTCGTTGGCCGCGAAGTCGAACGAGATCTTCGCAACGCGCCCGAAATGATCGAGCGCGTTGCTGTTTGCCGCCTGGTTCGGAATGCCGATCTGCGCGAGGAATTTTCCGTCGTGCGTGAATTTCAAAATGTGCGAATCGGTGTTGCCGTTGCCGCCGATCCACACGTTGCCTTTGTTGTCGATCGCGATGCCGTGGTTCGAGCCCGGCCACACATAGCCCTCGTGCGGCCCGCCCCACGCCGAGACCACGTTGCCCTGCGGATCGAACTCGATCACCGGCGGCGCGGCGACGCAGCAGGTCGTCAGCGAGTCTGCCGTATCCGCGCGATGCACGATGAACACGTGATCGCGCGCGTCGACGCCGACGCCGATCACGTTGCCAAGCACCCAGTGATTCGGGAGCGGCTTGGGCCACATCGGATCCACTTCAAACGTAGGAGCCGTCACGGCGCCGACTCGCGCGTGCGCATCGAGCGCGCGCTGTCCGACGAACAGCGCGGAGATGGCGGCGACGAACGTCGCCGCGCCGAGAATCGTCCTGCGGTTCATGGCTTGGCTCCCGTCGCTGCGGGCCAAAGGACGGCCTTCGTGCTTGCCGTGCCGAGCCCCTGATACGTGAACTTCTGCACGCGTTTGCCCTCGTAGGTTTCGCCCGTGTAGATGTTGCCTTTGGAATCGGTCGCAATGCTGTGGAGGAATGCGAACTCGCCCGGCACGCGGCCGCCGTCGCCGAAGTGCGTGACCATCGCGAACGTCGCGCGATCGAGCACGTGCACCTGATTGTTCATGCCGTCGGCGACGTAGAGATACTTCTGCTTCGTGTCGCGCGAGAAAGCGATGTCGGAGACCGACCCTTCGCGGATCGTCTTGGGCATCACCGTTCCTTCTTTCACGAACGAGCCGTCTTTCTTGAAGACCTGAATGCGATCGTTGGTGCGGTCGCAGGTGTAGACCATGCCGTCGCTGCTCACTGCGGCGCACATCACGGCACCGAACTGTTGTGATGCCGGCGCGTCGGGCGAATACGCCGCAGACGCTGCATCCGACGGCGCCTTGCCGTACGCGCCGAAGAAGCGCTTGATCGCGCCCGTGTTCATGTCGACAACCGCAACGCGATGGTTGCGAGAGCCGTCCGCGACGAACGCTTCACCCGCGCTCTCGTCGAACGAAATCCGCGTCACGCCCCCGAAGCTTTCCGTGCTCGCGCTGTTCGCCGGAGTCGGTGGTGGTCCGCCGCGCCCTCCGCGGCCGCCGCGTCCACCACGACCGGCTGGCGCAGCGCCCCTCCCTGCACCACTGACGCCCTGATACGCGGTGTCAGGCGTGACTGGAGCGGCCGCCGGTGCGGCAGGCGCGGCGACGATCTTCCCGGCCGCCATTAGAAATTTTCCGTCGTGCGAAAACTTCAGGATCTGCGTGTCGTTCGGTCCACTGCCGCCGATCCACACGTTCCCCGCTTTGTCGATCGCAATTCCACTCGGCCGCTGCGGCCATGTGTAGCCCGCGCCCGCTCCGCCCCAGTGCGCGACGACCGTGCCCGCCTGATCGTACTCGAGAACGGCCGGTGCGCCCACGCAGCATTCACCAGTCACCGCGACGCCCGCCGGCGGGGCCGCGCCGATTTCCGTGCGAGAGTTGAACGCGTCCGGAATGTTGAGCACGAAGATGTGGTCGTTCGCGTCGACGGCCACGCCGACCGTCGATCCGAGAATCCACCGCTCCGGCATCGGCTTCGGCCAGAGCATGTTCACCTGGAACCGCGGCACTTGCGCACCCACCGCAACGGCCCCAAACGCGCTTAGCAAAAGTGTGGGCCAGAATCTGCTTCTCATCGCGATTCTCCTGGTGGTGAGCGGCGTATACTTGGCGTTTACTTATGGTCGAATGCAACGCTCCCATTTTACGCCCCACATCGGCCATTCGTTAGAGGGCCGGCCGAAGCGCCTGCGCTGGAGCGTTCTGCTCGCGGCGGGACTCGTGTTGGCGACGCCGTCGGCACCGTCCGCGCACGAGATTCCCGCGCGCGTCACGATCCTCGCCTTCGTGAAACCCGAGGGTCACAAGCTTCATCTCCTCGTGCGTGTGCCACTCGAAGCGATGCGCGACATGCAGTACCCACTGCACGGCGCGTCGTATCTGAACTTTCCCGGAATCGACTCCCTGGTCCCCGACGCCGCGCGCACCTGGATCGCGAATCAGGTGGACGTCTACGAGGGCACTACAAAGCTCGCAAACGCGCAGATCATCGCGGCGCATGTGGCGCTGCCGTCGGATCGCTCGTTCGAGAATTACGAATCCGCGGTCACGCACGTCACCGGCCCCGGACTTCCATCAACCACCGAACTCGCGTGGCAGCAGGCGATGATTGATGTGCTGTTCGAGTATCCGATTTCCTCCGACAGCTCTCGTTTCTCCATCAACCCCGCGCTCGCGCGCCTCGGCGTGCGCACGAACACGATCCTGCGCTTCATCCCTGCCGGCGGCGCCGAGCGCGCGTTCGAGTACAGCGGCGATCCCGGCCTCGTCCATCTCGATCCGCGCTGGAGTCAAGCGCTCTGGCGTTTCATCCAGCTCGGCTTCGCGCACATTCTCGACGGCATCGATCACCTGCTGTTCATCGTGTGCCTTGTGATTCCGTTCAGGCGGATCCGGCCGCTGATCGCGATCATCACGTCGTTCACGGTGGCGCACTCAATCACACTGTTCGCATCCGCTCTGGGGTTTGCGCCGAGCGCCTTGTGGTTTCCGCCGCTGATCGAGGTCCTGATCGCGCTGTCGATTGTCTACATGGCGTTCGAAAACATCGTCGGACCGAAGCTCGAGCGGCGCTGGCTGATCGCATTCGCGTTCGGACTCGTCCATGGTTTCGGCTTTTCGTTCGCGCTGCGCGAGTCGCTCCAGTTTGCCGGGACACATCTCGTGACTTCGCTTCTCGGGTTCAACATCGGTGTGGAGCTGGGCCAGCTGGCTTGCCTGCTCGTAGCGATTCCGCTGCTCAATGCGTTGTTCAAGTACGTGGTGGCTGAGCGCATGGGGACGATCCTGCTTTCGGCGCTCGTCGCCCATACGGCTTGGCACTGGATGCTCGAGCGGTGGGTGGTGCTGCGGCAGTTCAATTTTCAGCGGCCGGTGTTCGATGCGGCCTTCGCGGCGGGCGCGATGCGCGGGATCATACTCTTGCTGGTGCTGGCCGGCGCGCTCTGGCTGCTGTTTGGCGTGTACAACAAGCTCAACACCAGGAATGGAGCAGATTCATGAAGTGCACGGGATGGACGATCGCGCTCTCCGCATGCATAATCAGCAGCGTCGGTGGACTCGCCCGCGCGCAGGACGCGCCCGCGACGAAGCCCGACTCGATGCGCTCCACGCAGCTCGGCGTGTACACGGATGTGCAAGCGAAACGCGGGGCTCAAACGTATGCAGGCGTGTGCCTGAGTTGTCACACGCCATCGTCGCATCAGGGCGCGATGTATGACCAGAATTGGCGGTCGCACCCGCTGTCCGATTTGTATCTGTACATCAGCCAGAAGATGCCGCAGGACAATCCTGGCTCGCTCGACCCGAACGACGCAGCTGACGTGACGGCGTATTTGCTGAAGGTCTACGCGATGCCGGCGGGCACGACTGAACTCGCTCCCGACACCGTGGCCATGAAAAAGATTCTCATCGACTCACGCGACAAGAGGCCCCCACAATGAACCGCAAACAGCTCGGTTTCACCCGTTTCTTTCTTCGATCGGTCGCGCTCGCGGGCGCGGTGGTCGCCGTCGTATTCGGCGCCGCGGCAACCGTCTCCAACGCTCGCCAGGGCAAGGCAGTCGTCCGTGGAAACGTCGCCGGCGAGTGGCGTGCCTGGGGCGCCGACGCGTGGAGCACACGGTACTCTCCGCTCGACCAGATCAACGCGTCGAACTTCAGCTCGCTCCAGGTCGCCTGGCAGTGGGACGCGGCGAAAGACGGCAACGACGAGTACTATCGCACCACGCCGCTGTTCGCGAACGGACGCCTGCTCACGGTCGCGACGACGCATCGCTACGCTTACGCGATTAATCCTGCCGATGGCTCCACACTCTGGAGCTACAAGTTAGACGAGGGAATTCGCTGGCAGAAAGCGCCCCGCCAGTTCTCCGGACGCGGGCTCGCGTACTGGACGGACGGCAGCGCAGAGCGCGCGCTCGTGGTCACGCCGGGGTATCACCTCGTCTCGATCGACGCCAAGACTGGCAAGGCAGATCCAAAGTTCGGAAAGGACGGCGTGGTCGATCTGATGGACGGGCTCGGATATCCGCTCGTCCCGCTCGCGGTCGACGATTCCAATCCGCTTGAGATCAGCGAAGCCTACCCGGCGCGCAAGGCAAAGCCCGGCGAGAAGTGGGACGCAGTGAAAAAGACCGGCGCTGACGGCACGATCGGCATCGATCCCGCCGAGGGTCAGGTCGCGAACAGTTCGCCGGGCATCGTCGTGGGCAACACGTTTATCGTCGGCAACTCGGCGATTCATGGCTACTACGTTCTGAACAATCACAACATCTCTGGCACGATCCGCGGCTTCGACATCAAGACCGGGAAGCAGCTCTGGAAGTTCAATCTGCTCCCGCTCCCCGGCGAATACGGCTCAGAGACCTGGAAGAACGGCTCGAAGCACGGCGATCCCGGAACGGGCAAGGTGGATCCGTGGGCGACGTACAGTGCGGACCCGGATCTTGGGCTCGTCTACATCCCGGTCGGCGAAGGGATCATGGACGAGTACGGCGGCCATCGCCCCGGCAACAACCTGTTCGCAAACAACGTCGTCGCGATCGATGTGAAGACCGGCAAGCGGAAGTGGAATTTCCAGATGGTGCACCACGACATCTGGGACTACGACATTCCGATGGCGCCGAACCTTCTCGACGTCACGATCGATGGCAGGCCGCGCAAGATCATCGCGTCGAGCACGAAGATCGGCTGGCTGTATGTGCTCGACCGCGTCACGGGCGAACCGATCTGGCCGATTCCGGAAACGCCGGTGCTGCAGACCGAAGTCCCGGGCGAGGTGACGTCGCCAACGCAGCCGGTTCCGTCGCGTCCGGTTCCGTACTCGCAGATGGGACTGATGGAGAAGGACCTGATCGACTACACGCCGGCCATCAAGGACTCCGCACTGAAGCTCGCGAAGAAGTGCCGCATGGGCCCGTATTTCATCCCTGGTTCGCCGCTCGACGGCAAGGGCAAGAACGGTCCTGCGCAGTACAGCTGCTCGTGGTATGCGCCGGGCGCGTCGGGCGGCGTGAACATCGACGGGGGCACGGCGGCGGATCCGGAAACCGGAATGGTGTACGTCGGCGCGCAGTCAGGAATGAGCGTGATCTCGGTGGTGCACGATCCGTGCTCCGAGATTCCGTACGGCTCGCCGCACAACAGCTGCGGCAAGCCGGGCGCGCAGCCTACGCCCGCGAACTACAACGCGCCGCAAGAAGGCGGGTCATCGGGCGCGTTCAATCGCGTACAAGTCGCCAACTCCATCGGCGGAATCTCGATCTTCAAGCCGCAGGAGCTTGGCGGAATCACGGCATACAACCTGAACACGGGCGATAGGAAGTGGTGGCAGCCGAACGGTGGAATCTGGCGTGATGCGGTTCCGACGAACGACCCCATGTTCGCAGGCGTGACGCTGCCGAAGGTTCCGAACAACACGAGCCAGCCGCAGGTCATCGTGACGAAGACGCTGCTGATCAATGGCACCGGCCGCAGCGGCGGCGGTGGTGGCGGGCGTGGTGGCGCGCGCGGTGGTGGTGGTGCCGGCGGTGGACGCGCTGCTGCTGCGGCACCGGCGGCTCAGCTCTACGCGTTCGACAAGGCCACAGGCAAGCAGGTGGGTGCCGTGACGATTCCAGGCTCGACGAGCGCGGTGCCGATGACGTTCTTGTACAACGGCAAGCAGTACATTGTGTTCGCGACAGGGGCGGGCGAGAGCACTAAGCTGGTAGCTCTCAAGCTTCCGTAACTACGGCGAATCGCTAGTCGTAATTGGCGAGCAATTGGCGACGGGCGAGTGGAGTTCCACTCGCCCGTCGCTTTTTGCTGCCCAGTCCCAACTCGCGATTCGCTCGCCAATTCCGACTTGCGATTCGCCGTTGGTCGCCAGTCCCAACTAGCTATTCGCCGTAGTGATTCGCGATTAGCCGTTATTCCCCGACCCAACCGCGCCCGCTCCCATAATCTCCTTGAACGCAACCTTGAACCGCTCCATCTCGTCCGGCGTTCCGATCGACACGCGCAGGTGTGTGGTCATCGGCGGGAATGGACGTCCGACCAGCACGCCCTTCTTGCGGAACGCTTCGATCACCGGCACCACATCGCGCTTGATGTGCACCATGAAGAAATTCGTGTCCGACGGAATCGACTCGTAGCCGAGCGTCTTGAGGTGCGCGATCGTCGATTGACGCAGATCGATCGTCACCTTCTTCACCTTCGCCTGCGATTCCGTATCCGCGAGCGCGGCCACGCCGCCCCATTTCACCACGGCGCTGATGCTCCCCATGCTGTACGGGCGCATCTGCTGGATGATGTCCTTTCTCGCGATCGCGTAGCCGAGGCGCATGCCGGCGAGCGCGGCGATCTTCGAGAAGGTGCGCGTGACGATCACCGGGCGGCCCTCGAGCACGTAGGGCACCGACGATGCGTACTCTGAGTTGTCGACGAAGTGATGGTACGCCTCATCGATCAGCACCGGGACGTCGGCCGGAATGCCATCGAGCAGCTCCTTCACTTCCGATTTCGTGACGATGCGGCCCGTGGGATTGTTCGGGTTGCAAAGATAAATGAACCCGAGGTCGCGATAGTGCTGCTTCGCGGCCTTGATGAGATCGGAAATAGGCTGCTTGTAATCCGCCGTGAGCGGAAGCGTGATCGCCTCGGCCCGCACGCTCGTCACGTGCTCGTACACCTGCATGTATGACGGCGAGACGCCGATCACTTTCTTGTTGCCCTGCGTGAATGTCGTGCCGATCACATCGAGCATTTCGCCCGATCCGGCGGAGAGCAGGATGTTCTCCGGCTTCACGCCGTGCAGCTTCGCGATCGCCTCCGTGATTCCGCCATCGGGATAGCCGTAGCGGTTCGCATACTTGAACGCCTTGGTCATCGCCTTCATGACGGACTCAGGCGGACCGTACGGATTCTCATTGAAGGAGATCTTCGCATACGCGTCGTAGTCGTCGAGCGCATCGCGCGCGATTTCCAGATCGCGCGGCGTCACTTTCGCGCGCATCGCGAAAAGTTCGTGCGGCGCGAGCCCGATCACTCCAGCAGCGGCCGCCACTCCGCCCACGAACTTCCGGCGTGAAACATTCAACTCGTCCATAGCCACCCCCGTGTAGTGTCGGTCTTCGGTCTTCAGTCTTCGGTTCCAGTTACGACCAGCTCAAATCCATCTTGGAAATCGGAAGCGTGCGCACACGCTTTCCAGTCGCCGCGAAAATCGCGCTGCACAGTGCCGGAATGACCGGCGGCAGCGACGGCTCGCCGAGTCCAGTCGGCGGATTGTCCGTCTTCAAGAAACTCACGTCTACCGGGCACGACTGCTTCATGCGCAGCAACGGGAAGTTATTGAAGTTCGTCTGTACCACGCGGCCCTTGTCGATCGTGATCTCCTGACCGAGCGCGGCAGCAATGCCATCAAGCGCGCCGCCCTGCGTCTGATTCTCGGCGTGGATCGGATTGATAATCTGGCTGCCGATGTCGCCGACGACCCAAACCTTGTCGACCTTCACTGCTCCATCCTTCGAGACCGTCGCCTGCACGACCTCGGCGAAATATCCGGCGTGGCTGAAGTGGAACGCGACGCCCATTCCCGTGCCTTTGGGAAGCTTGGTCTTGCCCCATCCGGATCTCTCGGCGACAGCCTTCACGACGCCCGTTGCGCGCGCCGCGTCGTACCGCTGCGGCCCGCCACGCCCACCTCCACCCGGTGTTGCTCCCGGCGGAGGCGCTGCCGGTGGAGTTGCGGGTGCCTGATTGGCAAGAAGGTCGAGCCGGAACTGCACCGGATCTTTTCCTGCGGCATGCGCGAGTTCATCGATGAAACCCTGAATCGCAAACGCGATACCGTTGCTTCCGGGCGCGCGCATCGCGCCGGTCGGGACGCCGAGTGGCATAACCGAGGCATCGAGCGCGAGGTTGGGAATGAATCCCGCGGGGAACTCTCCGCCATTGAGTCCCGCGCTCGATGCGAAGGCATTGCCTTCACCGAACGACACGAAGTGATCGCGCCACGCGATGAGCTTGCCTGCGGCATCGACACCGCCGCTGAAGTAGTGCCAGCCAGCGGGACGATAGAAATCGTGCTGGATGTCGTCTTCACGTGTCCAGAGCAGCTTCACCGGGACGGGAACTTTCGTCGCGATGTACGCGGCCTCGATCATGTAATCGTTGCTCAGCCGGCGTCCGAATCCGCCGCCGCTGCGCGAGATGTGAATCGTGAGGTCTGTTTCGGGAATGCCGAGCGCGGCGGCCACCTGACGCGAGCCACTCTGCGGCTGCTGCGTGGGCGACCAGATCTCGAGCTTGCCGTCTTTGAAATGCGCCGTCGTGTTCTGCGGCTCGAGCGGCGCGTGCGAGATGAACGGATAGAAGTACGCGGCCTCGACGGTTTTCGCCGCGGATTTCAGTGCGCCGTCGAAATCGCCGTCTTTGCGCAGCGAACGCTGCGAGGGCTGCTTGGAAAGTTCGAGCGACTTCGCTGCGAAACCAACGCTGCTCTGCGTCGCCGTCGGACCTTCATCCCATGTGACGTTCAGCTTTTTGCGCGCGGTCTGCACCTGCCACCAGCTATCGCCAACGATCGCGACGCCGCTCACGAGACTAGTGAGCTGGAGCGGCGTGAGGCCATCGACAACAAACGCGTGCTTGATGCCTGGCATCGCTTTGATCTCGTCCACGTTCGCGCTCACCACTTTGCCACCGAACACCGGGCATTTGTGGAAGCACGCGTAGAGCATTCCCGGCAGCGTCATGTCGATGCCGTAGAGCGGCTTGCCGGTCACGACGAGGTGATTGTCGACGCCCTTCTGACTAGTGCCGATGATCTTGAAGTCTTTCGGATCTTTGAGTTTTACGGTCGCGAGATCAGGAGCGGGAACGCTCGCCGCGAGGGCGCACAGATCGCCGTACTTGATCTTCTTGCCGCTCGTGTGCGAAACGACACCAGCAGAGGTCGAGCACTCAGACTCCGGGACCTTCCACGAGTTCGCGGCCGCGGTGACGAGCATCGCGCGCGCCGCAGCTCCCACGCGGCGCATCGGCATCCAGTTGGATGGAGTCGCCGTGCTGCCGCCCGCGCCCTGATTCTGGAAGACGCGCATGTCGAACAGTCCCTGCTCCACCTTCACGCTCTTCCACTCCACATCCAGTTCATCCGCGATGATCATGGGAAGCATGTTCTTCACACCTTGCCCAATTTCCGGATTCTTCGCGACGATCTGAACGGTTCCATCCGGGAAAATTTTCACGAACGCATTCGCCGTGAACTCGCCCGCGGGCGCTGCGGCCCACGCGGTAGCTGCACCGAGCGTGTCGATGTACGCCGAAAACATGATGCCGCCGCCGATGATCGAGCTGACTTTGAAAAAGTTGCGGCGGTCCAAGTTCGAGCTAGTGCGCCCTGGCGCGTTGCCGCCCGATGGCTTGATGGAAGTAGTCATGAGCCCGCTCCCGCCAACTGCGCGGCACGATGGATCGCCGCGCGAATGCGGATATACGTCGTGCAGCGGCAAATATTGGTCATCGTCTGATCGATGTCGTCGTCGGTTGGCTTCGGCGTCTTCTTGAGAAGCGCGGAAGCCGCCATCAGCTGGCCCGCCTGACAGTAGCCGCACTGCGGCACGTCGAGTTCTTCCCACGCGCGCTGCAGCGGATGCGTGCCGTCGGGCGAGAGTCCTTCGATCGTTGTTATCTCGACTCCCGAGAGCGTAGACGCGCGGCGCTGGCACGAGCGGGTCGGCGTGCCGTTGACGTGCACGGTGCACGCTCCGCACTGCCCCACACCGCAGCCGAACTTCGTTCCCTTGAGATCGAGATGGTCGCGCAACACCCAGAGGAGCGGCGTGTCGTCGGCGACGTCGACGGTGCTGGACTTGCCGTTGACCTTGAACGTGACTGTCATGGCTCTCCCTGATGGTTTTCTTAAGGCTTTTTTTCGTAACGCTTGAGTGCCTTCGGGCCGACCTCTGCTCCGTAAATCACGCCCTTGGAGTCTACTGCGATCCCTTCCGCGGCGCTGGTGCTGGGCGAGCACGGCGACGCTGCCGTCCACTGCTGTCCCTGCTGGCAGCGCGACCACGGATCGGGAATGAGCGACACGACCTTGCCGTCGCGGGCGCTGCCGATGCGGATGCCGCGCTTCCAGTCCGTGCGACTTGGCGTGCCGTCGGCATTGCGCGACACCGTCTCGGACTCGGAGTCGGCCGCGTAAATCGTATCACTGCCGTCGATCCAGAGTCCGCTGATCCGGCTGAACTGGTACCAGGTGTCGAGCAGCTTCATGTTCGACGGATCAAAAATCTTGATCCGGTTGTAGCCGCGGTCGGCAATGAACAGGCGGCCCTTCGAATCGAATGCGAGCGCGTGCGGCTGGTTGAAGGCGTACGGCTCGTCGATCTTCGCCGGATCGTAAACAGTGCCCCACTGGCCGAGCAGCTTGCCCGTCTTATCAAACCGAAGAACCCGCGCGGGCGAGACGCCAGCCTGCGACCCATGTCCCTCAACGACCCAAAGGTCGCCGTTGGCCGCGATGATCATGTTGTTCGGCTGGAAAAAGAATTCGGGATCGCGACCGCCGCCCGCCTTTCCGAGCGTCATGAGCAGTTTGCCGTCGGGGCTGAACTTGAAGATCTGATGGCCGGCCGTCGGGGCGGGTGTGGGAACGGGGGCAGCTGCCGGCGCCGCTCCGGGCGCAGCACCCGCCGCTCCTCCAGCGCCGCCGCGACCGCGACCTCCGCCACCGCCGCCGGTGCACGCGCAGTCGACGACCCAGATGTTGTTGTCCTTATCTACGTAAATCCCGTGCGGCGACAAGATCATCCCGGCTCCGAAGCTCTTGATTAGCGTGCCGCTCTTGTCGAAGTGCAGCACGGGATCGAGCGTCGAGCCGACGCAGCTGTTCGTGCCGCACCGTTCCGCAACCCAGACGCTCTGTCCGTCGCGATCGATCCCGACGGCGCTTGTGGATCCCCACGTGCGCCCCTCGGGCATCTTCGGCCAGCCTTCGACCGTCCGATACGGATTCGGAAAGTCGTTGGTGGGCTTCATGTCGGCCTGCGCGAACAGCGGCGATGCCGCTGCGAGTGTTACGAGCACGAGATTAATTGCGCGCAAAAGAGCTCTCTCGAGTGGATGATGACCCAACCGTCGTCCGCCGTCCGTCGTCACTAAACATGCATCTATAGTGGTGTCCACGCTATAAAACGCATCCGGCCCGGCGATGGTTGAGTTCCACCGCCGGGCCGGACGTCCCTCCTGGAGTCAGTCTATCGCGGCCAGAGCCAGCCGAACGTCCCGGCGGTCAGGAGCGCGAAGATGAATCCGTCGATCGTGGCCTTGATCGTGGTCGTGAGCGAGCGCTTGTACCAGATGTTGAGCTGCCAAAGCGCAGCCGAGTAGCCGAGGAAGGCAGTCACACCGGCGAAGCGGAATACGTGCAGGTAGGTCGTGCCCATCGGCAGCGCGCGCCCGGCAACATACGCCGAGAATACGCTGATGACGAGACAGTAGACGAACCACTGGCCGAGTTGCGCGCCCATGCCGGTGAACCCGTTCGGCAAGATGGTCATAATGATGCGCGGTCCCGTGTCGTTTTTCGCCTTGTATTCCGGTGTTCGCAGGTCGGCCGCGCTTGCCGGCCGCGGCGTCACGTAGTCTCCGGGCGGGATCGCAAACGGGCGGAGCGCATCCATCACGGCGTCCTCATTGGGAAGCTTGCCGTAGTCGCTCGCGTGCCATCCCGAGAGCACCATGTGAATGATCGAGCTCGTGATGAACACGATCACTGCCGAGAGTACTATCGGTATCCAGAGCGCATGCATTCCTGTCATGACGACCTCGGGGGTTTTCAGTGGGCCAGCCGGACAACGCTGCCGTGCATAGCGGCACTACGATTGTGCCTTTGGGCGGTCCCGTCAAGGCTGAACTTCCCAATCAGCGACCGGACCGGCGCGCAGGCGAAAGAGCGGGTGCGGCTGCGACCATGTAACGGACTTGAGAACCGACCAGCGCGTGGGATCACGAACTCGGAGTTTATGGAGCAGGTGAGTCCACTCGAAGGCGACCTGTCCGCGGGTCGCTGCGATCGGTCCATCGAAGGCTGAGCGGCTGATCTTCTTGGCATCGAAATGGTATCCTCGCGCGAGCGACTCTTCATGCACGCCTCGGAGGTACGCGGCGATTGACGCGAGCGGACGCTCGTCGCGGCGGAATCGAATGAGCTGCGGGTGGTGCCGGTAGCCGCGCGTGCGTCCGGCGAGAACTGCCTGCGCGAGCAGGGCTTCGCGCCAGAGCGCGACGAGCCCTTTCGCGTCGAGGTATTTGGGGTGCAAGGTCCACAGGCGCATTTGGTGGTCGTTCGTGTATGAGAGCCGTAAGAGTTATGTTTGCGACTGACGAATCATTCGGAGTTAAAGAATGCAGCGAAACGCACGGCGCGGCGCGGCGCTTACGGGCGCGCTCATGCTGGTTGTGGTTGTCGTTTTGGTTGTCATTGTGGTTGCTGCCGCGCCGGCGGCGGCCCAGTCGTTCGCGCCGGCGAGCACGAAAGGGCGGACTGTGTCGCCGGCGTTTGAGGGCTGGTATCAGAACAAGGACGGCACGTTCAGCATTGCGTTCGGCTACTATAACCGGAACTCCGACGAGATCATCGACATTCCAGTCGGGCCCGACAACTTCGTTTCGCCAGGCGAGCAGAATCAGGGGCAGCCGACGCGCTTCTACACGAAGCGCCATTGGGGCGTGTTCGCGGTGAAAGTGCCCGCGGACTTCGGCTTCAAGACGGTGACGTGGACCGTGCGGATTCGCGGCGAGACGTACGCGATTCCTGGAAATCTCAAACCCGACTGGCAGATCGACGCGCTCGAAGGCGAGGCGGGTTCGGGCAACACGCCGCCGAATATCAAATTCAGCGAGACTGGTCCGGATGGCGCGGGACCGCTGGGCATCACGGTCGGTCCGATGACCACGAAAGTTGGCGCGCCGCTCGCCATAAATATCTGGGCGACAGACGATGGCAACGCCGCTGGAGCGATGGCATCGGAAGCACGGTCATCCACCCCCGTGACACTCACCTGGTTCAAGCACCAGGGTCCGGGCGACGCAACGTTCACTCCGCCAACGGCGCGTCTCACGCCGACGGGCGGCAAGTCGTCCACCAACGTGACGTTCACGCTTCCGGGTGACTACATCATTCGTGTTCGCGCGAACGACGCGTCGGGTGTGACCGGCTCGGGGCATGCGCAGTGCTGCTGGACGAACGGCTTTGTGAAAGTGAAGGTCTCCCAATGATCGAGGAGCGTCGTATGAAACCTGCACTCGCCGCGCTGTTCGTATGCGCCGCCGGAATCGCCCATGCGCAGACCCCCGGCCCGACGTTCGCGAAGGACGTCGCGCCGATCTTTCAGGCAAAGTGCCAAGTCTGCCATCAGCCGAACTCGATCGCGCCGATGTCGCTGATCTCGTACGACGACGCCAAGAAGAACGCATCGAAAATCAAAGCGCGCGTCGTCGCGCGGGTGATGCCGCCGTGGCATATCGACAAATCTGTCGGTATTCAATCGTTCAAGAACGACCGCAGCCTCAGCGATGCGCAGATCGCGACGATTGCAAAATGGGTCGATGCGGGCGCGCCGATGGGCGATGCGAAAGACATGCCTGCCGCCGCGAAGTTTCCGGACCCGAATCGTTGGCAGCTCGCCGAGACGTTTGGTCCGCCCGACCTCGTGATTTCATCGAAGAACTTCACGATGCCGGCGAAGGGCGAGGACAAGTGGTTCCGTCCGCTCGTCGAGACCGGGGTCACCGAGCCGCGCTGGATTCGCGCGATCGAGGTGAAGCCGTCATTCCCGAACGGTCGCAAGGTGGTGCACCACGCGCTCGCATATCTGTTGCAGGACGAAAAGGGCGTGACCGGACTCGCGTCCACCGCCATGGACATGAACATGGGGCCCGGACTTTTCATGGAGTGGGCCGTCGGCAAGACGGGACAGATTTTTCCGCCCGACGCCGGCAAGCTCATTCTTCCCGGCGCGCGCATCAAGTGGGAAATCCACGTGCACGCGATGGGCGAAGAAGCCAAGGACAACACGGTGGAGCTCGCCGTGTACTTCTATCCCAAGGGCTTCGTCCCGCCGCACCGGACCGTTCTGAAAATGTTCGACGTGACGCACGGCTCGGATCTCGATATCGCGCCGAACGAAAAGTCGATTACGCAGAATTTTTACGTGATGCAGGCGCCCGCGCGCATCGAGAATTTCCAGCCGCACATGCACATGCGCGGCAAGGCGATGACGATGGAGGCGATTTATCCCGACGGCCGCCGCGAGCTGCTCAGCGCGGTGAACAACTTCCAGTGGCGCTGGCACGTGAACTACGTCTACGCCGATTCCGTCGCGCCGCTGCTTCCGAAGGGCACCACGCTCGTGTTCACCGCATGGCACGACAACACGGCATCGAACGCGAACAATCCGGATCCGAATCAGTGGGTCGGCTGGGGCGATCGCACCGTGGACGAAATGGCGCACTGCTGGATTGACGTGACGTACATGGAGCAGCCGGAGTTCGATAAGCTGTTAGCGGCGAGGAAGAGTCAGAAAATGACGGGCATGACCATGCCGCAGGGCAGCCGATAAAACGAGTGAACTGTTAACAACTGACTGTTGGTTGGTTAACCAAGGTCTACAAATTCGTAGGGGCCGCGCACCGAATGTCTGGTGCAGCGGCCCTTACTAATTATTTCACCTTGGTTAACCAACCAACAGTTAGTAGTTAACGGTTTCACTCGCTTGTAGAGAATTCGCCCACTAGTTTCCATCTGTCCCTCACCGCAGATGGAGTTTCGCGTGCGTCTCACCAACTTCGTGATCATCGCGCTCGCCGCACCTCTCGCCCTGAGAGCCCAGAGCGAAAAACTCAACAAGTACGGCAACCCGCCGAGAGTCGCCCCGGCGCCGACCGCCTCTGCGATCAGCGTTCGCGATCTCCAGATCCGCCTCTATCAGTTCTCCGACGATTCCATGCAGGGCCGTCAGGTCGGCCGCGTCGGAAACATGAAGGGGACGAACTACATCGCCGCCGAAGTGAAACGACTCGGCCTCGTACCGGCCGGTGACAACGGCACCTACTTCCAAGTGCTGCCGTACCACCTGCACGCGTTCACGAGCCACTCACGTCTCACGGCGAACGGCAACCCGTTCGTGTGGCAGCAGGACTGGGTCGCAGTGCCGGGCGCACGCGCTCCGCGTGCGATCAGCACGGCAGACGTGATCTTCGGCGGAACGACCGGTGACACGCTCTCGCAAATCTCGGCCGCGCAAGCGAACGGAAAGTTCGTCGTGCTCTTCCCCGCTGCGCCGCAGGCAGCGCCCGCGGGCGGACGCGGTGGCGGCGGAGCGGGCCGCGGGGGATTCGGCGGCGGACCAAACCGCTTTGCCGGAGCGGCGGCGGTCGCAACGATTGATCTCGACGCGCTCACGCCCGCGCAGCGCACGGCCATCAACGTGCCGACGGTCGCGACGCAGAGCGTGGGACGCGCGGGCGGTGGTGGCGGGCGAGGCGGACGCGGCGGCGCAGCGCCCGCGCCGGTCGACTCGCTCGCAATTCTTCACGCGCAAATCGACGCGCTCGCCCCCGCAGCAACGATTCGTCTCACGCGCGCCGCAGCCGCGCGACTCTTCGGCCGCTCCACGATCGACGGCATCACGCCGGGAATCGCCGGCGGCTCCGTGAATGCATCGCTCGATTTTGTCGAGACGCCATCGGAATGGGCGCGGAACGTCGTCGCCGTAATTCCCGGCAGCGATCCGGTTTTGAAACACCAGTACGTCGCGATCGGCGCGCACAACGATCACATCGGCATGACCGCCGCCGCCGTCGACCACGATTCACTCAAGGCGTTCAACGACGCGCGCAACAAGATTCTGATCGCGAACAACATGATCCAGCTCACGCCGGAACAGCTCGCGGCGATTCATGTGAACATGGACAGCGTGCGCAAACTCTTCCCGAAGCCACGCGTCGACTCAATCAGCAACGGCGCCGATGACGACGGCTCCGGATCGATG
This sequence comes from Gemmatimonadota bacterium, assembly GCA_025362095.1. Classification (GTDB taxonomy): domain Bacteria; phylum Gemmatimonadota; class Gemmatimonadetes; order Gemmatimonadales; family Gemmatimonadaceae; genus Fen-1231. Next base: position 20,568 of record JANYIJ010000175.1, on the reverse strand, counting down.
GGCGTGCTGGAGATTGCCGAGTACATCCAGTCGATGAAAGTGAAGCCCAAGCGCTCCGTGCTGTTCGTGTGGCACACGGGCGAGGAAGCCGGTCTCGTGGGTTCGAACTTTTTCACGCACAACCCGACGCTGCCGATGGACTCGATCGTCGCGCAGATCAACATCGACATGATCGGTCGTGGCCGCGCCGAAGATCTTCCCGGCGGCGGACCCGACTACCTCGGGGTTGTCGGATCGTACTTCGATTCGAAAGACCTCGGCGAGACGGTCGCGAGCGTCAACAAGAAGCGCGCGAAGCCGCTCGACTTCGACTATCGCTACGACACCACTCTTACGTGGACCGGGTACGACAACATCTACCGTCGCAGCGATCACTACAACTACGCGCTGCAGGGCGTGCCGATCGCGTTCTTCTTCACGGGTTTGCACGGTGACTATCACCAGCGCACGGACGAGGCCGAATTCATCGACTACCCGCATTACGCGAAGATCACGAACTACCTCCGCGATGTGACCGTCGAAGTTGCGAACGGCCCACGCCCGCGAATGAACGGCACGAAACCGGCGAAGCCGCCGAAGACCGTGGTACCCTGATCGGAACGTGTGGGCGGTCTCTGCAACGGAGCATCTTCAAATGAAAATCAAAACACTCGTCCTGACATTTCTCTGCGCGGCGTCGCCGCTCGCGGCGCAAGCGTTCGAGGGGTCGGTGACGATGAGCACCTACTCCGACAACGGCACGCCGCACCCGATCAGCTACATGATCAAGGGTGGCAAGATGCGGTTCGACATAGGGAGTGGCCAAATGAGCGTCGTGCTCGACCCGACCGCGCAGCGCATGATCGTGATCATGAACGCGCAACGGATGTACATGGAGCGTGAGTTCGCGAGCGCCGTCGCCTCGGCACAGCAGCAAGCAGGCATGAAGAATCCATCAGTGGTCCGAACGGGCAGGATGGAGACGGTGGCGGGCTACAAGTGCGAGCACGTCACGATCACCGATGACGACGGGAGCGCGGTGGACAGCTGCCTGTCGTCGGAACTCGGCGCATTCCGCATGCCTGCCGCGAGCAATCCAATGTCACCGCAAAAGGAACCCGGCTGGATGACGCAACTCGGCCCAAACAATTTTCCGCTGAAGGTTACGAAAGGCGGAAAGGTGGTCATGGAAGTCACAGCGATCGAGAAAAAATCGCTCGATGCCGCACTGTTCGCGCCGCCGGAGGGATACCAGAGCTTTGCAATGCCGAAGAGGCCGTAAAAACAGCTACAGCAAGTGAACTGTTAACCACTAATTGTTGGTCGGTTAACTAAGGTCTACGAATTAGTAGGGGCCGCAGCACCAAACTCTCGGTGCGCGGCCCCAACTAATTGACACACCTTAGTTAACCAACCAACAGTTAGTGGTTAACAGTTCACTCGCGTTTCATCGTTTCACAGCTGACCCCGCCGAGCAAACCGGCGCCGCGAGAGTCTGCGTCGCCGCCGGAATCGCCTTCATCCCGTTTTTTGTGAGCAGCCCGTTTAATGCGGCGAGTTCGGCGCCGTTCAAGTTCTTCCAGTTCGCAACTGCGGTCCGCAGATCCGCGCACCCAAACGCCCACGTGCGCACCATTGCTTCCGTCGGCGCCATATCTCCATAGTCCAATCCCTCGAGCTGTCTGTTCAGCGCTCCAACCAGCCCTGCGAAATTCGGAACGGGCGGAGGACCCGCGGGACCGCCGCGTCCTCCGCCGCCACCTCCGCGTCCGCCCGCCGCTGGATTTCCACCGACCGCTACAAGTTTCGCACCGAAGGCCGCGATCGCCGCTGATGCTTCGGCAGGCGCGCTCGCCGCACTCAACTCTCCGAGTGAAGAGCGCATCGCCGTGACCTGCTGGTATCCAGTGTAGGCCGTCTTGGAACCCTCATACAACTTCGCAAGTAACTCGTGCTGCGTCGCGAGCTCCGCTGCGGTCGCCGGCGAACGCGGATCGTTTTTCACAGTTACGGTCTGTGCGTAACTCTTGCCGTCGACGGTGAGCTTGAGGGTGTAGACGCCAGGCGGCGCCAGCGGCCCTTCGGGTGTCCACGGCGTGTCGAATGGCACCGCGCCCATCACGCTCGAGAAACTGTGCGTGAACGTCGGCGGATTGTCGTAACGAATGTCCCAGCTGATCCGGTTCGTTCCCACTTCGGTCGGCATCGGCCTTGGAATCTGCTTCCAGAATTCCGGGATCGGCTGCAGCGAATCCGCGATCACGGCGGCCGGCGCGCTCGACATGTGCCGGATCGTTTTTCCGCTCGCATCTGAAATCTCGAGCGTGATATCGCCAGCCGGTTTCGAGCCGAGCCAGTAGTACAGCACCGCGCCGAGCGGCGGGTTGTCCGCGTGCGGAACTTCGGGTGGGAACGGCGTGTCGCCGTTCACGTCGCGCCGCACGCGCCATGCGTCACCGGGCTTGAAGAAGTGCACCGCCTCCGACGCGATCGCCGGCGTCATCTGCCGCAGCGGCGAGATATCGTCGAGAACCCAGAAGCTGCGGCCGTACGTTCCCACCACGAGATCGTTGTCCTTGATCACGATATCGCGATACGACGTGTTCGGCAGGTTGAGCATCAGCGACTGCCAGTCGTCGCCGTCGTTGAACGAGACGTACATCGAGCTCTCTGTTCCAGCGAACAGCAATCCCGCCTTCTTGGTGTCAGCGCGGATCACGCGCGCAAAACTTCCACTCGGCTGATCCGTCGCCATGCCGCCGACGATCTTCGTCCACGTCTTGCCGTAGTCTTTCGTGCGATAGAAGAACGGCGTGTACTCGCCAATCGTGTGATAGTCGATCGCGACGTACGCTTCGCCCGCGTCGTGATGCGACGCGTCGATCGTCGAAATATCCGCGCGGGTTGGGTTCTGCAGATCGGGAATCGTGACGTCGCTCCACGTGACACCGTGATCCTTCGTCAGCTTGATCAGCCCGTTGTTCGTGCCCACCCAAATCACTCCGGCCGCGACGCTCGACGTGGAGAACGATTCGATCGACCCGCCCGGCGCCGGCGCGCCCGGAGCGCCCGCTCCGCCGCCGCGACCGGCCGGCGCCGTTCCTCTCGGCGGCGGAGTGACGCCCTTGGGATATCCGAGATCGGGGCTGAGTTTTTTCCAGTGCGCGCCGCCGTCGGTGGTGGACATCATGTACTGGAACCCGATTAGCAGCTCGCGCGGATTCGTCGCGCTCCAGTTCATCGGTTGGTTTCCGACTTTTCGCAGCGCGAGACTCGTGTCCATGTTCGGGCTGATGTTGATCCACTGCCCGCTCGGATACGTGATCTTCACGACTCCTGCGGACGGTCCACCCGAATAAATGACTTTCGGATTCAGCGGATCGGCGACGATCGAGCCGAACTCATATCCGGGAACAGGCATCCAGTCCATCCAGTTCACCGTGCCGAGATCGCCGCGGCTGCGCGTTCCCACGGTGCCGGCGTCCTGCTGCGTCGCGTACACCCAGTACGGGAACGAGTTGTCGGCGGAGATGTGGTAGACCTGCTCGGTCGCCTGATTGTACCACGAACTCCAGGTGCGGCCGCCGTCGAGTGAGACGGTCGCGCCCTGATCGACGCCGAGCAGCATGCGCTGCCCGTTGGTGGGATCGATCCACATCTGCTGTGGATCGTCGCCGCCGGGCGCGCCCTTCAGTCCGGTGAAGGTATTCCCGCCGTCCGTCGACTTGAAGCTCGACGTGTTGATCGTGTAGACAATATCGGGATTCGACGGATCCACGTACACGCCGCAGTTGTAGCCATTCTGTCCGTTCGCAATGCGCCGGTCGCTCGCCGCCATCTGCCGCCACGTTCCGCCGCCATCGTCGGAGCGATAGAGACCGAAGTTGCCGATGATGAACATCCGCTGACTGTTAGTGTTCATCGCAATCGCGATCGACGTGCGGCCGGTGAGCGGGGGCAATCCGTGCAGCTGGATTTCGTTCCAGGTGATTCCTTCGTCCGTCGACTTGAAGAGCTTTGTGCGCGACACGCCCGGCGGAAGACCCCCCGCGGCGCCACCGCCTCCGCCGCCGCGGCCGGCCAGCGGATCGCTGTAGTGCTGCACCGTGACCGCGAGCACGACTTTCGGATTGTCGTGCGCCCAGGCGACCTCCTGCGCGCCGGCCTCGTTGTCGAAGAACAACGTGCGCGTCCAATTCTTTCCGCCGTCGGTGCTGCGGTACACGCCGCGCGTCTCGCTGCGCTTGTGCACGTTTCCCTGCGCGGCGATCAGCACGAGGTTCGGATCTTTTGGATCGACAAGGATCGACGGGATTTGCTTCGTCTCATCGAGTCCGAGGTGCATCCACGTTTTGCCGGCATCGACGGACTTGTACATGCCGTTGCCTTCGTTGATGCCGCCGCCCGTGATCAAATCGCCCGTCCCGACGTAGATCACATTCGGATCCGATGGCGCGACCTGCACCGCCCCCACGGACGACACTTCCTTCACGGCATCCATGATCGGGTACCACGTGGTGCCCGCGCTCGTCGTCTTCCACACACCGCCGAGTGGCAGCCCTATGTAGAACGTGCCGGGCTGACCGATCACGCCGGTCACCGCGGACACGCGACCGCCGCGGAAAGGCCCGATCATGCGCCACTGCAGACCGGAGATGAGATTCGGCGCGAGCGGTGACGCAGCGCCGACCGTGACGAGCGCGACGACGATCGCGGCGCCGGTGAGCAGGTTGCTTTTTCGTGGGTGCAGAATGCGCTTCAGCATGAGATCACATCCTCACGAGTGGGATTCGCCACCGCGGCGGCACCGCGATAGTTTTGCGCCATGATAGCCGTCAGCGATCCCAAGCGCGAGCGCCTTGAGTCCGTCGACGTCCTGCGCGGCGCCATCATGATCCTCATGGCGCTAGATCACGTCCGCGACTATTTGGGCACGGCCGACAATCCGACCGACCTGTCGAAGGCGTCGGCCGCATTGTTCGTCACTCGTTGGATTACGCACTTCTGCGCGCCGACGTTCTTCCTGCTAACGGGGACGGGCGCGTTTCTCTCGTTGCGGAACAAATCAAAGCGCGAACTCTCACGTTTCCTGTTCACGCGTGGCGTATGGATGATCTTTCTCGAACTGGTCGTCGTCCGCGTGATCGGCTTCCAGTTCAATCTCGATTTCCACGCCACCCTCTTCTATATACTTTGGGCGCTCGGCTGGGCGATGATCTCGCTCTCGGTCCTGGTGCGCCTGCCGATTGGGATTGTCACCGGGGTCGGCGCCGCCATGGTCCTGACGCACAATGCGTTCGATTCCGTGAAGGCGGCCTCGTTTGGAATGTTCGCTCCGGTCTGGACGATGCTGCACGCGCCGGGTGTGGTCTACGCTGACAAGACGCACGTCGTGTTTGCGGCATATGTGCTGATTCCGTGGATAGGAGTGACGGCGGTGGGGTTCGGGCTCGGACAGGTATTCGAGTGGCCGGCGGAGCGCAGAAAGAGTTTTCTGCTGCGAACAGGGATCTCATTGACGGTCGCGTTCGTGGCGCTGCGCGCGCTGAACGTGTACGGCGACCCCGTTCGCTGGAGCGCGCAGCGATCGCCGCTCTTCACTGCGCTTTCGTTTCTGAACACGAACAAGTATCCGCCGTCGCTGCTCTTTCTGTTGATGACGCTCGGGCCGGCGCTGTTGTTCTTGCGAGTTGTCGATGGCGGCTCACCAAAAATTCTTCGGCCCGCGCTCACGTTCGGAAAAGTGCCGCTGTTCTATTACATCTTGCATCTGTCGCTCATCCATCTGATCGCGACCGCGATTTGCTATTACCAGAATGGTGCGATTCACTGGATGTACGAATCGCCGGATCTCGGCAACACACCGTTCACGCGGCCGCCCGGGTGGGGGCTCCAGTTGACGTCGGTCTACTTCTGGTGGTTTGCCGTGGTGGCGGCGCTGTCTCCGCTCTGCCGGTGGTTTGCGGGTGTTAAGCGTCGGCGGAATGATGTTTGGCTGAGCTACCTCTAGGTCTCGGACGGAAAAGGCGAGTGCAATCGTGAAGCACTGTTAGTCGTTAACGCTTTCACTCGCCGTTCATCTTTTCGATACTTGATACCGACGTGCCTTTGGTGGTCAATTAGTCACCGAACAATCTCGCCCTGCCCCGCCCTCGAGGATCTCCATGCCAACGCCCGAAGAACTGCTCGATCAAACCGAGATCGACCTGATCAACTCCGACTACGACGAGGAGCTGTCGGGAATGGATCGCCGGCAATTCATGTTTCTCTCCCTCGTCGCCGCAGCTGCGACGGCGTTCGGCGCGGAGAAAGCGCGCGCGCAGGGAGGCGCCGGAGCGCCGGGAGCCGCCGCGGGCGGAGGTGGACGGGCACAGCAGCCGCAGGCTCCGCCGGTTTCGCTCGGCAACGGAGAAGCGCCGGCACTTCAGTTCCAGCCGTACCCCGGCGGAACGGGCGCATACATGGAGAAACTCGCGAAAGAGCGCGGCCGCGCCGCATTCGACCGCGCGGTGTTCACGGTGGAGAAATGGAACGGCGCCGTGCCGACGAATCCGGAAGATCTCGCGTTTCTTCCGGCGCACCGGCTCTCGGCGCTGATCAAGGCGAAGAAGGTCACCTCGCTGCAACTCACAGATATGTACCTCGCGCGGCTCGAGCGTCTCAACCCGACGCTGCTGTGCGCCGTCACGATCATGAAGGATTCCGCTCGAGCCGAGGCGATGAAAGCGGACGAGGAGATCAAGGCCGGGAAATATCGCGGACCCCTTCACGGCCTTCCCTATGGCGTAAAGGATTTGTTCTCCACCAAGGGAGTCGTCACGACGTGGGGCTCGAAGGATTTCGAAAACCGCATTATTGATGAAGACGCCGAGGTCGTGGTGCGTCTTCGCGAAGCGGGCGCGGTGTTGATTGCGAAACTTTCGACCGGTTTGTTCGCGCAGGGCGATCAGTGGTTCCGCGGCCGCACGAACAACCCGTGGAATCTCGCGCTCGGCTCGAGCGGTTCGTCGGCGGGTCCGTCGTCCGCGACGGCAGCGGGGTGCGTCGCGTTTGGCATCGGAACGGAGACGTCGGGTTCGATCGTCTCGCCAGCCACACGCTGCGGATTGAGCGCGCTGCGTCCGACGTTCGGCCGTGTGAGTCGGCAGGGCGGCATGGTGCTGGGCTGGTCGATGGATCGCGTCGGGCCCATCACGCGCACGGTTGAGGACGCGGCGATGGTGTTCAACGTGATTCACGGTGTGGACGAGAAGGATCCGTCGACCGTGATGACGCCGTTCCAATTCGATCGCAAGATTAATCTTGCGGCGTTGCGCATCGGCGTCGACGCGAACGCGCCGAAAGAGTTCGTCGACAAGCTGAAGGAGCTTGGGATGAACCCGAAGGAGGTCGGGCCGCGACCGACGGTCGGCGGCGCGAACAGCGGATTGAACGTGGAAGATGCCGCAGCATTCGACTCGTTCGTGCAGATCAAGGCGAAGGAGATCGGGCTCGATCTCAATAGTTTGCCGGAACCCGTTCCCGGCGGACGTGGAGGTGGTGGCGGCGGTCGTGGAGCTGCCGGTGCTGCCGCTGCTGCTACCGGTGCGCCGACTCCGCCGCCGAATCCGCTCGCGGGATCGGACTGGAATCCGCGGATGGTCAGTGGCCGCACAGCGCGCGCGTTCGACTACATCCAGGGCCAGCGCCGTCGCTATATGCTGATCAGCGAGTGGGCGAAGTACATGAAGGATCTCGACATGTTCATCGGCGCGCCGTCCGGCGACGTGGGTGCGAACTCGCAGACCGGTCATCCGTGCGCGGTCGTGCAGTACAAGTTTGATGTGCCCGCGCAGGGCGGCGGCGGCGGCGGCGGTGGTGGTGGCGGCGGACGCGGTGGCGCCCCAGCGCCTGCGCTTGACCTCAAGCCGCAGCCGATCTGCGCGACGATCATCGGCCAGCTCTACAACGACGACAAGATTTTGTCGGTCGCGCATTTGTATCAGGTCAACACGGACATTCACCTGAAGCGTCCGTCGATTTGATCGTGCGGCTTGCTGTTCGACGGCGAGTGCGAGGCGGAATTTCGATTCTCCTCGCGCTCGCCGTCGGTGCATGCGCAAGCGGCAGGACGCGGTCTTCGGCCTTCGATCCTCGGTCGCCGGAAAACCCCGCCTATTTGTTCAGTTATTTCCGCGGTAACGGCGACGACGGCGTCCACCTCGCGTGGAGCGCCGATGGGATCTCATGGTCCGCGCTGAACGGCGGCAAATCCGTTATCACGCCGGCGATCACCGGCGACGGCATTGGGTGGCAGGACTGGAACTCCAAAGGCGCGCTGATGCGCGACCCGAGCATCATCTACGGTCCCGACAAACAGTTTCACATGGTATGGACTGTCGCGTGGACGGATCACGGCATCGGCGTTGCGCACTCACCGGATCTCGTTCACTGGTCGTCACAGGCCCGCGTGCCAGTCATGGATCACGAGCCGAACGCGCTCAACTCGTGGGCTCCCGATCTCTTTTACGATGACGTGAAGCGCGAATACGTCATCGTCTGGGCCACTTCGATTCCCGGGCGCTTCCCCGCGACGGACAGCGTGGCGCAGAAGACTTCGCGCGGCCGCGCCGACCACCGCCTCTACTACGTCACGACGAAAGACTTCAAGCAGTACTCGCGCGCCGCCCTTCTGTACGACGGCGGTTTCTGCGCGATCGATGGAACGATCACCAAACGCGGCGACACGTACTACCTCGTGATGAAGGACGAGACGTTCTATCCCGTGCAGACCCGCAACCTGCGCATCGCGTCGAGCAAGCACGCGACGGGCCCATACGGTCCGGCCTCGCCGTCGTTCACCGCGAAAGACACCGAGGGCCCGTCGATTCTGCAGACGCCGGAGTGGTCGTACGTCTATTACGACGAATACACACGCGGCCGCTACGGAGCCGTGCGCACCAAAGACTTTCAGCGCTTCGAGCCGTTCACCGATTCGCTCCACGCGCCACGCATGCGCCACGGGTCGGCGTTCCTTGCGCCGATGTGGGTGCTGAAAGGGCTGCAGGCGCTCGACTCGGCGCGGAAGAACTGATCCGATCGCATGAGTGAACTGAACGCCGCAGAGGCACCGCCCCGGTTCTGGGCGCGACCCGAACAGTATCTGCTCGACGCCGGCAAGGACGGCGAGCTGCTGATCGCGAAGATTCGCGTCGCACTCACATTCGTGCTGCTGCTGTACGGTATTCTCGTCGGGCCGGTGGTACTGCTCAACGACCGGCTCTCGTTCGATACCTACTTCCTCTGACGTCGTAAGTTTTTGCCGGTGGCGCGATTGTGTCACCGCGCCCCAGATTAGCTGACCATGCAAGACCCGATCAAACAGTCGCCGACCGGACCGGCCCCGTTTTGGAAGCGCCCCGAGCAAGTGTTGCTCGACGCCGGCAAGGACGGCGAGCTCGTGATCGCGAAGATCCGCGTGAGCGTCACCGGCCTCCTCTTGCTGGTGCCGATCGCCGGAAACATCGAGGCTGCGCGCGCCGGACGGCCGATGCGCTGGATCGGACTCACGGTCACATTCGCGGCGTTCGCGCTCTCATGGGGGATCCTCTTCATGGTGCAGCGCGATCGCCGCGAGCGCTGGCTCCCCATGGCAACGAGCCTGTTCGACGTTTCGTTCATCACGCTAACGCAGCTGCTGTACGCGTACCTGGTGAACCCGATGGTCCTGCTCAACAACCGGCTCACGTTCGACACGTACTTCGTGGCGCTCGTGGGTACGTGCCTGCGATTCGACCGGCGCATTGCGCTCGTCGCCGGCATCACGACGATTCTTCAGTTCATTGGATCCGTTTTTCTCGTCACCCACTCGTTCGACGTCGCCGCGGTCGGCGACGTTGCTGGCTACGGGCGATTCCAGTGGTCCGATCAGTTTTCGCGCGTGGTCCTCCTCGCCGCGGCCACGGGGATCAACGTGTTCATCGTCAGCGGCCTCCAGCAGCAGCGCCGCCGCGTCGGCCCGTCCTGACGCGAGCTAGGGGACCACGCCGCTCCAAGCCGGCCCGAGCCGCGTCATCAGGGCGGCGAACACCTCGATGCCATCGAACAAATTCTGCACGCGAAGATTCTCATCCTTCGCGTGCTGATTGTCATCGTGATTGACCGTCGGCACGATGATCAGCGGAACCCGCAGCACCTGTTCGAAACTTTCGATGGGCAAACTCCCGCCCATCATCGGAACCGCCAGCACAGTGGATCCAGTCGCCTCGGAGACAACGCCGCGAATCGCCTTGGAAATGGGCAGGTCCATCGAGGTCTTCACCGCAGGGGACCCGCCTCCGCCCCACGCAAGCCGCATCACTTTCTCGTGTGCGAGGCGAACGGAATCCGCTGGCACGTCGTGCACGATGAACCAGCCGCGCGTGCGAAGGTGCGCCTCCACCAGTTCGCGCACGTGCGCCGGCGTCTGGTTGGGCACGAGCCGGAAATCGATCGACGCCGACGCATCAGTGGGAATCGCGTTCGATGCAAGATTCCCCACCTGTCCGGAGCGAATGCCGCGGAGATTCACCGCCGGCAGGAGAATCCGTTCGGCGAGCAGGGCGTTGTTCGCTTCGCTCCCGCCAAGGAGCAGTTCGCGTTTGAGTTCGTCGTCGAGCACAGGGAGCGCGCGAATCGCGGCGCGATCCGTCGCCGAAATCGGCGGGACGTCGTCGAGAAAGTGATCGATGAGAATCCGGCCGTCGCCACTGCGCATCGACGCGATTGCATCGGTGAGCAACACGCCGGGATTCGGCGCCCAGTTGCCGTAGTGGCCGCTGTGCAGCGCTCTCGCTGGCCCATAGACGGTCATCTCGACTCCCATCGCGCCGCGCGCGCCAAACACCACCTGCATGCGGCGGCTCTGATGCACGGGTGAATCGGCAAAGAGCCAGACATCGGCGTGCATGAGTTCTCTCTCACGCTCGAGCAGCGCGCGCACGTGCGACGAGCCCGCCTCTTCCTCGCCGTCGAAAAAGAATTTCAGGTTCACCGTGGGCTTGTTACCCGTTGCCCTCAGCGCATCGAGTGCGACGAGCATCGCGACCAGCGGGCCTTTGTCGTCTCCTGCGCCGCGGCCGTAGATGCGTGATTCGGGATCCACGCGGCCGGAAGCGGGAAGCGTTTGAATCGCGCCAAGCGTACCGTCGGCGCTCGGCTGCGCTCGCATCGTCGGCTGGAACGGCGGCGACGCCCAATCGGGCGGGTTCACAGGCTGGCCGTCGTAGTGCGCATAGAGTCCCACCGTGCGCGTCGCGCCCGCGGCGCGCAGCTCGCCGAACACGGTCGGTGGCGCGTCGCCGTTGTCGAACACTCGCGCGCTGACGCCGCGGCGCTCGAGCATCGTGCGGATCAGCTCAGCGTTCTTGCGAATGTTGGGCAGGTCGCGCGCGATGTTCGGAATCGCGACGAGATCCGCGAGCTCGCGCACGATCTCTGCTTCGTGCTGCTGGCGCCACGCGCGCACGGCGGGCGTCACCGACTGCGCGTGCACGGCCGGCAACGCGCAGACCATGAGCGCCGCGCCGACGAGCGCGCGGCCGAACGCCACTCGCACCGTCAGCGCTCCAGCTTGAATCCCGGGTCGATCCCCGGCCGCTTGGCAGAGTTGGCCGCGTACCACCCCGTCATGTACATCCACTTCGTCATGTGCGTGAGCTTGGGGTAGTTGATGTTTTCAGGCTTGTCGCGCGGCGTGTGGTAATCTGGATGCAGATTCGTCGAGAACATCAGCGCCGGCACGTTGAGCCGCGCGTACGGAACGTGATCGCTGCGGAAGTACCAGCCTTCCGGATGTGTCGGGCGGTCCCAGAGCGAATCGATGATGAACTTCCCCGTTGCGGCGTTCGCGTCGAGCGCCATCTGCACCAGGTCAGTCGAGTTGCGATGCGGTGGCTGCGATCCGAGCAGCGCCGCCGAATCCGGGTTGTTGCGGCCGATCATGTCGCCGTTGAGCACGGCGACGATGCTGCCAATCGGCACCACTGGATGTGCGGCGTGATACCGCGAGCCGAGCAGGCCGCGCTCCTCTGCGCCGTGAAACACGAACAACGCCGATCGCTTCCCCGGCTGCTTTACGAACGCGCGCGCGATCGCGAGCAGCGCGACGCTCGTGCTCGCGTTGTCATCGGCGCCGCTCCAAGTGGAGTCGCCGTTCACGGGGTAGCGCACGCCGTCGTGATCCTGATGCGAGCTGAACAGCACATATTCGTCGCGCAGCTTGGGATCAGTGCCGCGCACGACGCCGATGATATTTACCGACGGCGAATCGAAGCTCTCAACCGTCAGGTGAATCGCGACGGTGTGGCCGTTCTCGCGATACGCTCCAAGGGCAGAGCGCTGGACGAACAGCACGGGTGTTCCAGTGAGACGAGGCGCCGGCGCCGGCGTGGCAGTCACCGCGTTGCGCGGCACTCCGCCAATCACGTCGTACCCACCGCGCTCCTGAAGTCTCCAGACGCCCTCGTATGCGATGTCCGCAGTGGAATCCGCGACGACGATCACCGCCGCCGCGCCGCGCCGCGAGAGCGCGTTCCCCGTCGCCGTGATTCCGGCGCGGGCATACCGGTACTCGTACGTGTTGGTCGTGCTGCGCAGCGCGGTGGTCGGCGGCTGCATGATCACCACGGCGACCTTTCCCTTTACGTCGACCGTCGTATCGCGGCCGTCGCCCACAAAAACGGTCTGCGCCGAGACGTCGCCGCCGAGATTCGTCGTCGGCGAGATCTCGGTCCAGAGCACGATCGGCTTCCCGTCGAGCGTCACCGAACTCGAGATGGTCGAGATGCGCGTGCGGCGCATGTTCCACCACTGGAAATACGTTCCATCATTCCCACTGGGCTTAACTCCGATGGAACGAAACTGATCCGCCACCCACATCGAAGCGCGCATTTCGTCCACGGTACCGGCCTCTCGGCCGCGCATGTCGAGACCGGCCATCGCGTACAAGTCACGCTTGAGGTCGGATTCGCGAATGGAAGCGATCGCGGCGGGAACGGAGGCACTTTTCTGCGCGCCCTTGGCCGCCTGTGCCCCAAGGGGCATTGCGAGCAGGAACAGTGGCAGATTGGCGAGTCGATAGAGTATTGTTTTCATGTTGGAAACTTTTCCCGCCGCACCTCACACCGCAAGGACGCGATGCTAACCCGACTGAACCTGATTCTTCGTACCGCCGCCCTGGCCGCGGTTCTTCCCTTGGCGCTCGCCGCGCAGGTCGCCAAGGAACTCCCGCTCAAGTACGTCGGACCGGCCACTACGGCTGACATCACGGCCGGCGATCTCATGACCCGGCTCTACATCTTTGCCGACGATTCCATGATGGGCCGGCAGGTCGGCACCATCTACAACAACAAGGGCACCGACTACATCGCCGCAGAGGTGAAGAAGCTCGGACTCAAGCCGGGCGGCGAAAACGGCGGCTACTTCCAGACGCTGCCATATGTGCTCCGCGCGCTCGACACATCGTCGACGCTCTCGGTTGGGGGCACGACGCTGCACGGGGGAATCGATTTCATCGCACAGTCGAACGGACATCCGACGCCATTCGCGGACATGCCCACCGTATACGGCGGCATCGCGTTCGACACGACGAACATACTCACGACCGATCAGATGCGCGGCAAGCTCGTGATTTTACGTCCTGGCGCGCCGCTGACACAGGCGCTCTTTCAGACCGACGGCTTCCGGCGCTATCAAGCCGCACTAAACGGCGCGGTCACCGCGTCGATTGCGGGCGATCAGATCAATCCGGTCGCGCTCAACCAGCTGCTGCATCCGGTCAACCCAATTTTTCTGCGCGACAACACGAATCCGCCCGCGATCGGGCTAACCAACAAGGCCGCCGAAGCGATTTTCGGCGGGCCGATTGACGGCATCACGAAGGGCGCCGCGGGCAAAGCGCTCTCGTCGAACATCAAGTTCTCCGATGACGGCTCGCGCATCGTCGGCCGCAACGTGGTGGCGATCCTCGAGGGCACGGATTCAAAACTCAAAGGACAGTTCGTCGCGATTGGCGCACATAACGATCACATCGGATTCCGCGCGGGTCGCACGGTGGACCACGATTCGGTGAAGGCGTTCATGCAGCTCGTGCGGCCGCAGGGCGCGGACAACGGGCCGACACAGCCGACGGCGGATCAGGTCGCGCAGGTGCGAGCGCTCACCGACAGCCTGCACAAACTGCATGGCGGCGCGCGCGTCGATTCGATCTACAACGGCGCCGACGACGACGGCTCCGGTTCCGTTTCGGTTCTTGAAATCGCCGAAGCGTTCGCGCGCGGGAAGATCAAGCCGAAGCGCTCGATCGTTTTCGTCTGGCACGCGGGCGAAGAAGCGGGCATGCTCGGCTCGGGTCTGTTCACCGATCACCCGTTGCCGAGCGTTGCGCGTGATTCGATTGTTGCACAGCTGAATATGGATATGGTCGGCCGCGGCCGCGGCACGGACGCAACTGGCACGGCGAAGGACGGCAGCCTGCTGCATGGCGGGCCGGGATATCTGCAGCTCGTAGGGTCGCGGAGACTTTCGACCGAGCTCGGCGATCTCGTCGAGAAGGTGAACACCGAGAGCAAATTCGGATTCAACTTCGACTACAACCTCGACGCGAACGGCCATCCGCAGAACATCTACTGCCGCAGCGACCACTGGTCGTACGCGAAGTGGGGCATTCCCGTGGCGTTCATGACGACGGGCGGTCACGCGGACTATCACCAGGTTACGGACGAGCCGCAATACATCGACTACGACCACATGGCGCAGATCGACAAGTTCGTGTTTGCGCTGGCGCTGCGGGTCGGCAACCTCGATCATCGGATCGTGGTGGACAAGCCGAAGCCGGATCCTAAGGGAGCTTGTCAGCAGTAGGAAGTTGTGTCTGTGTCGGGGGTCTTCTGTCTGGAGTCTTAAAACCCGCCGTTCGTAGTTCACAGCTGTGAACGGCGAACGGCAGGTTTAAAGACGTCAGACTTCAAGACACAGACTTCAGACCAAAAAACCTTACGGCACGATCTTCGGAGGAGCCGGCGGAGTCGCCTTCGGATCCACCATTGGCCGCCGCTCCTTCAGATGATCCTCCATCTTGAGCCGCGGCACGCCGTTCTTCAGCCAATCCGGCGCCGGCTGGTCACGCAGGAACGTATCGAACCACTCCGTCATGCGGAGATTGTAATCCTTTTGGTTCGCCGGCCGCGCGAGACCGTGGTTCTCACCCGCGTACTCGAGCAGGATGACATCCTTGTTCAAATCGCGCAGGTGGTTGTAGTACGTGATGCCCTGATTGAAATCCACGGCGCCGTCGCGATCGTTGCTGAGCAACATGAACGGAATCGAGAGATTCTGCGCAAAGTTCTGCGGTGAGTTTCTCGCGTAGGCTTCCGGCACGTCGTTTGGTCCGCCGGTAAAGCGGCCCTGACTCGCGATGAAGATCGAATTGTCAGTCGTGCCCGTGTTCCAATAGATGGAGCCGGCCATCGAGACCATGTCGGTAAGCGGAGCACCGGCCACAGCCGTCTTGAAGATCTTCGTCTGCGTCGTGATGAATGTCGTCTGGTAGCCGCCCCAGCTGTGTCCCTGCAGGCCCACGCGCTCGGCGTCGATCAAACCAGTGGCGATCGCGGCCTTCACGGCCGGCACCACGCACCACACCGCCGAACGGCCTGGATCGTTCACGTGATACACGATGTCCGGCTGGAAGAACGCGTAGCCGCGATTCGTGTACACGCTCGGATTTGAATAGCGCGTTTCGTTTGGTTCCGCGTACTGATTGAATCCCTGCGAGAGCTTCTCATAGATGTACGTGAGCATCGGATACTTCTTCCCCGCCTCGTATCCCGCGGGAAGCGTCAGGATTCCCTGATGATGCCCGCCGCCATTCTCGCACGTATAGTCGATGAGGCGCGCACCCGGCGTCCATGCGACGTCTTTCTGCTGCGGGTTCGCGTCGGTCAGCCTGCGCTCGCTCGAAAGGTCGCCATCGGCCGCATACCAATCGGGATACTTCACCACCGTCTGGCGCTGATAGAGCCAGACGTCGGCATCGCGCGCGTGACGATAGTCGACCTTGTCGTTTTCCCACGACATGACTTTCACGCCGCCTTTCATCGCGTCGACCTGCGCGAGCCCTTCCTTCTTCGTCCACTCGCCGTACGTCTCGAAGTAGAGCGGTTTCGCAGGATCGATGATCCCGCGATCGCGCGGATCCGAGATCGAGCGCTGCTGATATCTGATTTGATCCCTGAGCCCGTTGCCGGTGATGTTCACGGCGCCCGTGCCGCTCGTCGGGAGGCGCCACACATCCCAATTGTCCTTCACGTACACGGCTGAGCCGTCTTTCGACCAGCCGACGAGCGCGCCGTTGATCTGAGGCTTGATTTCGTTGTGATCGTCCTCGGTGTTCCAGAATTTCGAGGGAACGCCGGTCGTAATCGTTTTCGTCGTGCCGGCTGCGAAATCATACACCTTGTATTCGCCGGCATCGTAATAGAGATAGTGAGAGCCGTCGGGGGAGAAGTTCGACGCCGCGCCACCGCCGCCGCGTCCACCGCCGCCGCCATTGCCCGGCACCTTCTTCTGGATGAGTTTCTTTTCGCCCGTGCTCAGGTTCACTGCGTAGATGTCGCGGAACGCGAAACCTCTAATGCCCTGCTCGCGCTCGTACGGTGAAACGTCGGTGCCCACCGCCCACTGGTCGCGCGTGCCGATCGTCACGTTGCGCAACGACTCGTCGGCAAGTCGCGTCACGTTCCCGCCGCTCACGTGGAAGGCGGCGTAGTAACTGAATGCGCGATCCACTGCTTCTTGCACCTGCTGCTGCGACTGCGGACGCGAGTCCTTCCAGTGCCACAGAATCAATGACGACACTTCTGCATCGGTCTGCGGAGCGGCGGCAACCTGTCCGCTCGCGCCTGCGCCCGGAGCAACTCCACCGGGATTCGGCGGAACGAACGGCGCGCCAGTCGCACGCGGACGCGCGGGCCGCGGCTCGCGGAGTCCGAAATAAATCGCCGACTCGTGCTCGCCCCACTCGGGGTTGCGGTCGCTGCTCACCACTAGGCCGCCGCTCACGCCGGCTGTCTTGGCCGAGACTTCGAGCGTCTTGTCGCCGGGGCGCGATGCGTGCGTCCATGCGACTATCGACGCGTCTTCATCGGCGCCGCTCGTGTCGCTGATCGCGCGGATCGCGGCGAGCGCGTCCGTCGAATCGCTCCACACAAGGCGGCGATACTGTCCCTTGCCCACGTCGAGCGGCCGCGAAATGCTCGTCGAGAGCTGACGCAGCTGAACACTGTTTCCGAGATCACCGGCCGCGGTCACCGCGTACGCGAGCCAGTCACCGGTGTTGTCGAACGCGAACTCCGAGACATCGCCGATCGGCACCGAGATGCCGCCCGCGAGATTCACCAGTTCCAGCGTCGTGCCGTTTGCGCGTGCCGCTGCGGCACCACCTGCGGCACCACCTGCGGCACCACCTGCGGCGCCACCTGCGGCACCACCTGCGGCCGCGCCGCCCGCTGCTGCCGGCGCGCTGTGCAAAACAGCGAGCCAATCAGATTTGTCGCCGGCGAATCGGAAGCTGCGAACACTTTCGAATTCGCGCTTCGTTCCCGTCGAAAGTTCGACGATCGCGAGCTTCGGACCACCCGCGGCCGGCACGGCTGGGGCGGCTCCCGCCGCGCCGCCACGACCGCCGCGTCCGCCGCGACCCGCAGTCTGTCCACTCGCATACTCGAGAAACGCGACCCACTTGTTGTTGCCCGAGATACTTGGGCTTGCCCCATTCACCGGCGCGCCGGCACCGCGCCCGCCGCCGCCACCGCCACCAGATGCGTCGCCGATCGGATAGCGCGTTTCCTTCGCACTCGCGGCGGTGCCGCGCACGATCAGCTCGGCGTCGCCTTCGTTCGGCGCGAGAATATACGCGAACCACTTTCCGTCATTCGACAGCGCGGGCGATCGGATTCCCTTCCACGTGAGCAGATCGTTCAGCGTGAGTTGCCGGCCTGCGGACGCAGGTGGCGTCCACTTCGAGACCGGCGCGGCGCTCGAGGCGCCGAATGGAAGGTTGACGTTCGGGTTCGTAACCGGCGTAACCGGCGGCGTTGCGGCGGGCTGTTGTGCCCCGGCCGAAATCGCGGACGATGAGACGGTTGCGACAGCGATCAATGAAAAGAGACGGCGCATCGGTTTTCCTTTGATGGAGGCTCGGTCATACAGTAGCTTTGTTCGGTCTGCTCAGCCACTCTAGCAAGGAATACGACCGTGTCACGGATCTCGTTCACTTTCGCCCTGGCGCTGTGCGCCCTGGGGACCGCCTCCGCGCAGAATGCACCCGACGCGCCCAAAAAGAGTGCGCCAACTCAGGCCTCATCGAAGACGGTGTGGCCCGACGAGGGCCCGCGAACTTGGGCGCCCCGACCAACAGTCCCCGCGATTACGGCGAACGATCTCCGCACCCGCCTCTATCAGATCGCCGACGATTCGATGCTCGGCCGCCGCGTCGGCGAACTCGGCAACTTCAAAGTCACCACCTACATCGCGGCGGAGTTCAAGCGGCTCGGCTTGAAGCCGGCGGGCGACAACGGCTCGTATTTCCAGGAGCTTGCATTCGGGCCGATGGGATTCGACAGCACGTCGTCCAAGCTCACCGCCGGCAGCGCGACGCTGGCGCCGAAGCGCGACTGGATTCCAATCGCACCAACAGCGGCGAACGGACTCGGACTCGGCGCACAGCTGAACGGAATCCAGACTGTGTATGCGGGGCGCTGGCGCGATTCGAGCGTGACGCTCGACCCGGCGCTGTTCAAGGGAAAGATCGCGGTGTTCACGTCCACCGCGGCCGGTGCGGGTTTGATCGTCGGCGGCCGCGGTGCCGCGCGCGTACTGCGCTGCGATTCCGTGCCGGATAAATTCGGCGCGGCGGCAGCGGCGAACGAAGAAGCGCGCGTGCGCGCCGACAGTGCGGCCGGACGCGGAGGTCGCGGCGGTGCGGCAGCGGGCGGCGGTGGCCGGGCAGGCGGCGCTGGCGGACCGGCGCGCGATCTGCGTGCGCAGGCGGCGGGCGCGGTCGCAGTTCTGATCGTTTCAACGGATTCGATTCCGGCGGCCACGCTCACCGGCGCCTTCAACGGACGCAACTCGCTCCAGACCGCGATGGTCACGCCTGCGCCCGGTACGATCGGCGCGAGCGCAATCACGCCGGCCGCAGCGGAGCGCTTGTTTGGGAAGCCTGTTGATCAGCTCTCGAGCGGCGCGGCGGGACAGTCCGTTTCCGCTTCGTGGCAGTATGAGTGGCAAATGTCGAAAACTCCGGCGCGTAACGTGATCGCGGTGATGCCCGGCACGGATCCAGCGCGCGCCGCAGAGTACGTGCTGATCAGCGCGCACAACGATCACAACGGAATCAACCCGGCGGCAGTGGAACACGATTCGCTGCGCGCGTTCAACATCGTCACCAGGCCGCAGGGCGCGAACGACCCGCTCTGCCGTCCCACGGATGAGCAGCAACACAGGATCGATTCGCTGATCGCGCGGGCGCGCAGCATCCGTCCGCCGCGCCGCGACTCGATCATGAACGGCGCCGACGATGACGGCTCGGGCACGGCCGTTCTCCTCGAGATCGCGGAGCAGTACGCGCACGAAAAACCGGCGCGCTCGATCATCTTCGTTTCTCACACGGGAGAAGAAGGCGGATTGATCGGCTCGCGCTGGTTCACGGATCACCCCACGATTCCGCTCAACTCGATCGCCGCCGCGCTGAACATGGACATGGTCGGCAAGGGTCGCGTGGATCAGGTGAAGTTCGGCGGCCCGACGTCGATTCAAACGCTTGGTGCGCGCCGCCTCTCTCGTCAGTTCGGCGACATCATCGATTCTGTAAATGCCACCCGCACCGAAACGATGGCCATCGATCGCACGTGGGATGTCAGCGCGAACCCGATGAATCGTTTCTGCCGCAGCGATCAGGTGAACTACGTGAAGCACGACGTGCCGGTGACGTATTTCTCGCTCGGGTACGCCGAGGATTATCACCAGCCCACGGATGAAGCGCAGTACATCGAATACGATCACGCAGCGCGACTCGGGCGGTTCGTGCACGATATCTCGTGGGCGATAGCGATGAGAAAGGATCGGCCGGCGATCTCTGGAGCCGATCCATCGTATCCTGTTTGCCGATAGGAACAACAACAGCAACTACAAAGGCCTTGTCACGGATTTTCGCGAATTAACTGCCGGATATTCACGGAGACTGCTTCTTAAATGTTTCATTCCCCCGCCCGACTCTTGCGCGTTGTTCTTACTGCGACTGCGCTCTCGCTGATCACGGTTTCCTCGGCCTTCGCGCAGGCGATGGTCAACGAAACCCGCGACCCGAACCAGAAACAGGACGAGGCGTTCGCCAAACTCTACGCCACCTGGACCGGCGAGGCCCGCTACGGCAGCCCGCTCGTCGATCACCTCCCGCTCGTCTCCGGAATCCCGACGCCGAAAGAAGCGCTCGGCTACTACATCGGCGCGCCCGCGAAGCTGACGTACTATGCGGACATCCTGAAGTACTATCGCGCGCTCGCGAAAGCG
>JANYIJ010000115.1 GCA_025362095.1 Gemmatimonadota bacterium | reverse complement strand
CAGCTTGCCCGTCGCCCGATTGCCTGTCGCCTGTCGCCAGTCGCCCCGGAGGCGCCGCCGTCGCCCGCCGTATCCGCCCGCGCTGCGCCGGCGCCAGCTGCAGCTCGCGCATGAGCACCTCGCGTCCGATCCCCGCCGCCTCCGCCACGCGATTCACGTAGAGATCCTTCGTGATCTCGTCGGTTGTCGCGCGAATCGTGGGAATCAGCGCATCGAGCGCGCGCCGTTTCCGCTGGAGATCGGCGAACCAACCTTTGCGCTCGAGCAGCTGCACCTTCCGGTCGAACACATCCATCGACTCGGTGAGCAGCTTCTCCATCGCCTCGCGCCCATTCTTGGCGACGAACGTGTCGGGATCTTCGCCGTCGGGAAGAGTCACCACGCGCACGGTCATGCCGCGCGCGAGGAGCACATCGGCGGCACGGAAGCTCGCTTTTTGCCCCGGCGCGTCGCTGTCGTAGAGGAGAAATGCGGTCTTGGAATATTTCGCGAGGAGATCGGCCTGTCCCTCGGCGAGCGCGGTGCCCATCGGCGCGACGACCGCTTCGAGACCGGCGTCCACCAGTCGCACGACGTCGAAATATCCCTCGACCAAAATCACGCGCTCGTCGCGCCTGATCGCGTGGCGCGCGTTCGAGAGATTGTAGAGCAGCCGGCCTTTCGAGAAAACGTCGGACTCGCCCGAGTTCAGATATTTCGGTTCCCCGGGACCAAGCAGACGTCCGCCGAACCCCACCGTATGCGCGTACGCATCCAGAATCGGAAAGATCAGGCGATCGCGAAACCGCGGGCGCGGCTCTTCCTGTTCTTCGCGCTTTACGAGCAAGCCAATCTCGAGCAGCCGCTCGTCGGCGAATCCCAGGCCGTTGAGGTACGCGCGCATCAGCCCGATCTCGCGCGGCGCGAAGCCGAGGCCAAACCGATCGGCCTTCTCGCGTGAGACGGAGCGTTTCGCGAGATAGTCGCGCGCGGGCGCGCCGGCTTCGCTGTCCCACAGCATCTGCCGGAACCAGCCAGCGACGGTCGCGTTCAGTTCCCAGAGCGGCTCGCGGGGGTCGGGCCCTTCGCGGCGGCGTTCGACTTCGCGCACTTCGATCCCCGATTTCTCGCCGACGTACTTCACTGCCTCAACGAACGAAAGACCGAGACGCTTTTGCACGAAGGTGAATACCGAACCTTTCTCGCCGCAGACAAAGCAGGTGTAGCCGCCTTTCGGCTGCACGGAAAAATTGTTGTTCGTGCCCTGATGAAATGGGCAGGGGCCGCGATACACCGACCCGACCTTTTTCAGACGGACGTGCTCGCCGATGATGGCGACGATATCCGCCGCCTGCGAAACCTGTTCGACGACTTCCTCTGGTATCACGACAGCTCCGCGATGGTCACGCCCGCGCCGCCTTCATTCCACGCGCCCATCCGAAAGGTACGCACGCGGGAATCGCTCGCGAGCAACTCCGCGACACGTTCGCGGAGGGCGCCGGTTCCCTTCCCGTGGATGATGCGCAGCGCGCCCAAGTCAGCGCGCACGGCGGAGTCGACTGCCTGGGTGATCGCGAGATCAGCTTCGTCGACGCGCATGCCGCGCAGATCTACTTCGTGTTTGACCTCGACATCGGGTTGATCGCCGATCAGCGGCACGGCGATTTCGAGCGGTTCAGGGGCTTTCTTCGAGACACGCGACAGAGTCTTCAGCGGCACGGTCAGCTTCATCGCGCCGACGGCGACAACGGCATCGCGGCCGCGGAGCTCCACTACGATGCCGGGTTTTCCGCCGAGAGTTGCCACTGCGACCGGGGAGCCAACTTCGATCGCACCTGCGACTGCGGGTGCACGGTCCTCGGTCTTCGGTCTTCGGTCCTCGGACGTCCGTTCATCGAGCGCAGCAAGCTGCCTCCCTGCCTCCGCAGCCTTCTGCTCGGCCGCTCGTCTGGCCGCAATCGCTGCCGAGTCGATTTGATCGGCGCCGGCGGCGCGGAGTTCTTTGATCGTTTTCTCGATCTCTTGCCGGGCTTCGAGCAAGTAACGCCTCGCGTCGCTGCGCGCGGCGCGTTCGAGTTCGCGCTCCTTTTCGCGAACCACCTGCTCTCGCTCGCTCACGCGCTCGGCGCGCGCGACGGTCGCGTCATGATGCGCGTCCGCGGCGCGCTCGCGGTCTTCAATCGATTTCTGACGCGACTCGAGATCTTCGAGGAGTGCGGCCACATCGCGCTCGCCCTTCGGAACGCGCTCCTCGGCGTTGCGCAGCACTTCCTCGGGCATCGCGAGCCGCCGCGCGATGCTCAGACCATACGAGCGGCCCGGCACCCCTTTCACGAGTCTGAACGTCGGCGCGAGCGCGACGGCGTCGAACTGCAGCGACGCATTCACGACTCCCGGCACTTCGTGCGCGAGCTCCTTGAGCGCGCCGAGGTGCGTGGTGGAGACCGTCGTGGTGCCGCGGCGCGTGAGCGTCTCGAGAATCGCGCCGCCGAGTGCCGCGCCCTCAACCGGATCGGTTCCGGAGCCGAGCTCGTCGATGAGCACCAGCGACCGCGCCGTGGCGTCGTGCACGATCTCCGTGAGATTGCGCAGGTGCGCGCTGAACGTGGAGAGCGAGGCTTCGATCGACTGCTCGTCGCCGATATCGGCGAAGAAGCGATCGAACAGCGCAATCTTGGACCCCACTCCGACCGGAGCCGGAATTCCCGACTGCGCCATCAACGAGATCAGGGCCAGCGCTTTCAACAGTACAGTCTTGCCGCCCGTGTTCGGTCCCGATACGAGCAGTGTGTGCTCGCCCGCCTCCATCGTGAGAGCGAACGGGACGACGCTCGAGCGATCGCGCGCGAGCAACAGCGGATGGCGCCCGTCGAGAATTGTGAACCCGCGTTCAGCATCGGCAAGAATCGCGGGTGCGCAGCCGAAAGAAATGGCGTAGCGGGCGCGAGCGTAGAGTGAGTCGAGCGTGACCAACGCATCGAGCGTCGCGGCGAGTTCGTCGCGACGCGGACGCAGCCGGTCTGTCGCTTCGACGAGAATTCGTTCTGTCTCGCGAAGTTCTTCGGACTCGAGCTCGCGAATCCTGTTCGACGCCTCGACCGCAGCCGGCGGCTCGACGAACACAGTCGATCCGCTTGCAGAGGTGTCGTGCACGATCCCGCCAACAGCCGACCGCCCTTCGCGCCGCACCGGAATCACGTATCGACCGTTCCGCATCGTCACCGAGGCGTCGTCCACCCGGTGGTTCGCCTCGAGCTTCGCCATGAGACGCTCGAGCATGCGCACGAGATCGGCCGTCGCACCGCGCAATTCTTTTCGCACGCGGCGCAGCACAGGTGAGGCATCGTCGCGAACCGTCGCGTCGTCCTTGATCACGCGATCGATCTCGCGCTCTGTCTCGGGATCGCGCACGAGCTGGGCGGCGAGCGAATCGAGTGGGATTGTAACGCCGTCGTCGAGCGTTTTGTCACGCAGCGCGTCGAGCGCACGCCGTGAGGAAACCAGCAGCGTGACGGCTGCGCGAAGTTCGAGCGCAGTCCACGCTGTGCCTTCTACCCGGAGTCGCACGAGCGCCGCGGCGAGGTCGGGGATGGGCTCGGGATTCCAGCCGGCCTCACTGCCGACCATCGCGCGCATCGCTTCAACGCGCGCATGCTCGCCGGCTACTGCGTGCTCGTCGAGGAGCGGCTGGAGTTCCCTCGTTCGCGCCGCGCCCGCCGCGCTCGACGCGTGTCCCGCGACGAGATCCAGCACGCGGGAGAACTCGAGCACGGAGAGTGCGTGCCCACCGGGATTCACGTCACGGAATGCAGAGGAGGAATGCGGGCTTCAAATCTTGGCCAGCTCCTCTTTGGCGATCCGGTTGATCGTGCTGCCCTCAGCGCGCCCTTTGTACTGCGGATTCACCTTCCCCATCACCGCGCCGATATTCGCCGCGCCTCCCGCGATCGCCGCGCGAACCGCCTCGCGGATTTCGTCGTCGCTGACCATCGCGGGCAGATAAACATCGAGAAAGGCGATTTCTCCTTTTTCCTGCGCAGCGAGTTCCTCGCGGCCGCCTTTCTCGAACGCCTCGAGTGATTCGCGGCGACGCTTGATCCCTTTCCGCAGCACGTCGATCACATCGGCGTCCGTGATGTCTCGCTGGACAGACGTGTGATGATTCTCGATGTCGGCGAGGATAGTGCCGAGCACGAGAGTGAGGGGCTTGTTGCGGGCCTTGCGGGAGTTGTTCAGATCGTCGCGGAGGCGGTCTTGCAGGGTCGGCACTGTGTGCTTGAGTGCGGTGCGGGGGGGAGGGAAAGGCGAGCGTAAAAGTATCTAGAAAGGAGAGGTAGGGGAACGGCGGTGAGGGTAGT
>JANYIJ010000073.1 GCA_025362095.1 Gemmatimonadota bacterium | reverse complement strand
CGCGACGCGCTGGTCGCTGCGGGGCTCGCCGAGGCACGGCCGATGCCCTTCACGAAGGGTGACAACACGCCGCACGCGCGCGTTGCCAACCCGCTCGCAGAAGACGAGCCGTATCTGCGCACTTCACTTCTCGACACTCTCGCGCGGCGTGCCGAGTTCAATCTCAATCAGCACGAAGGAAATGTGCGGATGTTTGAGATCGGCTCCGTGTTTATTCCTGATGGCAACGGGCTCCCGCGCGAAGAAATGCGCGTGGCCGCGCTTGTGATGGGCGCGCGCAGACCCGCGCACTTCACCGATCCCAAGCCGCCCGCGTTCGATGCATGGGATGCGAAGGCTCTTGCTGAGACGATCGCGAGTGCCGCGCATCCCGGAGAAACGATCGAGCTGGTTGCCGGCGCAGACGGCGAGCTCTGGTCGGTCGGAATTGTCGGGACTGTCGCCGTCATTAAACTCGACGCGCCGGTGTGGGCGTCACCAGCGTTCGGCGTGGAGATCAAGCTCGGCGAACTATCGGCGGTGCCGGTCGCGCCGCCGCGAGAACACAGCTACTCGGCCGCAGGTTTACGCGGGTCTCCGCGGGTCATTCAGTATGTGCCGTTGCCGACGACGCCGGCGGCCGAGTTCGACCTTGCGCTGATCGTGTCGAATGAAACTTCAGCAAAGGACGTCGAGGATTTGATTCGCGCCGAGAGCGGCGACATGCTCGAGCGTCTGGAACTGTTCGACGAGTTCCGCGGCGCCGGGATTCCCGAGGGTGCGCGGTCGCTCGCCTGGCGGTTGACCTTCCGCCATCCGGAGCGCACTCTACGCGACAAGGAGATCGACGGTCGTCGTTCGCAGCTTCTCAAGGCACTTCAGAAGGAACTCAATGTCGTCCCCCGTACGGCCTGACGCGAAAGCGTTCAAAGAGCTCGAAGCGCTCGTCCGCAATCTGGGCGAGGAGCTCTCGACATTTCGTAAACGCGCGCAAGCCGCAGAAACTCGGCTGAAAGGCATTGCGACCAAGGGCGGCGGTGGCGATGTGCACGCCGAAGAGCGCGTCGCGCAGCTCGAGGCGGAGAACAAGAGGCTGCATCAGCGCGTCGAAGCCGCCGCTGCGCGCACGCGCAAAATGCTCGATCGCGTGCGCTTCCTCCGCCAGCAGCACTCGGGAGAAACGAGATGAGCGCGAAACACAGCACGCGCGTCACGATTTTCGGCGAAGAGTACACGCTCAAGAGCGACACGCCGCCCGAGCATACGCGCGCCGTCGCTGCCTACGTGGACAAGGCGATTCGTGAGGTGATGGGAAGCGCGGCGGTTGTCGAATCGCACAAGGCGGCGATCCTCGCGGCGCTTTCAATTACCGACGAGCTTTTTCGCGAACGAGCGGGAAACGTGGAGATGGCGGAGGCGATGACTGATCTCTCGGGTGAGCTGAAGCGCTGGCTGCCGCCGGCGAAGCGGAAAACAGACGAGTAACTACGGCGAATGGCGAGTCGTTATTGGCAAGCGAGTTGCGAATGGCGAGTGGTAATTGGCGAGAGCGTGGCGACTCGCCAGTGGCGACGCTCTCGCCAATAACGACTAGCCATTCGCCGTAGTTACGCCGAGAGTACCGCGTTCACCGCGAGCATCAACTCCGCAGTAGTAAACGGCTTCAGCAGCATGCACGCGAGATACTGCCGCGCGTTCTCGCCAAGATCTGCATCGTGATCTCCCGTCACCAGCACGATGCGCAGCTTGGGCTCCCGCTTGATCAGCTCGTCGAACGTGCGTTCGCCAGGATCGCCCGGGAGATGCCAGTCGAGCACCACAAGCCTGATCTGGGTCGCGTTCTCTTCGAGCAGCTTGATGCCCTGGGCTCCGCTCTCTGCGAGCAGCACGCGATACCCGTGCTTCGAAAGCAGTCTGCCGATTACACTGCGGACTGCTTCTTCATCGTCAATGACGAGGACAAGCGGCGCGTCGGGCGTATCGTCGGTGATGCCAGTCATTCGATGGGGTCGTCCCAGGAGGGAAGAGTGGTCATATCGCCCACCCATAATGAGTTGTCTGTCAAAGAACGCGACAAGATTTAATCTAAACGCATTAACTCGCACGCTGTTGTGCGTGTCGTGCGCATGTCGCGAGCCAGCACATCTTTAGGCCACTTTCGAGAAGCTACGAGAAACCGTTCCGATACCGTTCCGTTGCCTTTTCCGGCACCCGGCCGTAGCTTCATCGAACGTGGAGCCGCGAGCACGTAGGTACAAGCGGCCTCGGTAGTTAGCCCGGCCCGTTCAGCGCCCTTCGACGGCGCCCGACCGGCCGGTCGAACCTCCCAGGTGCTTCGCCGCTGTTCGTATGTTCCCGTGCTGCACTCATGATTATCGGCGCACTCGCAGTTCGCATGAGTGTCGCCGTATTGGAGCATACGGAACATGGAACCACTTGCATGGGTGGCGATCGCGCTCGGCGTGCTTGGTGTCGCCGGGTCCACGGTCGCCTTTGTTGTAGGCAGACGCACCGGACGCGATTCTGAGGTCAGCGCGCGAAAGGCTGCCGGCGACACCGCTGAACAACTCGTCAAACGGATTCTCGGCGACGCCGAGCGCGAGGCCGATGGCCTTCGCAAGCAATCCGTGCTCGCCGGAAAGGAAGAGGCCATGCGCGCCCGCGAAGAGTGGGAAGCCGAGGCCCGCCGCCGCCGCGAAGAGGTCGAGCGCGAGGAGAAACGCCTTCAGGAACGCGAGGTGGTTCTCGACCGCAAATACGAGCTCGTCGAGACGCGCGACAAGGACGTCGGCAAGCGCGCGAGCGACCTGGGCCGGAAAGAAAAATCCGTCGAGGAGAAACAGCAGGAACTCGACAAGATGGTCGGCGAGGAACGCCGCCGTCTCGAGCAGCTCGCGGGCTTGTCGGCCGGCGAGGCCAAGGCCGAGTTGATTCGACGGATGGAAGAAGAGGCGCACGCCGACGCGGCGAACCGCCTGCGCGAAATTCGCGAGACGGCAAAGCGCAACGCAGATCGCGAGGCGAAAAAAATCGTCGCGCTGGCGGTGCAGCGCATCGCCGCCGATCACACGGCTGAAATCACCGTGAGCGCGGTCGCCCTGCCAAAGGACGAGATGAAGGGCCGCATCATCGGCCGCGAGGGACGCAACATTCGCGCGTTCGAACTCGCGACCGGAGTGGACGTGATCATCGATGACACGCCGGATTCGGTGGTCGTGTCGTGCTTCGATCCCGTGCGCCGCGAAGTGGCGCGGCTCGCGCTCGAGAAGCTCGTCGCCGACGGCCGCATCCATCCGGGGCGCATCGAAGAAGTGGTCGAGAAATCGCGCAAGGAAGTCGACGCGGGGATCATCGAGACCGGTGAGCAGGCGGCGTACGAAGTGAACGTGCACGGACTGCACACGGAGGTCATCAAGCTCGTGGGCCGCATGAAGTGGCGCACGAGTTACGGACAGAACATCCTGCTGCACTCGAAAGAAACGGCGTGGCTCGCAGGCATCATGGCGGAAGAACTCGGGCTCGATCCGGCAATGGCGCGCAGAGGCGCGCTGCTGCACGACATCGGCAAGGTGCTCACGCACGAGCACGAGGGCACGCACGTGCAGCTCGGCGTGGAAGTCGCGACCAAGTACGGCGAAAACCCGCTCGTGGTGAACTGCATCGCGGCGCACCACGACGATGTTCCGCACGAGAGCGAAATCTCGGTGCTCGTGCAGGCGGCAGACGCGATTAGTGGGTCAAGGCCTGGCGCGCGCAGAGAGGCGTTCGAGACGTATGTGAAGCGTCTGGAGGGTTTGGAAAAGATTGCTTCGAGCTACAAGGGAGTCGATCGCGTGTTCGCGATTCAGGCGGGCCGCGAGATTCGCGTGATCGTGAATCCCGAGGATGTGGACGATGCGCGCATGCAGTCGCTCACCGAGGAGATCGCGCGCCGCGTGGAGACTGAGCTGCAGTATCCGGGACAGATCAAAGTCGTTGCGATTCGCGAAAAGCGAGCGATGGACATTGCCCGCTGAAATCATCGACGGCGCGGCCGTCGCGAACAAAGTGCGGGCGGAGGTCGCGATTGCGGCGGCCGCGCTTGCGAAGAAAGGAATCGTCCCGGGGCTGACCGTGGTGCTCGTCGGCGAAGATGCCGCGAGCGCGGTGTACGTCGGCGCGAAAGAAAAGGCGTGCAAGGAAGCCGGCATGAACGGCGAGACGATTCGCATGCCAGCGAGCACCACGCAGGCCGAGCTGCTTGCGGTTGTGGACCGGCTGAACGCAGATCCGGCGATTCACGGCATTCTCGTGCAGATGCCGCTCCCCAAGCAGATCGATTCGCAGACGGTGATCCGGCGAATCGCACCGCAGAAAGACGTGGACGGATTCCATCCGGTGAACGTGGGAAAGGTTCTCATCGGTGATCGCGATGCGTTCGCGCCGTGCACGCCGTGGGGTGTGCAGGTGCTGCTCGAGGCGTACGGTGTGAAAACCGCGGGAATGGAGTGCGTGATCATCGGCCGCTCGAACATCGTGGGCAAGCCGATGGCGAGCCTGATGGTACAGCCGGGCGCAAACGCCGACTGCACCGTGACGATCTGTCACAGTCGTACGCGCGATCTCGTGTCGCATACCAAACGGGCTGATCTGCTTATTGCCGGAATCGGCAAGGCCGAGTTTGTGACGGGCGAGATGCTCAAACCCGGCGCCGTTGTTGTGGACGTGGGCGTGAACCGCGTCGACGACGCGACGGCGAAAGCGGGTTATCGCCTCAAGGGTGACGTGCACTTCGAGAGCGCGAAGCAGGTGGCATCGCTCATTACGCCTGTGCCGGGCGGCGTGGGGCGTATGACGATCGCGATGCTGCTGAAGAACACCGTGCGCGCGGCGGAAATGGCGGGCGCGTGAAAACACCCGGAGGCTCGCCCGAAGAAGCGCTCTCCATCGCCCAGCTCACCAACGCAGCGAAAGAAATCATCGAAGGCGCGTTTCCGCCGATCTGGGTGAAAGGCGAGGTGGGCAACTTCACCGCGCATCGCAACGGTCACTGGTACTTCTCGCTGCGCGATGCAACAGCGCAGCTCTCGTGCGTCGTGTGGTCCCGCGATCGGATTCGCATTCCCGCGCCGCCCGACGAAGGGATGCAGGTGATGGCGTATGGCCAGCTCTCGGTGTACGCCGCCCGTGGACAAATGCAGTTCATGATTCGCGCGCTGGAAGCCGAGGGCGAGGGACTCTGGCGCAAAGCTTTTGACAAAACAAAGGCGGCGCTCGAGAAGGACGGCCTGCTGGAGCAGGCGCGCAAGCGGGCGCTGCCGCGATTCCCACGGCGCGTTGCGGTGATCACGAGTCCCGATGGCGCGGCGCTGCACGACATCATCTCGGTGATCCAGCGGCGCAATGCCGGTGTGCATATCATTGTGATCCCCGCCGCAGTGCAGGGAGAAACAGCGCCGGATTCGCTCGTCGCCGCGCTCGACCGCCTCGCGCGCTGGCACGGAGCGGACGTGCTGATCATCGGCCGCGGCGGCGGTTCGCGAGAAGACCTGT
>JANYIJ010000036.1 GCA_025362095.1 Gemmatimonadota bacterium | reverse complement strand
GCGACCGGCATCGAGCTCGATGTGCATCTGACCGCCGATGGCGTGCTTGTCGTACACCACGACCCCACCGTCCACTCCTCATCCCGCGAGATCCGAACACTGACGGTTGAGGAGCTTAGCGCGTTTCGAGTGCGTGGGGAGCCGATTCCAACCCTAGCTGCGGTTATCGACGCCGTCGGAGCAAACATTACGATTTACTGCGAGCTCAAAGGACACGGCACCGCGCCCGCCACGGTCAAGCTACTGGAGAAACGCGGCACGGCCGCTGCGGTACACGCGTTCGACCACCGCGAGATCGCGAAGGCGCACGAGTTGGCGCCCGCGCTCCCGCGAGGCGTGCTCGAAGTGAGCTACCACTTGGATCCGACCTTCTCGATGGCCAGTGTCGACGCGCGTGATCTCTGGCAGGCGGCGGACCTGATCGATCGCGATCTGGTAGAAGCCGTTCACGCGCGCGGAGGCAGGATCATCGCGTGGACGGTGGATGACCCTGCCGCAATGCTGCGCCTTCACGCGCTCGACGTGGACGGGCTCTGCACGAACGACGTTGCCCTCTGCAGGAGCACGCTCGGGCTCTGAAGTAGGCCAGACTCCACTGGCCTGATTTTGTAACGGCGCGTATTTTCGCGGTGGTTCCACCCACCTCCCCGCCGTCACAGGAAATCCCCGGTATGCGAACGCGTTCTCTCCTCCCCGCCCTCTTGCTTGCGGCAGCTTCCGCCGCCGCACAACCGGGCCCAGGCGCGCTCAGCGCGCCGAACGCCAATCCCTTTCCGAGCACCTACACGCCGTGGCCCTCGCGGCCGACCGTGATTCGCAATGTGAACATCTTCACCGCCACCGGTCCGCTCATTCGCAACGGCGCGATTCTCATGCAGGACGGCAAGATTGTTTCGGTCGGCGCGACAGTAAATGCGCCGGCAAACGCGGTCGTCATCGACGGCGCCGGCAAATACGTCACGCCGGGCATCGTCGACGATCACTCGCACCTCGGCGCGAACGCAGCGCCGAACGTCTGGTCGCGCAGCGACGCGAACGAACTCGTGAATCCGGTCACCGGCTATGTGTGGGTCGAGCACTCGGTGTGGCCGCAAGATCCGCAGTTCCCGCGCGATCTCGCCGGTGGCGTCACTACGCTTCAAGTGCTGCCGGGATCGGGCAACTTGTTCGGCGGCCGCAGCGTTGTGCTCAAGGTGGTGCCCGCCGTGAGCGTGCAGGGAATGAAATTCCCGGGCGCGAAGTACGGCCTCAAGATGGCGTGCGGTGAAAATCCGATGCGAGTGTATTCAACTCGAGGACCGCAGACGCGCATGGGCGATATCGCCGGATATCGGATCGCTTGGGCGCAGGCCGAGGCGTACCGGCGCCGGTGGGACAAATGGCTGACGGATCGCGCCGGTGATCCGCCGGCGCGCGATCTCAATCTCGAGACGCTCGCCGAGGTACTGCGCGGAAATATTCTCGTGCACAACCACTGCTACATGGCCGACGAGATGATGCAGGTGATCGATGTCTCGAAAGAATTCGGCTACAAGGTGCGTTCATTCCACCACGCGGTTGAGGCTTATAAGATTGCCGACGTGCTCGCGAAGGAAGGAATCGCGGCGTCGATGTGGGCCGACTGGGGCGGCATGAAGATGGAAATGATGGACGGAGTCCGCGCCAACATGGCGATCGTGCACGCCGCGGGCGGCATCACGATCATGCACTCCGACGATGCGTCGGGTTCGCAGCGGCTCAATCAGGAAGCGGCCAAGGCGATGGCGGCCGGCCGCGCGAATGGGATCAACATCACCGAAGAAGACGCGATCCGCTGGATGACGTACAACCCCGCATGGGCGCTCGGCCTCGAGGACAAAATCGGTTCGCTCGCTGCCGGGAAGAATGCCGATGTCGTGCTCTGGTCGGGAAATCCGTTCTCGATCTATACGCGCGCCGAGAAAGTCTGGGTCGACGGCGCGATGCTGTTCGATCGAACAGATCCGGCGCAGCAGTGGCGAACCGACTTCGAGCTCGGGTTCGTTCCGGTCAACAATGGAGGGAAGAACTAATGCGCTCCCTCGGAACGGCACCAGCCGCGCTCGTAGTTGCGGCGATCGCGCAGCTGACACTAGGGGCACAGGCGACAGCTGGCGCGCAAACAATCGCGATCACAGGTGGAACCGTCTTCCCTATCAGCGGGCCGAAAATCGAACACGGCACGGTGATCATCACGAACGGAAAGATCACAGCGGTCGGCGGTGCGAGCACCGCTGTGCCCGCGGGCGCAACGAAGATCGACGCCACCGGAAAATGGGTGACGCCGGGACTGTTCAACGCCGCGACTTCGCTCGGCCTCGCCGAGGGAAATCCTCAGAGCGGCGGCTACAACGAGTCACGCGCGAAGGGTGAGAAAGGAATCTCCGCGTCGTTCAACGCCTGGGAGGGAATGAATCCCGCGGCGACGTTCATTGCGGAGACGCGCCGGGATGGCGTCACCACGGCGACGGTCGCGCCGGCCGGCGGCAGCTTGTTCAGCGGGCGCGCGGCAGTCGTGGATCTCAACGGGGAAACAGTCGCGTCGATGCTGGTGAAGGGGCCGGTCGCAATGGTCGGCGAACTCGGGGACGGCAGCGAGGCTCGCGGCGAGCAGTTCGCGCATTTCAAAGCAGTGCTCTCCGATGCGAAAACGTACGGTCTTCGAAAAGTCGCGTACGACAACGGCGCGATCCGGTCCATGGCCGCGTCGCGTGAAGACCTCGAAGCGCTCGCGCCGGTGCTGGCAGGCACGATGCCGCTCATCGTCTCGGCGAACAAAGCGGCCGACATTCGCGCCGCGCTCGGCATCGCGAAACAGTTCGGCCTGAAGCTGGTCATCGACGGCGGCGCCGAAGCGTGGGAGTGCGCCACGGAACTCGCCGCGGCTCACGTGCCGGTCATGGCCGGAGCGATGAATAACATTCCGAATTCATTCTCGTCGCTGGGGCACCGGCAGGAAAACCTTGCCCTGCTCCGCGCCGCTGGCGTGCAAGTCGTGATCGTCGGCGACGGCGGCGGATTGGGCGAGGACAACTACAACGCGCGCAACGTTCGCTACGAGGCGGGCAACGCCGTGGCGTACGGGATGAAATGGGACGACGCCCTGCGCGCGGTGACGCTCGCGCCTGCGGAAGTAATGGGTGTCGCGGACAAAGTCGGCTCGCTGCAGGTCGGCCGCGAAGCGAATGTCGTGGTCTGGAGTGGCGATCCGTTCGAGTTCGCGTCGTCAGCCGAGCACGTGTACGTGCGCGGAGTAGAGAACAACGCGCCTACGCGTCAGCAGATGCTCATCGACCGCTACAAGAACAAACCGCCAACGTACAGAAAACCATAAACTTCTTTGAAGAGGACTGCCGTGAAAAAACTATTTCTTGTCGCCGTCGCTTCACTCGCGGCGGCCACGCTTGGCGCGCAGGCAAAGCGTCCAATGAATTTCCTCGATGCGCAGAACATGCGGACCACGGCGGGCGACGCCGTGAGTCCGGATGGAAAGTGGATGCTCTACACGCTGAGCATTCCCGATTGGCAGAAAGAACGAAGGCAGAGCGACATCTACTTGGTGTCGACATCGGCCGGCGTCTCGTCCACGCGGCGTCTCACCTTCACCGACGATAAAAACGAGACGACCCCGCGCTGGTCGCGCGATGGAAGCTTCATCGCGTTTCTCTCGGATCGCGACGCGCCAGCCGCCGCTGCAGGCGGACGTGGCGGCGCGGCGCCGGCTGCTGGGGCCCCCGGCGCTGCGGCGGGAGGAAACAATCAGCTTTACATGATGCGGCTCGACGGTGGTGAGGCGCACAAGCTCACCGATGCCACGGGCGGAGTCTCCAACTTTTCCTTCAGCAAAGACGGCAAGTGGCTCGCCTACACTTCCGGTCGCGCGGGGAGCGAGCAGGTCTACGCGTTCGCCATCGCGGATCTCGGAGGCGATGCGCCCAAGCCGGCGCAGTGGACGCGCCACAACACCGGGATGGGCAACTGGCAGTGGTCACCCGACAGCAAGCGGATCTACTTCGTCACGCCCGACAGCATCGACCGTGAAGAGCGCGCGCGCAGAGATTCGCGTTTCACCGTCGACGCGCGTGATCCGGCCGCCTCGGGCAAAAGTCTCTGGTCGTTCGACATCGATGGCCGGCAGGAGCACCGCCTCACGACCGACACGTCGTACAGCGTGGGCGAGTTCACCATCGCGCCAAACGGACAGTGGATCGGATTCCACGGCATGTCGCCGAGCCGGTACGAGCGCGGCATTCTCGAGGAGAACGACTACGCCGATCTGTATCTGCTGAACGCAGCGAGCGGGAAGATCGAGCGCCTCACCAAGAACGACATCATTTCCGAGAGCCCGATCAGCTTCTCGCCAAACAGTCAGTGGTTCGTGTTTGCCGCGCCGGATGAAATGAAGTTCCAGCACAATGAAAAACTCTGGCTTCGCAAAATTGACGACGCGGGCGGGCAGCTCCGGAAACTCGGCGCCGATTTCGACGGCGACGTTCGCGCCGGCTTTTGGTCGGCAACCGGTGACACGATCTACTTCAGTGCCGGAGTGAAGGCGACGCAGAATGTGTTCGCGACAATCGTCGCGACCGGTCACGTCGTGCAGCTCACGGATTTCAAAGCGTCGGTTTCGATGTCGCACGACGAAGCGACCGGCCGCCTGCTCGTGAACTACGCCGACCCCAAGACACCCACGGCGACGTACACGCTCTCGGGAATTGCCGCGCTCAAGGATCGCGCGGGATGGGTGCAGCTGACTGACGCCAACAAATGGGCGCGCGAGCAGATCGCGCTCGGCGACGAAGAAGAAATCACCTGGAAATCAAAGGACGGTTCGCCCGTCGGCGGCGTGCTCGTGAAGCCGCTCAACTACCAGCCTGGGAAGAAGTACCCGCTCATCGTCGCGATTCATGGCGGGCCTGCCGCAGCTGACGTGCTCGGCTTCAACGGCGGCTACAACGCGCAGGCATATGCGGGAGCAGGGTATGTCGTGCTCGAGCCGAACTACCGGGCGTCGACGAACTACGGACAGAAGTTCAAAATCGAAACCGCCGGCGACTATTTCACCAAGGGCTATCAGGACATCATGGCCGGCGTTGATTATCTCATCGCACAGGGAATGGTCGACAGCACGCAGATGGGCGTGCTCGGCTGGAGCGCGGGCGGCCACTATGCGAACTGGATCGAGACGCACACGACGCGCTTCAAGGGAATCAGCTCGGGCGCCGGCGTCGCGAACTGGACGTCGATGTGGGCGCAGAGCGATACGCACCGCCTGCGCGAGTGGTACCTCGGCGACAAGATGTACTGGGACGACTACATGAACTGGTGGAAGCAGTCACCGATCGCGACGATCAAAACGGCGAAGACTCCGATATTCATTCACGTGGTCTACGGCGATCCGCGAGTGCCGCGGCCGCAGAGCGAGGAGATGCATTACGGTCTCTCTGCGCTCGGCGTGCCCAATGAGTTCTGGGTCTACCCCGGCAACTCGCACGGGATTCCCGACGCGCGGAACCAGTACGTGAAGGCTGTCGCGGAGATGAATTTTCTGGATTACTACGTGCGCGGCAGCGGCAAGAAGTTCGCGTGGCGGGATGTGCTGAGCGCGTTGCCTACGAGCGGCGCTCCGTCGAACGCGACAGAAGTAGTTCCCTAACAGCAAACAGGGGACAGCAAACAGGGGACAGCGGCCGGAGCGTTGCTGTCTACGGTTTGCTGTTTGCTGTGCTTTCGCCGGCGGTATTGGCGGCGAGTTCAGCCTCCAGCCGCTTCGCTTCGTTTTCGTGTTCTGTGAGCGTCGTTTCCAAACGGCTGATCGTATCAGGGGCGGGCTCTTTTCCGCTCTGGTGCGCCTGATGGATGGCATAGCCGAGGGCCTGCGCGGCTTTGTCGGCGAGCTGGCGGATACGGAACAGCTCGAGCCGGAGTTTGCCTTCGTCGATCGCCCCGCGCGCGGCCTTGCCTGCACTGCGGAGTTCGGTTGACAGCTTATCCCAAAGAGCCATGCGATCCTCCTCTTTGGAACACTACTGCTGTTACGCCGCTGAAGTTTCCTGAGCGGGATAGACCGAGATCTTGAAGCGCGTCTTGCTCTTGTGCTCGAACTTCACGATGCCGTCGACGAGCGCGAAGATCGTGTAGTCGGAGCCGAGGCCGACGTTGTTGCCCGGGTGCCAGCGGGTGCCGCACTGACGGACGATGATGTTCCCGGCGCGCACACGCTCGCCGCCGAACTTCTTCACGCCGCGGTACTGGGGGTTCGAATCGCGACCATTTCGCGTTGAACCTACGCCCTTTTTATGTGCCATTGTGAGTTCCGATTATCCGAGCTTGATGTCGTTGATGCGGATTTCAGTGAAGCCCTGACGATGCCCCTGCTTCTTGGCATAGTTCTTACGGCGACGGAACTTGAACACGACGAT
>JANYIJ010000069.1 GCA_025362095.1 Gemmatimonadota bacterium | reverse complement strand
CTGGTTCCTTCGCGACCGTAGCGATCGGTGAGTCGCACGACATCGTCGAGGTGCGGAGTCGATGCTTCGAGCAATACGCAATCAGTGACCGCTTCCATCTGGTGGATCATTCCGGGTTCGTTGCGGAACGACTCCCCCTCTCTCAACTCAATCTCTCGCAGCTCCTGCCCCGCAGTTTCGGACTTCGGACTTCGGTCTTCGGTCCCGATTCGGTATATCATCGTCCCACTCAAGAGATGAATCGTCTCATCCTTCAGATTGTGATACTGCACCGAGAGCGAGTGCCCCGCTTTGATATGCAGCACTTTCCCCACATAGAGATTCGTGTGAGCCCAAATGGTCTCGTGCCCCCACGGCTTCTGCACGATGCGAACTTCAGTCTTCCCGCTCACGAAGGTCTCCCGATTGTCGTTGACTTGATCGAACTGGGGCTGGTCACGCACGCAACGACGCACACGCCGCACCCTGTGCAATCGGGACCGAGCTGCGGATGCTTGCGATCGTCCATGCGCAGCGCGGTCGGCCCGGCCGGACATGCATGCGCGCACACGCCGCACTCCACGTCACGATAAGTGATGCACCGCTCGGTGTCGATTGCAATCGCCGAGATCTTCACCTGCTTCCACAGATCGACGGGCACATCGAGCGCATCGGTCGGGCAGATCGCCGCGCACGGCATGTCCGTGCACATGACGCACGCCGTGGAATTTACATTCAGGAACGGCGTGCCTGCGGCGAATCCCGCGTCGCTGCCGAGCGGATGGATCGCGTGCGCGGGGCAGGCCGCAGTGCATTCGCCGCAGCGCGTGCACGCGGCGAGAAACGATGCCTCGGCCAGCGCGCCCGGTGGCCGCGTGTACTTCCCCGGCGAGAACGTGTTCGAGACTGCGTCTACGGCAAGGCCGAGCGCTCGGCGGAGGCCGGTGGAGAAGAACGATCGGCGGTCAATCGGGTCGGCCATCGTAGAGTGAATATACCGCCCCACTTGCCAATCAGCGCGCCGATACCAGCTCCGAGAATGGCGCAGCCGAAGATTGCGAAATTGGTCTGGCTGTCGAAGAAGAAGTGACGGAAGCGCCAAGGGCCGCCGGTCATGGCCCAGAGAATCCCGAAGACTGCGCGAATGCCGATTTCGGCGACGGCGAACGATGCGAGTGCCGCTACCAGATGCATGCCAATCTTCTTGCCCGACCGCTCCACGAATGCCGCCGCAGTCACGGCGAGAATTGCCGCGGCCATCGTGGCGAAGTGAGCTGGCCCGCCCTGCACAACGCGGTTTCCGTAGAGTGAATGAAACGAGAACTCGACCATACCCATCGCGGCAGAACCGGCGAGCACGTATGCCGCGCCGAGTCGTCGAATCGAGAGCGCGGCCACCGCGCCCAGCGAGCAGGCCAGCGTGATTGTGATCGTTCCCACTCGCCAGTCATTCAGTCCGTGTGGGAACTGCGTGCGAATCCAGAGCGTCATCAATAGCCACCACGCGACGAGCGTCGCGGCGTTCAGCACGAATGAATCCAGCATTGCTCGCCGCGTGTTCGGAAGTTGCGAATTCATTTGTGTTCTCCGATTGAGAGCTCGACTCCGGCGTTCCCTCCATTTGCCGAACGACCAGACGAGCGGCAGGCCGTCGATCGCCCACCAGAGTTTGCGCCATCCGCCCTCGATGGCGGGGAGCTCCGCGGCCAGGCCGTCCACCCACTCGCGCCGCGCGTCGTCGACGCGTGCGCTGGTCCACGCGACGAGGCGAAACGACGCGGCCTCAGCGAGTTGGTTGAGAGCGCGACTCATTCGAATCACCGTTCCGACGGCGCGGTACGCAGCCGCGAACGTGATCGCGAGCTCCCGAACTCCGCGATCCGTTCGCGCGCTGATTTTGCGCCCTCAGCGGTAAGCCGGTACGTGTGGCGCGGCGGACGCCCCGGCGCATCCGGTTCGGACCACTTCGTGTCGAGCCAGCCCTGCTCCGCGAGACGCACGAGAATCGGATACAGCGTCCCGGACTTGAGCCCCGTGCGCTGACTAAGCGCGTAGCCGTAATGCCACGAGCGCGGCGACTCGAGCAGCAATTCGAGCACGCGGACAGTCTGCGGTGAGATGTTTGATGCGCGAGCCATGACAAACTCTACATATGTCGAGTTCGTCGCGCAAGTGCCAATACCTCGGCGCGCGGTGGCGCCTGCGCAGAGGGGTTCAGCGCCGAGCTAGTACACCGTGTGATCGAACGAGCCCTTTACGCTCGTGATCCGCCCACCCTTCACCCAAAAATCCGCTCTCCAGTGGTACGATGGGCCGACCGCGTCCACGCCCACATCCTTTTTGCAAAAGGCGTTGCCGTCGTTGAACCCCACGAAACAGCTGAACCCGCTCGCGCGGAGAAGCGTGGCCATCGAGTCGCGCGAAAGCCCGATCGGGATTGCATTCTTCAGTTTTTGATTCCACTGCGCGTAGCTGTCGGCATTGGCCGTGATCGTCGTGTCGCTCGCGCGCTTTTCTTCTACCGCGCATGCCGCAACGATCAGCGTCGCGACGAGTGCGACGGCAGCTCGAACTCGGGACAACCAACTCAGCGCCCCGACGTCATCCTCGACTTGAGCGCGCCAAGCCGGCGCTTCACCGATCCGTCCATGACGGTATCGCCGACGCGAACCACGATCCCGCCGAGGATCGCCGGATTCACCGCGATGTGCGCGACAACCGTTTTTTTCAAAGCGCGCGAGAGTTCCTTCACGATCGCGTCCTGATCCGCCTGGCTCGTCTCG
>JANYIJ010000008.1 GCA_025362095.1 Gemmatimonadota bacterium | reverse complement strand
GCCGCTGAGCGCGAGACCTGCGACGATGCTCTCCTTTGCGACGCGCATGGTGCGCTTCCCGATGGCGAGCGCGTCGATCACGCGATCGAGTGAGTCAACCAGAATGATCACATCCGCCGCCTCGGCGGTGATTCCGCCGCCGTGCCCGGCGAGTGCAACGCCGACGTCCGCGCTACTGAGCGCGGGCGCGTCGTTCGTTCCATCGCCCACCATCATGACGACGTCGCCCCCTGCGCGCAGTCGGGTGACGATCGCCGCCTTCTGCGCGGGGAGCAAATCGCCCTGCACTTCGGTGATGCCCACACTCGCGGCGACCGCCCGAACATTGGGAGCGTGATCGCCCGAGAGCAGCAGAACGCGCGCGATCCCCGCGCGACGAATGCCCTCGAGAACTCTGCCGAGCTCCGGCCGGAGTTGATCTGCGTACTCGATGACGCCGGCGAGCTGGCCGTCAATCGCGACGTACGCGCGCAACGCGATATCGCCGGCCTCCAGGATGGCGAGCTGCTCCGGATCGATTTTCCCGTGCGGAAGTACGAAGCTGCGCGAACCGACATGCACCGCGTGCCCATTCACCGCGCCAACGGCGCCCTGCCCCGGTGATTCCAGATGAGACGTCGCTGTTGGAATCGTCTCGCCGTCGAGCCGCGCCGCCGCTTCGACGATCACGCGCGCGAGCTGGTGACTCGAGCCCTGCTCCACCGCCGCCGCATCGCTCAGTACTCTCGCAGAATCGAATCCGTTAGCCGGCCGCAGCTGTTTTATCCGCGGCTGTCCGACAGTTACCGTGCCCGTCTTGTCGAACACCGCGATCGTCACTGCCGCGAGTCGCTCCAGCGCCGCGCCATTGCGCACGATGATTTGCGTTCGAGCGGCCCTGTTGATGCCGCCGATGAAAGCGACTGGCGCCGCGAGAATGAGCGGACACGGCGTTGCAACGACAAGAATTGCCAGCACGCGCAGCGAATCGTGCGAGACGAACCACGCGGCGATACAGGCAATAATTGTGGCCGGCGTGAACCACACCGCGTACCGGTCCGCCACGCGCTGCAGCGGCGCCTTGCTCGACTGCGCGGTTCGGACCAACTCCACGATCTTCGCATACTGACTCTCGGACGCTCGTGCGCTCGCGCGCAGTCGGAGCACTCCCGTGCCGTTGAGCGTGCCGCTCATCACATGCGTTCCCGGAATCGCGTCTACCGGCGCCGCCTCGCCGGTGAGCGCGGCGACGTTGAGGTCCGAGCGTCCTTCTATGACTTCACCGTCGCACGGAACGAGATCGCCAGGTCGCACGAGCAGCAGGTCACCAACGGCGATTTCTCCAACGGGAATATCCCCGATGCGCTCGCCGCTGATGCGGTGCGCGATGCGCGGCGCGGCCTCCTCGAGCGCGCGCACGGCGGCGGAGGCTTTGCCCTCCGCGTATCGCTCGAGTGATTCGCCGCCTGTCTGCATCAGCACGATCACCAGCCCGGCGAGCGGCTGAGAGAGACCCACCGCGCCGACTATCGCGAACGATGCGACGATATCAGTGGCGAACCTGCCGTGGCGCGCCGCGCGCAGCGTCTTCCAGAGCACCGGAAGTCCTGTCAGCACCAGCCCGATCTCCCACACGACCTGCGCGGAGGCCGCACTCACTGTCAGGCGCACGATCGCGCCGCTCGCGAGCAAAACAAGGACGGCGACCGGAAGCATCAGCGATCGAAGGCGGCTCATGCGCGGAAGCTCAGCATCTTCCAATCTCGCCGCGCGGCAGTGAAAAGGTGTCGGCGCGCTGGCGGCGTTATGTCGGGCGATCCCCGACGAGTGCTAGAGCAGTGAGTCGACCGCGCTCGCCAGCTGTCGCAGCGCTCCGCCCGGCGGCGTGACGCGGCCTTTGCTGATCAGCGCCGTGATCGATGGCCGCGCCGTGCACGATGCAAGCATTTCGCGCAGCGGCTGCTCTGTGCCGGGATCGCTGGCCAGATGCGGAGACGCATCGAGCAGCGAGGCGAGCGCCTGATCGCGAGACGCAGCGCGCCACGGGAGCGGCGTTTGCGTCACGATCGTGCGCGCGAGCAGCAGCCCGCGCAACGGCACCACAGGCTTCCAGTTCTCCGCTGGCAAAGCATCGCGATGCCGGTGCCAGCTCTCCATCGCGATTACGCCGTCCTGATGATGCGCCTTTCGCACCACGACTTGGTCGTCGCTCACATAGTCACAGCCCTCGCGCGAGAAAGCCTCGACCAGCGCCGAGCGATTCTCGCGCGGTCCCACGATCATCCAGCCGCCGCCGCTCGGGTCGATGATTGCCGAGGCGTCAACCAGTGCGGCGCCGGCGCGGCCCATGAGAATTGCTGCGCTGACGTTCAGCAACGCGTTGAGCTCACTCGTTCCGTCGCGAGGACTCACGCGACCCCATCGCTCTGCGAGATCGAGCTCCGCGTGCCCCGCCGGA
This sequence comes from Gemmatimonadota bacterium, assembly GCA_025362095.1. Lineage (GTDB taxonomy): Bacteria > Gemmatimonadota > Gemmatimonadetes > Gemmatimonadales > Gemmatimonadaceae > Fen-1231. The sequence continues at coordinate 6,082 of JANYIJ010000008.1, read as the reverse complement.
CTGCGAAGCGACGCGCGGCCCGCACTCTCGTCGACCCAAACCGCCACTCCGCCCGGCACGAGCTTCGAACTTCCCTTGGGAGTCTCTCGCGTCTCCGGACCGCCCAACCACAATTCCGCTTCGGCGGGATGCTCGACCAACTCCGCCGTCCGCGGGAGCCAACCTTCAAACCGAGTCGGCGAAACCGTGGGTTCCGCGACGATCGTCAAGAGTCCCAGCCGATACTGCTTGCGTCCGGACGGTGTATCGCGATCTTGCATGCTGTGAGACTGAAGTGGGAATTGATTTTCTCTCTCACGAAGCAACCAGTGCGGAGTCAGACCTCAGTCAGAAGCCGTGCGTGAATCACTGACCGACACAATCGCGCCACCGCAATCACCCCGAATCGAGCTCGCGACGCTCGGTGAAGCTGAATTGCGAGTCATTGTGACTGTCGACGGCGTCAGCGCCGATCGCGCGCTCGGTCCTGGCAAGCCGCTTGGCTTGATCACGTATCTCGCGCTGATTCCCAGCCGGTCGGCCACCCGCGATCACCTGCTCGACCTTTTCTGGTCCGATCTCGAGCCGGAAGCTGGCCGGCACGCACTCCGGCAAACGCTTTGGTACCTGAAGCGCCGGCTCGGCCTCACGCTGCTGACCTCCGCCGACGAAACGATCGCGCTCACGTTCCCCGTTGATTCTGATCGCGACGCTTTCATCGCCGCCGCGGAGAGTGACGACCTCGAGCGCGCGGTCAATCTCTACACCGGCGATTTTCTGGCGAACTTCGCGCTCCCCGGAGGCGCCGAGTTCGAGCACTGGGCCGATCTCGAGCGCGAGCGGTTGCGCGCGACGTTCGTCCGCACGGCAGAGCGGCTCACGCGCATGTGGCTCTCGGTGCCGAAGCCTCGCGAGGCTGTCGCCCTCGCACGCCGCACGAGAGACACGGCGCCGAACTCCGAGCTTGCGTGGCGGCTCGTGCTCGAAGCGCTCATCTCGTCGCGCGATCACCTGGGCGCGATCGTTGAGGCCGACGCCCTTGAGCGCCGGCTGCGCGACGACAGGAGCGATCCCGAGCCTCCCACGCGCGCCCTGCTGCGCGCGGCGCGGCGCGAGCCACGGGACGCGGAGCGTGCCGCAAGAGATGAAGGCACCGCGCTCACCGCCGAACTCGTCGGGCGTGAGGTTGAATTCTCGCGCCTGCTGAGCGCCTGGACCGGCGCGCGCGATGGCCGCGCGCAGCGGCTGCACATCTCGGGCCGCCCTGGCATCGGCAAGTCACGGCTGATGGGCGATGTTGAGGCCAGACTTCGCGCGCGCCGCGCTCGCATCGCATCGGTTCGCGCGCGCCCCGGCGACCGCCACATTCCGTTCGCGCTGCTCGCGGCTCTCGCTGCCGCGCTCGCCGAGCACTCCGGCGCCAACGGCGTGGCGCCGGAGGTCGCGTCGACGCTCGTCACGCTCAACCCGCGGCTCTCGAGCATCTTCACCGCGAAAGTTTCGCAGCCTCGCGACGCAGATCTCGTGCGCACGCGGTCGCTGGCGATTTCAGAGCTGCTTGCCGCCGTCGCCGAAGACGGCGCTGTCGCTGTGTTCGTCGATGACGTGCACTGGGCGGACGAGGAGTCGCAGCGCGCACTCGGCAGCGCGCTCGGCCGCCTCTCCGACGAGCACGTCCTTGCGGTCACCACAAGCCGGCCGGTTTTCCTTCCATCGTTCGATCTCACCGCGGCAGAGCCGGTCACGCTTGCTCCGCTCACCTCGGTGCAGGTTGGCGCGCTCGTGGCGAGCCTCGGCGCCGTGCCGGAATCGCTTGCTGCGGACGATCTCGCCAAGCGTGTGCAGGGCGCGACGCATGGATCTCCGTTGCTGATCTTGGAACTGCTCGGCTCGCTCATCGAGCGCGGGACTGTCTCGTTGGAGAACGGCGAGTGGCGGGTGCACGATCACGATGCGCTCGCGACCACGATCATGTCCGGCAGCGCAATCTATCACCGCCTCGCCGGACTGGCCGCCGCCGAGCAGCGCGTGATTCTTGCCTCTGCTCTTGCGGGTGTGCCCCTCGAAACCCAGACGTACGCGCGGGCGGTCGGCACCGAGGCGCACCTGCTCGAGCCGCTGCTCAATGATCTCGAGAGGCGGGGTTTCATCGCGCGCTCGAATGCGGGCTGGCATCCGGCCCACGACGAAATCGCAGAAGCCATCGTGGATCTCAGTCCGCTCGAGGAGCGCGCGCACGGGCACCGGAAGCTCGCGCGCGCGCTCGCAGAACTGCGCGCGCAGCCGGTGCAGCTGATTCGGGCGGCGCGACAGTTCATGATCGTCGACGATGAAGACTCGCTCTCCGATGTGTTCAGCGACTGGCTCGCCGTTGAGCGCTCCAAGGGCGACCGGCGCAGCGCGAAGCGCCTTGCGTCGGAATTTCTCGGAGAGGACGCGCACTCCGATCGCGTGAAGCGCCTTGCCGCGCGCGCGCCATTTCTCGTGCGGCACCCGTTCACGGCGTGGTATGCCGCCGCCGCCGCCGTGCTGCTGCTCTCAACCGCCGTGCTTTCCATGCGGCCCGCGCCGCCGCCGCCGCCATTGCCCGACGCGATCCTGCTCGCACGAACCGTCGAGAATGGCAAGTCGCGATTCCGCCGGATCGAGTTTCGTCGCGAGCAATTCAGCCGGTCCGACGTGATCGACCTGCAGACGCTCGCTACAAAGAGTGACTCATCGCCGTTCGCCTTGCCGGGCATCACATCGCTCGCGTCGGATGGCCGCCTGATCAGCGTGCGAAACGTGCCCGACTCCGGCGGCCTCGACCTCTTCGTGACGGACAAATCAGGCGCGGCGATGCGCGTGACGTCGACACGCGGCGATGACATCCAGCCGAGCTGGGCACCCGGGGGCCGGTATGCCGTGTTCGCAACCGCGCGCTGGGATTCTCTGAGCCACTACGATCTCGCAGTGCTCGACGCTACCACGTTCGCGGTGAGGCAGCTCACCCGCGGTCCGTACTCCGACGGTTCACCGCACTGGAGTCCTGAAGGCACGCAGATCGCGTTCGTGCGCCGCAGTTGGAACGGCGCGCCCGATCAGCTCTGTTTCGTGACCCCGGCGGGATCGATGAAGGAATGCTCCAGCGAACAGGCGGCCGCCGAAATGGCCGTGATGGGATGGTTCGACTCACATCGCGTGGTCGTTCGATCGTACTGGCGCGCAGCCAAACAATCGGCGGTCGTCATTTACGACGTGAACGAGTCGGCTTGGGTTACACTGCGCAAATACGCCTCGGTGGACGCGGAGCTGAGTCCCGATGGCCGATGGATTTTGTGCCGCTGCGGCGACGCGGGGAAAGCTCCGAAAACCCGGCTCTGGGCGATTGAAGCGCCGATGATGGAGCGCATCGTTCGCGCGGGCCCGGTGAACGACGAGCCCTTGGAACTGCACTGGCTCGGTCCGATTCCGCACGCGCCGTATCTCGACTCGCTCACGATCGACGTGCCGCCTGCCGGCATTGCGCTCAACGCCCCGTACAAACTCACCGCGCGCGGACACGATCAGAACGGCGCGACGATCGACGTGCGCGACATCTCATGGAGCACACCCGACACCGGAGTTGCAACGGTGTCGGCGGGCGGATTGCTCGTGCCGCGGCGCGCAGGACAGGTAAGAGTCGTCGGCACCGCAGGCGGGTGGAGATCGACGAGTGCGACGATCGAAGTCGCAGTGCACCCGAGCAGTACCGTCCTCACAATCGACTGGCGTGAGCCGCTCGAACGCGCCTTTGTGCCGTTCGGTGAACCGCGGCCGGAGTTGACTGATGATCCGCGATTCGGCCGCGCCTTCTGGAATCGAGGCGACGGTTCGTTCACGAGCGGTGCGTACTCGAGAGCGGCGTTCGATGCGAGCAGCGGACTCGGGCTGGAAGCGTGGATCTCCGTGCCGGAAACGATGTCGCAGTGGCAGTTCATCGAGCTTGAGTTGACAGCGTCGATCGATATGGACGCGGTGGCGCGCTGGGATCACCACACCGGCTCGCTCCCGCGCCGCGATGAACTCGCGCTGAGGCGATGCAGTGCGGCCGCGCCGCCGGGCGAAGGACCGTCGCTTCGCAACATCGTGCAGAACGACGGCGCGATGGGGATCGACGACGTGCTCGTGCCGGCGCTTTCAAGCGGCCGCTGGATTCGTCTTCGCGTGCAGCTATTTCAAGATGGCCGCTGCGGCCTCGCGATTGACGGCATTCCGCGGAGCATCACCAACGGCGCGCATGAACCGGCGAGCGCGTATCGTGTCGTGCTCAACGGAAATTCGTTCCGCACGAAAGTACTCGTGGGCCCGATGGAAGTCTGGCAGGGCGTGCGCAACGACGTCGACTGGCGTGCGCCATTGGCGTCAAAGAGTCGTTAGCGCGTCAGCCAGCGGGCTGCGCGCCGCAATCAGCTCGCCGATCCGTTCTGCACAGGTTACTTCGCCTTCGTCTTGGGTTTGATCGCTCTCGCAATCTTGCTGCCGGCGCCAAGGGCAGCCCGAGCGCGCACGATCGGCGAGAGCATGACGGACGCGATTCCCGCAGGCGTGAAGCCGAAACCGATTGACGACGTCCACATCGGCGCGCCGGCGGTGAGACCTGCAGAACCGTCGAGCGTGAGTGTGAGGCTCCCATGGATCGGAATGCTGAGACCAGCACCGAGCGACTGCGCGGTCTCGTAACCAAGCGGAACGCTTCCGACGTCGCCGGAGTAGGTGCCGCTGACGCCGACCTTCCCCACGGTGAGCGTCGCGCTCGCGGAGAGTGAAGTCGCGGAGGATGTGCCGATTCCCGAGGAGTACGCATCGTTCAGCGCGTGCGACGCGCCGAGGTTCATCGAGAAGTTGTCGCTCGGCGCGAGACCGAACCCCATCGTCGCGCCGTAACCGGCGCTCGCGCTCCCCACGCTGAGCGTGTCGCCGGTGGGAAGCGAGAAACCCAATCCGATGCTGACTGAAGGTGACCAGCCGCCGGGGAGGTCGCGCGAATAGCCGAGACTCACGGGAAGCGCCGCAAAGCCGCTGGACGTGCGCCCCTTGATCGTGCGCTTGGCAAGAACGGTGTCTGCGGCGGTCGCCCATGCGTACGTCGGGTTGAGGCTCACGTCGAGCCAGCCGAACAGATGCACGTCGATCGTCGCGCCGAGCGCGCGCTCTTGCGCGTTGTTCTGGAAATGCATCGTGCCCGCGGAGATTCCGGCGCCGATGGAAAATTTCGGGCTGTCAGCCGCGCTGTCCGCCGTCACGGCCGTACCTGCGGCGCTGACGGCCTTTTTCGCGCTGTCGGCCTGCGCGTCAGCGCGTGGAGCAAGACATGCGGTCGCGATCAGAAAAGTGAATCGTCGTATCATGAGTTTGGTGATTGAAGTTCGTAGCGGTGAGTGCGGTTACTGTCAATGTGATGAGGAGCACTTAACTTAGCACGTGATTAAGCGTCATTAATGTGTCGCAAATTGAATTCACGCCGGTCCACCTGATCGAATCCGTCCACAGGAGCAACCAATGACCCGTCATCGAATTGGCGCCGTTCTCGCCGGCCTCGTGCTCGGAGCCGCAGCGCTCTCAGCCCAGGGCGCCACCACACCGCCCGCGAAGAAGAGCAATCCTGTCCGCGACAGTCTCAAGGCTTTGAACAAAGACATCAAGGATGACAAGGCTGCGCGCAAGGCCGATAGAGCAAAGGGCGACCCCGCGGCGGCGAAAGCGGAAACCAAGGACATCAAGCAAGATCAGAAGGCGAAGGCAGCGCTGAAGAAACATCTCCCGCCCAAGAAGACGCCGCCGCCCAAGCCGTAGTTAAGACGATCGACCATACGACGCGGCCACTCAGTGACGAGTTCCACCATCGTCAAGCGTGCGCTCGTCCATGTCACCCACCGCGGTATCGATGATCGCCTGCGCCTGCGCGAGAATCGTGTCGAGCGTCGCCCGGCCGCGAAAGCTCTCCGCATAGATCTTGTACAGTTTCTCAGTGCCCGAGGGACGCGCGGCGAACCAGCCGGTAGCCGAAGTAACCTTGACGCCTCCGATCGCCCGGTGATTTCCCGGCGTCTGATTCACGATGCTTACCACCGCCTCGCCTGCG
>JANYIJ010000234.1 GCA_025362095.1 Gemmatimonadota bacterium | reverse complement strand
CGGTTATTCGAACATTCATCGAACCGGTTCCATAATTGAGTTGGGACGTCTGCCTCTACGAACCTATTGCCGCCTCGGTTTCGCGGGACATGTCGAAATCCGAGCCCCCGATAAGCACAGCTTCGTTGGCCAAGATGGGCTGGGTGAACCAGATTTTCACTCATGAACCGCAACGCTCTCCGCACATCGTTGGCCGTGATCATCCCGGCCGTCATGTCCGCCCAGAATTCCGCGCCCGCCTTCAAGATCGAGGAGACTACGATCGCCGCCGTGCATGCGGCGATGAAGGCGAAAATGCTTACCTGCCATTCGCTCGTCCAGCAATACCTCCAGCGAATCGCTGCGTACGATAGACAAGGACCCGCGATCAACGCGCTCGTCACACTGAATCCCAACGCGCTCGCAACCGCAGATTCTCTCGACAAACGATATGCGAAGGAGGGATTTGTCGGCCCGCTGCACTGCGTGCCGATGATCGTGAAGGACAATTTCGAAACCAAAGATCTCCAGACCACCGCCGGTTCGCTCGCACTGAAAGGCTGGATTCCAAGGCAGGACGCGACGATGGTCGCGCGCATTCGCGAAGCGGGCGCGATCGTGCTCGCGAAGTCGAACATGGCCGAGTGGGCATTCTCACCGCTTGAAACGGTGAACTCGATTCTGCCGGGTTATACGAAGAATCCGTACGCGCTCGATCGCGTAACGGCGGGCTCGAGCGGCGGAACTGCCGCGGCCGTCGCGGCAAACGAAGGCGAGTCTGGGCTCGGATCGGATACCGGCAATTCCATTCGCGGCCCCTCTGGTCACAACGCGCTCGTGGGAATCCGTTCGACCATGGGACTCACGTCGCGCGCGGGCGTGGTGCCGCTCAGCAACAGCGCCGACATCGCGGGCCCGATGGCGCGCACCGTCGCAGACGCGGTCGAGATTTTCAATGTGGTCGCGGGTGAAGATCCCGATGACGCGGTGACCGCGGCGGCGCGCACCCATCGCGAGAGCGACTACCGGAAGTTCGTTGTGCCCGGTGGCCTCAGGGGCGCGCGCATCGGTGTGCTCCATCAGGCGTACGAGCGCAACGATCGCGAGGGCAAGCCGACTCAGGACAGCGAAGTCGTCGCGGTGTTCAACAGGGCTCTGAAAGATCTCGAGAAAGCAGGAGCAGTGATCGTCGATCCAGCGGGAATCGACTCGCTCAACGCGATTACTCGAGCGGGCGGCGGCGGCTGCAACCCGTTCAAGTACGACCTCGAACGCTACCTCGCGGCGCGCGGCCAGAACGCGCCCATCAAGACCGTCGACGAGGTTTTGAAAAGCGGAAATTATCATCCGTCGATTCAGGTTCGCCTTCAGGCGGCGCAGGCGGTCACCACACCGCCCGAAGACAGCCCCGGCTGCAAGGCGCGCGAGGCAATGCGCGAACGCTTTCGCGTTGCGGTCACCGCAATGATGGACTCGCTCCATCTCGACGCGCTCGTGTATCCAACGTGGAGCAACCCGCCGCGCTTGATCGGCGACATGATGACGCCCGCCGGCGACAACAGCCAGCTCTTTTCGCCCACCACCGGTTTCCCCGCCATCAGCGTCCCGATGGGATACACGCGCAACAACGCGCTCCCCGCCGGCATGACGTTCTTCGGTCGCGCGTGGAGCGAAGGCAAACTCATCACGCTTGCCTACGGCTACGAACAAGCCACCAAACACCGGAAGGCGCCGGCGAGCACCAAGGCTCGGTAAACCGTTTTGCGGGTGGTGGCATCTAACAGGGCGTCGGCACAACCCCCCGCCGCCACCCAGGCCCCACCGTGCAATGCGTTCGAATTTTCTCCGGGTCGCGGCCCTTGCTGTCGCGTTTCCGCTCGCGCTCGCGGCGCAGCCTTCGCCGCATCCCGCCACTCATTCTGAAAACGCGGGGCATGTAATCCCGGTTCCGTCGGCGGCTGCGGCGCATCGCTCGTCGGCGATCGTCATCGACGGCAAGCTCGACGAAGAGGCGTGGAAGTCCGCCACTCCCGTCACCGATTTCCTGCAGACCGATCCCGAGGAGGGAAAGCCCGCCACTCAGAAAACCGAGATCCGCTTTCTCTTCGATAACGACGCGCTCTACATCGGCGCGCGCATGCACGACACCGAGGGCGCCGCAGGCGTGCACACCTCGCTCGTGCGGCGCGACCAGCCTTTCAACTCCGACTACATCGAGATCGTTCTCGACGGCTATCACGACCACCTCGGTCGCGCGTTCTTCGACATCAACCCCTCCGGCGCAATTCAGGATCAGCTCGGCATCGGCGCCTCCTGCTGCGATTCTGGATGGGATCCGGTCTGGCAGGTCGCGACGTCGATCGACGCGGACGGGTGGACGGCGGAAATCCGAATTCCGTTCAACCAGCTTCGCTTCTCGAAAGATTCCATTCAGACGTGGGGACTCCAGTTGCGGCGATTCATCCATCGCCGGCAGGAGCTCGACCAGTGGTCGTTCTGGAAAAAGAACGAACCCGGTGGGCCGAGCAGGTTCGGCCATCTCACGGGAATCGAGGTCGCGAGCACCGAGCATCATTTGGAACTGCTCCCCTACGCGGTCACGAAATCGAGCAACGTTGCGTTCTCACCCGGCGATCCATTCAACGGCGGGCATAAGCAATCGGTGAACGCCGGACTCGACGCGCGCTACTCGCTGAGTTCGAATCTCACGCTCGACGCCACCTTCAATCCCGACTTCGGCCAGGTCGAGCTTGACCCCGCGGTGATAAATCTCTCCGCGTTCGAAACGCAGTTCCCGGAGAAGCGGCCGTTCTTCGTCTCGGGTTCGGGCGTGTTCAACTTCGGCGGATTCAGCTGCTTCTTCTGCAGCAACGTGTCGGGATTGAACGCGTTCTACTCGCGTCGGATCGGCCGCGCCCCAACCGGCGCGAACCTCGCCTACAATGCCGGACCGTACGCAGATGTGCCCGACGCCGACGCTATCCTCGGCGCCGCGAAGATCACGGGCCGCACGAGCAACGGATTCACCGTCGGCATTCTCGATGCCGTCACCAATCGCGCGAACGCGCGGGTCCAGCTCGCTGACGGAACGCGCGCAGCGCAGGAGGTGGATCCGCTGACCAATTATTTCGTCGGACGCATCAAGAAGGATCTGCTCGGCGGCAATCTCGTGCTCGGCGGGATCGCGACGTCGGTCATTCGCCAGATGGACTCGACGTTCGCGCCGCGACTCAACAACCACGCGGAATTCCTCGGCACCGATTTTCTCTACACGTGGAAGAACCGCACGTACTCGCTTCAGGGACAGTACGCGCTCTCGAGCATCGAGGGCCACCCGCGCGAGATCAGCGCAGTGCAGCGGTCGAGCGCGCACTATTTCCAGCGGCCGGATCGCGGGCCCGGTTCGGACGGATTTCTCTCGAACCGGCTCGACAGTTCGGCCACGTCGATGCGCGGACTCGCCGGCTACACGCGGCTTGCCAAGGACGCCGGCGACTGGCTCTGGGAAACCTCGCTCAGTTTCCGTTCGGCAGGCTTTGAGAACAACGATCTCGGGTTCAGCAGCCGCGCCGATTATTTTTTCAACAGCGCAAACGTGTTCCGGAATTTCACGAAGCCCACGACGTGGTACAGGTCGATGCAGGTGATCGCGGGCGGGCAGACGAAGAGCAACTTCGAAGGCGACGTCGTGGACAGGCAGCTGCAGCTCTATGTGAGCGGCACCACGCTGAATTTCTGGAACTTCGACGCGTTCTACCTCTGGCGTCCGGATCTTCTGGATGACGCGCTGCTGCGCGGCGGGCCGGTGGTGAAGCGGCCGGGCCAGGGATACATCGAGGCCGATTTCAACACGGATTCACGCCACACACTCGTATGGGGCGGCGGCGCGAGCTACGCGACGAACGTGAGCGGTGGCTGGGGCAGCAGCATCTATGCGAACCTGCAGTATCACGCGACGTCAGCCGTGCAGCTGACGTTCGGCCCGTCGTGGAACGATTCACGTTCGCTGCTGCAGTACGTCGGCAGGTTCGCCGATCCCACGGCGACGGCGTTCTACGGCAGTCGCTACCTGCTCTCGTCGATCAAACAGAAACAGGTCGCGCTCGACACGCGGCTCAGCATGACCTTCTCACCGACGACGACGCTCGAGTTGTACGTGCAGCCGTTCATCGCTTCGGGACAGTACTACGAGTTCAAGGAGTTCAACGCACCACGTCAGAGAGCCTACGGAATTTTCGGCGCGGGGCATGGCACCCTCACCTCGACTATCGGTGCATCGGGAGTCGTGAGTGCATACACCCTTGATCCCGACGGCAGCGGACCTGCGCCGGCGATCACACTCGGCAATCCGGATTTCAATTACCGCTCGCTGCGCGGCAATGCCGTGTTCCGCTGGGAATATCATCCGGGGTCGACGCTGTATTTCGCATGGACGCACTCGAGAAGTGATGTGCAGCCGTTTGGAGATTTCAGTTTTGGGAGAGATGAGCAGGGGCTGCTCGCCACTCGGCCGGATAACATTTTTATTGTGAAGGCTTCGTGGTGGATAGGCGGCCTCCATCTCTAACTCAGGACTGAGATGGGAGTCCAGTCTCAAGGCGCGAGGGCCAGGAGTGAGCGGAGAGACCTAGGGGCGAGAGGCAAGCACGAGGGGCGAGGGCTCAGGACTGCTCGCCACTGCTCTTGTTTCAACGTCAGCGCGTAGTTCTCTGCGCTCGCTCCTCGCGCTCGCTCCTTGCTGCTGACTCTTTCCGCTCACCCCTGGCCCTCGCCCCTATAGACTGGCCTCCCATCTCAAGCCCTGTTGAGGGGGTTTCAAGCCTTGTTGAGAGGGTGCCCAGAAGCAGCGTGAGACGGTACCTTCTCCGTCCATGACCCTTCTGCTAGTCGCCGTCTTCATCTTCTCCGGCGCCGCCGGCCTCATCTACGAGTCCATCTGGAGCCGCTACCTCGGCCTCTTCGTCGGGCACAGCGCTTACGCTCAGGTCATCGTCCTCGTCATCTACCTCGGCGGTATGTCCGTCGGCGCCGCGATCGCTGCGCGCCGCAGTGCGCGAATCAAAGATCCTCTGCTCGCGTACGCCATCGTCGAAGGAATCGTCGGGCTCATCGGCCTCTTTTTTCACGACATCTTCGTCGCCGTCAGCGGATTCGCATACTCGTCGATTTTTCCCGCGCTCGCTGGCGGCCCCGCGCTGGTGATCGTGAAGTGGTCGCTCGCGGGCATCCTCATTCTTCCGCAGGCCGTTTTGCTCGGCGCGACGTTCCCGCTCATGAGCACGGGATTGATCCGCCGCCGCTCGCGCGATGGCCGCAGCGACACGGGCCGGCTGATCTCGATTCTCTACTTCGCAAATTCCATCGGCGCCGCGGTCGGCGTGCTCGTTGCCGGATTCTATTTGATCGGGCGAACCGGACTTCCCGGCACGCTGCTCACTGCCGCGGCCATCAATCTCTTCGTCGCCGCAACCGTGTACGGCGCAGTGCGGCTCGTGAAGGACACCGATCCGTCGGATGAATCGGACGCGACGCACGAAAGTGTGGAGACGATTCCGCCCTCCGCGGATCTTCCAATGCTCTGGCGCGTGCTGTTGATCGTCGCCGCAGGCACCGCCCTCTCGAGCTTCGTCTACGAGATCGCATGGATCCGCATGCTCTCGCTCGTGCTCGGCAGCGCGACGCACTCGTTCGAACTCATGCTCTCCGCGTTCATCTTCGGACTCTCGATCGGAGCGTTCTGGGTACGCACGCGCGCGGACACATTTCGAAACCCCATGCGTGCCCTCGGCGTCACGCAGTGGGCCATGGGCGCGCTCGCGATCCTCACGCTCTCCGCATATCTCGTCTCGTTCGACTGGATGGCGTTCCTCATTCAGGGACTCGACCAAAACGAGCAGGGCTATCGCATCTTCACCGTCGCGAAGTACGGCATCGCCCTCGCGGTGATGCTCCCCGCAACATTCTGCGCGGGGATCACGCTGCCGCTGATCACGCGCATGCTGCTCAACGCCGGCAGCGGCGAACGAGCCGTCGGCGCGGTGTACAGTGTGAACACGCTCGGCTCGATCGTCGGCGCGGGACTCGCTGCGCTCGTGCTGATGCCGCTGCTCGGATTGAAAGTGCTGCTCATTTCTGGCGGCGTGATCGACATGGCGATCGGCGCGTGGCTGCTGTTCATCGCGGGCCGCACCTCGCTGGAGACGAAAAAGTTCGCGGTCGGGCTCACCGCCGCAACCGTGCTCGTGACGATCGTGGCGATGCTCAACGTGAACTTCGATCATGGCGTGCTGAGCAGCGGCGTGTTCCGCTATGGCCGCGTGCCCGCGGTCGGCTCGCGTTCCGTGGTGTTCTATAAAGACGGACGCACCGCGACGGTCAGCGTTCGCCGGGCCGACGACGGCGGCTATTCGCTCGCGACCAACGGCAAGCCCGATGCCTCGCTCTCGCCAACCTGGTTCGAAACCGTCACGGATTCGACACCGCTGCGCAATCTCGACGGCGACGAGTCCACGCAGCTCCTCCTGCCGCTGATCACGCTCGCGCACGTGCCGAACGCGAAGCAGGGCGCGGTGATCGGCAACGGTTCCGGCATGTCGAGTCATCTCCTGCTGGGCAGTCCCGCGCTGGAAAGGCTCGTCACGATCGATATCGAACCGGAGATGATCAACGGCTCGCACACGTTTTATCCGGTGAATCGCCGGGTATTCGACGATCCGCGCTCGCAGTACGTGCACGACGACGCGAAGAGCTACTTCGCCGCATCGAATAGAAAGTTCGACCTCATTCTTTCGGAGCCGTCGAACCCCTGGGTCAGCGGCGTGAGCGGCCTGTTCACCGACGAGTTCTATCAGCGCATCCGCACGTATCTCACGCCGAACGGCGTGTTCGGGCAGTGGCTGCACCTGTATGAGATCGACGACGATCTCGTGCTCGGCGTGATCAAGGCGCTGCACAGGAATTTTCCGTCGTACGAGATTTTTCTCACCGCGGAGTCGGACGTGCTGATCGTCGCGTCGAACAACGCGGAGCTGCCGCTTCCGGACTGGAGCGTGTTCACGCTTCCGATGATCAAGAAAGATCTCGCGCACTTCCGTCCGATCAGTCCAGCGGCGCTGGAGAGCATTCGCATTCTCACCCGCACAGTGCTCATACCGCTTGGCAGCGAAAAGTTCGGCGTGAATTCGGATTTTTACCCGACGCTCGATCTGCTCACCGAGCGCAGCCGATATATGAAAGTCGTCGCGAAAGGATTCTACGAGTTGGGTGAGAGCCGGTACGATGTTGCCGCGGCGCTGCTCGGGCGCCGCATCCTTCCGACTCCTGAAAAGAATTCCTCCGTCGATATCTCGCGGGTGAACAACCAGGCGCTCGGCGCGCGGCTGCGCGCGGCCGAGGTGCCCGATCAGAATGTCGCGGACAACTTCGACAAGGATTTTCGCGAGGCGGCGGAGCGCGCGCAGATGTTGCGCGAACTAATGGCGGCGGGCCATCCGCCTGCGGATTGGCCGCTTTTCATGAAACGCGTGATGGGCGTAGAGAACGACCGGCATGCCGGCACGATGGGATGGGTGGACGACGCGTGGTACTCGTCGGTCTCGCGGTTCATGGAGGCGCAACACGCGCCGTCCGATGCGAAGGCCACTTGGCGTTTCATGCGCGCGATCGCGACGTACGACTGGAAAAACGCAGTGGCCGAAATCGATCAGGTCGTGAAGGCCCGTGTGAACGGCATCGTCTGGATCAGCGACGATCTCCTTCGCGACGGCGCTTGCATCGCGCTGCTGCATACGGGCGATCCGGCCCGTGCGCGCCAGACGTTCGACAAACTGGCGGACTATGTGGGCCGCAAGCAGAACGATCTCAGAGTTCGTCTGCTCGAGACCCACATAGCTGTACGAGAAAAAGGGAAATAAACGTTACGGCTTGACGCTTGCCTTCGGCGGATGCTTGGCAAAGTCTCCCGCTTCAATCGAAACGATCTTCGCCGGCCTGATGTACTTCTTCATCGCCGCGTTCACGTCCGCCACCGTCAGCGCGGAAACCATCTTCTCGAAGTCCGCGTCGAACGCCATGGTGCGGCCGGTGATGTACTGACCCGTGAGTTTCGCGACGAGCGCGCCGTCACTTGACCGCGTCTGCAAGTTTTGCTGCAGCCATCCGCCGCGCGCCTTGTCGAGTTCGTCCTTCGTGAACCCGTCCTTCAACACGCGATCGAGTTCCTCACCGAACGCCGTCTCCAGCCGCGCAACGTTTTCGGGATTGTAAATCGCGATCTGCTGGAACACGCCCACGCTGTCGAGTGACTGTGCGCCGATGGCCGACTGCACGACGTAACTCAAACCGTCCTTCTGCCTGATGCGCGTCGCGAGCCGGCTGCTGAGCGGATCAGCGCCGAAGATGTGGTTCGCCATCACGAGCGCCGCATAGTCCTTGCTGTCGTCGCGGACTTTTACGTTGATGGCCGACCAGTAGAACGCGTTCGCTTTGTCCGGCGTTTCGATTTTGTCGTTGGACTGCGGCGGGTCGAAGTACTGGCGCACGAGACGCGCGAACGGTCGCGGACTCTTCCACGCGCCGAAGAGCTCCTTCGAGAGCTCGGCGATCGTGTCCTTGGAAAAGTCGCCGACAACCGCGACGTCGCCGTACGTCGCGCCGACGAAATCGGCGTAGAACTTCTTCACTTCCTCCACCGTCACCGCTTTGGTCGCGGCAATCGACTCGTCTACCGACTCCGGATAGAGCGGATGTCCCTTTGGGTACAGCGAGATCTTCTTCTGGATCGTGCGCTGGGCGATAAACTGCGGATCGGACTTCTGCTGGTCGAGCGCTGCGAGCTGCTCCTGCTTGAGCAGTTCGAACTCCTTCGCGTCGAACGCGGGCTCCTTCATAAGCTGCGCCACCAGCCGGAGTGTCGGCGCGAGATTCTCGCGCGTCGTCTCGATCTGCGCGAACGCATTGTTGCCCGCGCCGGCAAAGAACACGCGCGCCTTCAGCTTGTCGAACGCGTCCTTGATCTGCTGGCGCGACATCGTCTTCGATCCGCGGTCCATCATGCCCGAAATCATCGTGCCCGCAGCGCCCTTGTTGGTCAGTGATTTTTCATCGCCGAAACGCACAGTCACCCGCGCGCTCACGGTGTTGCCGCGCGTCGTCTTGGGGAGCAGTGCTACTTTGAAACCGTTCGCGAGCGTCGAGCGAATCGTGCGCGAGTCGATGTTCGACGGAGAAGGATCAAACGCTTCGCCGGCCACCAGCGTCGCGTTGCCCTTGTAGTCCTTCGTCATCGCCGCGATTTCGGCCTCGGTCACCTTCGGAATCTCCGCGCGATCCGGCTTGTCCGTCGGATAGAACACGCCAACCGTGCGGTTCTCCGGCTTGAGGTACGCCGCGGCCACGCGCTGCACGTCGGCGGGCGTGACTTTCTTGATACGATCGCGATGCACGTACAGCAGACGCCAGTCGCCGGCCGCAGCCCACTCGGTGAGCGTCAGCCCGACGTTCGCCGAATTATTCAATAGCAGATCGGTTTCCTTGAGCAGCGACGCCTTCGCGCGCTCCACTTCTTCTGTCGACGGCGCGGTCTTCCCCACCGCTTCCATCGCCTGGATCAGCAGCGCCTTTCCCTCGGCGAGAGACTGATCCTTGCGCATGGTCGCAGAACCGGCGAGAAAAGTCGGTTCCTTCAGCTGAATGTTGAACGACTGCTCTTCCGACGCCTTCTTGGGTTCGATCAACGCCTTGTACAGACGGCCGCCCGGTTCGTTGCCGAGTATTTCCGTGAGCACGTCGACGGCAGCGAAGTCCGGATGCGAACCCGCGGGCACATGGTAGACCGCCATCGCGACCTGCACATCGCCGGTGCGGCGCAGCGAGACTTCGCGCTCGCCGTCCTGCGTCGGCTCTTCCGTGTAGGTGGGATAGAGCATGTTGCCGCGATCGAGCGAGCGCACGGGCTTCGGGATCGGACCGTAAATGGCGGCGACCTGCTTGATGACGTTTGATTCGTCGATCTTTCCCGCGACCACGAGCACCGCGTTGTCGGGCTGATAGTACTTGTGGTAGAACGCCTGCAACCGCTCGATGGGAACGTTCTCGATGTCGCTGCGCGCGCCGATCGTGCTCTTCCCGTAGTTGTGCCAGAGATACGCCGTGCTCATCGTGCGCTCGAAGAGAATTCTGAACGGCGAGTTCTCACCGGCCTCGTATTCGTTGCGCACGACAGTCATTTCGCTCTCGAGATCTTTCTTCGCGATGTTGCTGTGCAGCATGCGGTCGGCTTCGAGCTGCAGCGCCCAGGTCACGTTGGAATCCGACGCGGCGAGCGTTTCGAAGTAGTTCGTGCGATCGAAGAATGTGGTCGCGTTGTTGCGCGCGCCGCGAGCGGTGAGCTCGGCGGGAATGTCCGGATGTTTCGGCGTGCCCTTGAAGTTCAGGTGCTCGAGCAAGTGCGCCATCCCCGTCTCGCCATATCCCTCGTGCCGCGACCCGACGAGATATGTGATATTGACCGTCGCCGTCGGCTTGCTCGCGTCGGGGAAAATGAGAACGCGCAACCCGTTCGAGAGATCGTACTCCGTGATCCCTTCTACGGATGCGACTTTCGTCACGCCCTGCGGCAGCTGCGCGGCAATCGAACCCGTGGCGACCGCGAGCAACACGGCCACGCGGCGGCCGATGCAGGCAATGGCGGAACTGGTCATAGATCCCTCTATAAGGAAGAAGCGTCGTGGAACCTTCAAAGCTGGGACCGGAACGGATCGTGCTCAAGAGCGACCCTAGTTCTCAGGGATGGCCTTACCCCCTTTGATCGCGGATTTTCCAGATTTTAACAAGGCGATTTTCGCTGATACTACAAATACTTGGGGAACTACAACAGCGACAGCCACTGGGTTGCGGCTGTAGTGGAGGTTCCCCCAAAGTCTTTTGTAGTACCCGTGACAATCGCCTTTTATAAATCCGCGTAAATCCGCGATCAAAGGGTGAATACCCTCTCGGAGCACATGCCCTCCGAAGCAAACCCGACCTTCCCTACGAGCGTTTAGAGCCTTTTGGCGTTATTAATGGTTGACCCTTCTAACGAGCCCTCAATGCGCCGTACCGTCGCAATGCTCCTCGCCATCACCGCTCCCCTCGGAGCCCAGATGGCGTACAAGCAGCCCCCCGCCGCCATCGCCAAAATCCTCGACACGCCGCCAACACCGGCCGCGTCGTTCAGCCCCGACAAGTCGAAGATGCTGATGACCGAACGCAATGGCCTGCCGCCGATCAGCGACGTCGGCGCGCCGTATCTCCGGCTCGCGGGCACGCGCGTAAATCCGCGCACCAACGGCTCGTGGCGCGAGACCTTTGCGCGCGGCCTGGTCGTGCGCGCGATCGGAAGCACGACCGAAACCAGAATCCAGACTGCGGCAGGCGCGAAAATCTCTCACGTCACCTGGTCCGACGATTCCAGGAAGATCGTCTTCTCCATCACCGGCGCTGACGGCATCAAGCTCTGGGTGGCCGACGCTTCAACCGGCGCCGCACACAAGCTCGCCGATGTCTCGCTGAACGGCATCGCAAATCCATGCTCTTGGATGGACGCGACTGAACTCATCTGCCAGACAATTCCCGCCGGTCGCGGCGCGGCACCTGCCGCTCCCGAGATTCCTGAAGGACCGATCGTGCAAGAAGCCGACGGCCACAAGAATCCCGCACCGACGTTCGAAGATCTCCTTTCGAGTCCGCAAGACGAAAAACTCTTCGACTACTATTTCCAGTCGCAACTCGCGATCATCTCCCTCGACGGAACCGTCACGAGGATCGGCAGCAAGGGAGTTCATTCGCGCACCTCGCCGTCGCCCGACGGCAAATACGTGCTCGTCTCCACGGTGCATCGTCCGTATTCGTATCAGGTTCCCGAAGGACGATTCCCCGCTCTCACCGAGGTGTGGGACCGCAGCGGCAAGAGTGTCCGCAAAGTTCAGGACACGCCGCTTCAGGAAGGCGCGCCGCGCGGCGTCGACGCCGTAGAAACCGGCCCGCGGGCGGTGAGCTGGCGCGCCGACGCGCCGGCATCGCTCGTGTGGGTCGAGGCACTCGACGGCGGCGACATGAATGCGAAGGTCGCGAAGCACGATCATCTCCTCGCGCTCTCCGCGCCGTTCCAAGGAGAGCCGCAGGAACTGATCGCCGTTGAGTCGCGCATCGGTGGTGGACGCGGCGGCTCGGTCACCTGGGCCAAGTCGGATCTCGCCATCGTCACCGAGGCCGCGCGCAAAACCCGCAAGACCAAGACGTGGGCCATTAATCCGTCGAACCCGTCGCAGGCGCCGCGCCTCATGTGGGAGCGCAGCACCGACGACCGCTACGGCGATCCGGGCCGCTTCGAGCTCACGCGCGGCGCGTTCGGCGATAACGTCCTGCTCACGTCGAAAGACGGCGAGTCGGCGTACCTCGTCGGCGCAGGTGCTTCCGCTGAAGGCGATCGGCCGTTCCTCAACAAGCTCGATCTCGCAACCGGCAAGACCACGGAACTCTTCCGCTCGCAGGCGCCGTTCTACGAAAACGTCTCGACGATGCTCGATCCCGAGGGCAGTCGCATTGTCACGCTGCGCGAGTCCACGGACGAAGTTCCCAACTATTTCATTCGCGATGTCGCGGCGAACAAACTGACGCAGCTCACGCACGCCAAGGATCCGGCGCCCGAGTTCGCGGGCGTGAAAAAGGAATTCGTGAAGTACAAGCGTGCCGACGGCGTCGACCTCACCGCAACGGTCTATCTCCCCGCCGGCTACGACAAAGCGAAAGACGGTCCGCTGCCGTTCTTCCTCTGGGCGTATCCCGCCGAGTTCGAGACAGTCGCGGCCGCCTCACAGATCTCGGGGTCACCGTACCGGTTCACACGGCCCTCCGGTGCATCGCGCCTCATGATGCTCACGCAGGGCTACGGTGTGATGGACAACCCCACCATTCCGATCATCGCGCAGAACGGCGGCAAACCGAACGACACCTACGTCGAGCAGCTCGTCGCCGGCGCAAAGGCGGCGATCGACAAAGTCGTCGAGATGGGCGTCGCCGATCGCGATCGCATCGCCGTCGGCGGCCACTCGTACGGCGCGTTCATGACCGCGAATCTCCTCGCGCACACGAACTTCTTCCGCGCTGGCATCGCAGAAAGCGGCGCCTACAACCGCACGCTCACGCCGTTCGGATTCCAGAACGAAGAGCGCACGTACTGGGAAGCGACCGATCTCTATACCAAGATGTCGCCTTTCACATATGCCGATTCCATCAAGACGCCGATCCTGCTGATTCACGGAATGGCCGACGACAACACGGGCACCTTCCCGATCAACAGCGAGCGGCTCTTCGCTGCGCTCAAGGGAAATGGCGGCACGGCGAAATACGTGCAGTTGCCCGCCGAGCCGCACGGCTACCGCGCGCGCGAATCGATCGGCCACGTCCTCGCCGAAGAAGTCGCATGGCTCGACAAGTTCGTGAAGCCCAAGGTCAAGGTGAAGGCGGACTAAATGAGCAAACACTCGCGGCTGCGCTGGGTGCTCGGCGCAGCCGCGCTGCTCACGGCGTGCACGATTCGCTTCAAGTCGGACACGTCGTCCACCGACGACGCGTTCCTCCAGCGGATGCTCGTCGCAGAGGACGCCCGCGGCACGGGACCCGAAGGAATCACGCCGCTGCTCGAGGGCGCGAAGAGCAGCGACACACTTCTGCGCCGCGTGGCAGAGCGCGGCCTCGCGCGCCTGAAATGGGCTCCTACACCGCCACCGCCGGCGCCCCCGCCGGGAGCGAACCGCGCGGCGCGTCCGCCGGCGCGGCGCCCGCCCACCGGACCGTGCGCGCGTTTGATCACGCCCGCACAAAGCGCCGACCTGCGCGTCTCGCTCGCCGCTGCTGACTCGCTCGCAACGTGCGAGGACGACGGCAGCACGTTCGTCCGTCTCGCCACATCGAACAACGACAATGTCCGCGCCGCCGCGATCACGGCGCTCGGCCGCGCCGCCAAGTATGCCTACGACACGATCTACGTCGCGGCGCTTGCCTCTCGCGGATATCAGGTGGTGCTCGCGGCGGCGGGCGCGCTGGCAGGATCACCGAATAAAGCGATGGCAGTCCCCGCACTGCTCACCGCGCTCGACCGTTTGACCGCCGAGCGTCGCGAGAACTCGCGCGATGAGCGCGTAGCGATCGTTGCGCGGCTCACGGAACTCGGCGCGCCCGCGAACGCGCCGCGCCTCGCGCCGTACGTGACTGATTACGATTCGACTGTCGCGCAGAAGGCAGCGGCGCTCCTGACCACATGGTCCGGCACAACCGTCACCGCCCATCCGATGCCGCTGCCGATTCGCAGCGAGCCGCTCGCAAAGATTTTTCGTACGCGAGGAATGCAGCTGCGCATCACGATGGCGAAGTCGAGCGGCGGCGGCGTGATCGTGGTCAACTTGTTCAACGACGAAGCGCCGGCAACCATCGCGCGGGTCGCGCGCCTCGCGCGGGCACATTACTACGACGGGCTCTCATTTCACCGGTACGTCGCAGGCTTTGTGATCCAGGGTGGATCGCCCGGCGCGAACGAAGTCGTCGGCGATGTGCAATTCATGCGCGACGAGCTCCTTGGGCACCCGCACACGCGCGGCACCGTTGGAATCTCGACGCGCGGCCACGATACGGGCGACGCGCAG
>JANYIJ010000051.1 GCA_025362095.1 Gemmatimonadota bacterium | reverse complement strand
CACCTCGACGCCGGCAGCGCGCAGCGCACGCGCGAAGCTCGAGATACGCTCGGGCGGAGAACCCTTGAACTCGAGCGCACCGCCCTCGTGCAGTGGAATCAGGTTCACAAAGGCGCGGCACGAGCGCGCCAGCGCCGCGAGCTGACTCGCATGTTCGGGCGCATCGTTCACGTCGCCGAGCATGACGTACTCGAAAGTGACTCGCCGATCGAACACCTTGGCCTGGGCGATGACGTCGGCAAGCGGATACTTGATGTTCACGGGCATGAGCTCGCGCCGCAGTTCGTCCGACGGCGCGTGAATCGTGAAGCCGCCCATGATGTCCTGAATGACCTTGACCTTGTTTTTCTGGCGGTCGAGGTCAGTGCCCACCTCGCGCATCTTCGCCTTGGCCTGCTCGGTCTTGGTTTTGTAGTCCATCTTCGACTGCGCGAGCGCGCGCTCGGACCGTTCATAGTCGATTTCGGCCTGACGCTTGATGCTCGGAGCCTCGAACTTCGATCCCTCCTTCGCGAGGTTCTTCCCCTCGAGATCGAGCTCTCCCGTGTGGATGTCCTCGCGGGCCTTGGAGAGGTTGAGCGTGGAGTCGAGCATCGCCTGCTCGTACACGGCGTCGGCCTTGGTCATGGCGAGCTGAAAGTCGGCGAGCTTCTGCGCGACGGTGGTGCGATCGATCTCGGCCACCACGTCGCCTTCCTTCACGACCGTTCCCTCGGGCACCAGCGACTGGATCTTCAGCTGGAACGATTCAGCCTGCTGCGAGTTCGGCGGAAGCGTGATCTGCACGAACTTCGGTGCGCGAAGTTCACCCGACGAAGTCACGGTCACTTTGAAATCGCCTTTCTTGACCTTGGCGACGAGTCCCGTTTCGCCCTTTACGTCGCGCGCAATCAGATACGATGCGGATGCGAGGACGAGCACGGCGACGGCGATCACCTGAAACCAGCGGCGGCGAATGAGGCGCTTCATGTCTTTGCTCGTGTTGGTGGGAGATCCAACTGTATTGCTATGCTAATACACTGATCTGCGATTGCCAAGACAGAGTTTTACGCCAGTGAGACACCGGTCAGGCGGATAAGGTTGAATCAGAGGAGTACACCATGCGGGATTCTGGAGGTCCGCGCATCGGGGTTAATCAGTTCGTAACGAGAACATCACCGAGCGATTAGTCGAAAGGCTCAAAAGTGTTTTCGGGCGAACAACTAACCCCTTGGATGGAACTGCTTGTGCACCGACCGGAGGTACTCACGGTCGACGTGCGTGTAGATCTGCGTGGTGGAAATGTCAGCATGCCCCAGCATCTCCTGCACCGCCCTCAAATCTGCCCCGCCCTCCAGCAGATGAGTCGCGAACGAATGTCGCAGGGTATGCGGGCTCACATGCTTCTCGATCTTCGCGAGACTGACGTACTTCCGCAGAATCTTCCACGCTCCCATTCGCGAGAGCGGTTTTCCGCGCGCATTGAGAAAAAGCCGTCCCTTCCCCTCGCCGCGTTCGAGCCGCGGCCGCAGCTCCCGCTGATACATCCCAACGGCCCCGATAGCTGATCGCCCTATGGGAACGAGCCGCTCTTTCGAGCCCTTTCCGAACACGCGGATCACGCCCTCCTCGAGCATCAGATCCTGCACGCCGAGCTCGATCCACTCGCTCACGCGCAGTCCGGCGCCGTAAGCGAGTTCGAGCATCGCGCGGTCGCGAAATACGAGCGGCTCGTCGATCGACACCGCGGAGAGGAGGGCGCTGACCTCCTCGACCGTGAGCACCTCAGGCAGCGTCCGCCACTTTTGGGGCGTCTCGAGCCGTTCGCTCGGATCGCTCTGCATCTGCCCTTCGCCGATCATGAACTTGAAATAAGTTCGTGTAGCTGACACGGAACGCCTTATGCTGGCAGGCGATAGACCAATGTCTTTCAAGTGATACACGAAGTCTCGCAGGAGCGCCGGGGTCAGCGCTGAGGGCGCGGCCACACCTTTAGTAGTACACCAGACGGCCATCCGCTCAAGATCGCGGCCGTAGGCTTCCAGGGTCCGTGGAGACGCGCCGTCTTCGAGCGCGAGATACTCCTGGAATCGCTCCAGCAGGAAGGCGCGCGAAACGCCGTCCTCTAGCACGTCAGTCTTCCTTCCGCTCCACCGTCTCCGCCTTCACCACGGGCGACTCGCCGGTCTGCTCGGCCGCGAGCACCTCTGCCAGCCGCTCCGCCGCGCGGCGGCGAACCACGATGATCACGATGATCGCAAAGAGCGCGGCTGCCACCAACGCGACGACGCCCACGCGACGCGACAAGTGCCGTAACGCGGCCTGCATCACGAGCCAGTCGTCGCCAACACGAAACGCGATCCACGCGATCGCGCCGTACCATATCGATGACGCGAGCAGGAACACCGCGGTCGTGCGCAAAGGCGGCACCCGCATCGCGCCGGCCATCGGCGGAGCCACCGCACGAAATATCGGAAGAAATCGGCTCACGAAGAGAGCGGTCATTCCGTAGCGCGAGTACATCACTTCGAGGCGTTTCTCGACGTTGTCGATCCCCGCTTTCTTCAGTCGCGCATGCAGCCATCCGGCGCCGAACTTTCGCACGACTGCATAAACCACCATCGCGCCCGCCACGCTGCCCGCGACGATGCACGCCGCTGTGGCGGGAAGACTTGCGCCGCGTCGTGCCGCGAGAAAACTCCCGAGTGCCACGACAAGATCGGCGGGCACCGGCGGAAATATTCCCTCCACGAACGCCGCGAAGCCGAGCAGCGCGTAGAGCGCGCCGATAGGAATCGTCGCGACCCAGTTGCTGATGGAGTCGAGGAAATCAGCCATCGATCAGAGCGCTTCCAGCGTCGCAACGGCGATGACGGCGAGTCCTTTCTCTTTGCCGATCCAGCCGAGCTTCTCGTTGGTCTTTCCTTTCACCATCACTGCGGAGGCATCGACCCCGAGTGCCTGCGCGATCGTCGCGCGCATCTCCTCACGGTGCGGGCCGATCTTCGGCCGCTCGCAAATCACGGAGACGTCGGCCTGCACGGCGGCCCACCCGGCTTTGCGAACGCGCAGCACGGCGAGGCGCAGCATCTCGATGGAGTCGCGACCCTTGTTTGCCGGATCGGAATCCGGAAACATCTCGCCGATATCACCGATTCCCGCGCCGCCGAGGATGGCGTCGGTGAGCGCGTGTGCAATGGCGTCGCCGTCGGAGTGGCCCACCAGTCTGAATGGCGCGGCGACCCGGACGCCGGCGAGAATCACGGCATCTCCCTCGGCGAACCTGTGCGAATCGTATCCTATTCCAACGCGCGTCTTCACTGCTTTGACCTCACGCCGCAGCCGTCGTGGCGACTTCGTCGATGAATTGATAGTTCTGTCTGCGCTTGCGCGGGGTGAAGCCGGCTTCGCGAATCAACCGCTCCATCTCGGGGATGGATGTACGGTACGTCGTGTTCGCCGCCGAGACGACATTCTCCTCGAGCATAAGCGAACCAAAATCGTTGCAGCCGAAATGCAGAGCGGTCTGCCCCACCTTCAGCCCCATCGTGACCCAGCTCGCCTGGAGGTTGGGAATGTTGTCGAGCACAACGCGCGCGAACGCCGTGGTGCGGAGATAGTCCACGGCGTCGGTCTTGGGCTGCGCGCTCATCGTCGGCGTGTTCTCGGGCTGCAGCGGCCAGCAGATGAACGCCGTGAACCCGCCCGTGCGGCTCTGCAGATCGCGGAGGCGCTGGAGGTGTTCGAATCGCTCCTCGAGCGTTTCGCCGATGCCATACATCATCGTGCAGGAGGTCTTGAGTCCTTCCCCGTGCGCGATTTCCATGATTTCGAGCCAGCGATCCGCACCTGCCTTTTTCTTGGCGACCTGATCGCGAACGCGTTGCACGAGAATCTCACCGCCGCCGCCGGGAATCGAATCGAGTCCGGCCTTCACCAGCTCGCGAATCACATCGACCGCGGGCATGCGATAGAGCGTGCTCCAGAAGTCGACTTCGCTCGGGCTGAAACCGTGGACGTGGATAGGATGGTGCTGCTTGATGTAGCGCAGCAGATCGAGATACCACTCGAACGGGATGTACGGGTTGTGTCCGCCTTGAATCAGGATCTGCACGCCGCCGAGCGCTTTCACCTCATCGATCTTGGCGCCGATCTGCTCGTAGCTGAGCGTCCATCCTTCGTTGTCCTTTGGCCGGCGATAAAACGCGCAGAAGCCGCAGTCGGCGACGCAGACGTTCGTGTAGTTGATGTTGCGATCGACGATGTACGTGACGACGCCCTCGGGGTGGAGCGTTTTTCGCACGGCGTCGGCCTCGGCGCCGAGCTCCAGCAGCGGAGCGTTCTTGAAGAAATCGATTAGATCACGCATGAATCGACCGAAGTCCGAAGTCCGAAGACCGAAAACCGCGTACGCAGTTCATCTTATGCCGCCGAGAGAAATGCGAGTCGCCCGGGAGCCACTTTGCCAGCCAGTGTCAGCCTGCGATAAAACTCGGTGAGACCACCCAGGTGCGGATAACTCAGTCCATAATCGAGGCCACTGAGATATTCGTTGCACGCCGCAAGCGGAACGCCGGTGTTTTCGTGCGCTTGCTGCGCGAGAACCGCGAGATGCTTTAGGCCCCAGTCGCGCGATTCCATCAGCGACGCGTGCACCGCGAGCGCCTGCGTGGTGTCCGCGGTACGCTGCGCGACCCAGACCGCGAACACGAACGGCAGGCCGGTCCACTTCTTCCACTCGAGTCCGAGATCATATACATGCTCGTACGGTGACGGGATCGCGCCGGTTCCAAGCATGAGCGCGGCGTCGCCAATCACCAGACGCGCGCCCACTGCGGAATCGGCGCCCGCATCGCGCAGATCGCTCGCCTCGGCGTCGCCTGCGATGAACACAGGCTTCGTCTTCCACACGTTCTCGAACAACATTTCAAGCAGGTGCACGCTGGTCATCGAGCTGCGGCTGACGAGCACCTGCTGCCCGCCGAGTTCCGTCGCTGGCCGGCGCGAAAAAAGCATCACACTGCGCACGGGGCCGTCGCAGGAAATCGCGAGATCGGGGAGCAGCAGGTAGCGTTCCCAGTCGCGTGCGTACTCCACCGCTGAGACAACGCTCACGTCGAGCGTGCCCGCTGCCATCCGCTGGTTGAGCGCGGTCGGCACGCCGTCGATGAGTTCCGCCGCGAGCGGAACGATTCCGCGATCCACGGCTCCGTACACCGGGTAGCAGTTGATGTATGGAATCCTGCCGACGCGCATAGCAGTGTGGCTCATGTCGCAACTGCCTGCGGCGCATTCGAATCGAACACGCGGAGAACGTTGTAGAACGAGTCGCGTTCGGCGGGAATCTTTCCCGCGCCGCGAATGAGCGTGAGCAGTCCGTCGAGCGTGATTCCCTGCGGCGTGTGAGCGCCCACCGCGTGGTAGATCTTCTCGCGCACCACCGTGCCCTCGAGATCGTTCACACCGAAGTGCAGCGAGAGCTGCGACAGCGGCTGTGACACCATGATCCAGTGCGACTTGATGTGCGTGAAGTTGTCGAGAAAGAGCCGGCCCACCGCGAGCATCTTGAGATCGTCCACTCCCGACGTGGCCGTGCCTTCGCGTCCGAGCTCCCTGCCGAGCTGGTTGTCATCAGGATGATACGCGAGCGGAATGTAGGCGAGGAATCCGCCCGTTTCATCCTGCAGGTTGCGGAGCATCATGAGATGCTCGACGCGATCCTGATGCGTCTCCACGTGGCCGTAGAGCATCGTGCAGTTGGTGCGGATGCCGAGCTCGTGCGCCGTGCGATGCACGCCGATGTAATCCGCGCCCGCGAGTTTTTTCCCTGCGATCTGCTCGCGCACCGCCGCGCTGAACGTCTCGGCGCCGCCGCCGGGCATCGTGTCGAGCCCTGCGTCGCGCAGCGCGATGAGCACGTCGCGCCACGTCATTTTCTCGATGCGCGCGATGTGCGCGATCTCCACCGCTGTGAGCGCCTTGATGTGCACGTGCGGGAAGTTCGACTTCAGCGCGCGGAACATGTTCTGGTAGTACTGGAGCCCCGCTTTCATATCGAGGCCGCCGACGATGTGGAACTCCTTGGTCAGCCCGTCCGCGGCGTGCGCCGCCTCGGCGAGCACCTGATCGAGCGTGAAGCGATACGCGCCGGCTTCCTTCGGGAGACGCGCGTAGCCGCAGAAGGTGCACGTTGTGCGCAGCACGCACACGTTCGTCGGATTGATGTGCTGATTCGCAGCGAAGGTAACGATGTTTCCATTCTTCGTGCGATTGACCCGATCCGCCAGGGCACCGATTCCGATGAGATCGTGCGAATCGTAGAGCGCGAGCGCATCCGCCGCGCTGAGGCGCTCACCTGCCGCGATCTTTTCTGCTATCCTCGCGACGACGGGGTCGGCCACGAAAGGCTGCCCTCTACTCGGCGAATCGCCGGATTGCGAGGCAGACGTTATGGCCGCCGAATCCGAACGAATTGCTGAGCACCACGTCCACGCGCCGCTTGAACGGATTGTTCGGCGTGTAGTCGAGGTCGCACTCCGGGTCCGGCGTCTCGTAGTTGATCGTCGGGGGAATGATGTTGTTCTGGATCGCGAGCGCTCCGAAGATGAACTCGACGGACCCTGCGGCACCGAGCATGTGGCCCGTAGCGCCCTTGGTGGAGCTGACGTTCACGCCCGCCGCGTGCGACCCGAACACGGCTTTGATCGCCTTGGTCTCGTTGAGATCGTTGGCCGGGGTGGAGGTGCCGTGCGCGTTGATGTACTGCACGCCGCTCGGTTCGATTCCCGCGTCTTTCAGCGCCCGGCGCATGGCGCGCTGCGCGCCTTCGCCATCGGGAGCCGGCGCCGTGAGATGGTGCGCGTCGCCAGTGGCGCCGTAGCCGCCAACCTCGGCGTAGATCTTCGCGCCGCGCTTGTTCGCGTGGTCGAGCTCTTCGAGAATCACGATGCCAGCGCCCTCGCCCATCACGAAGCCATCACGGGTGGCATCGAACGGGCGGCTCGCCGTTTCCGGAGAATCGTTCCGCTCCGACAGCGCCTTCATGTTCGCAAATCCGCCAATGGACATTGGCGTCACCGCCGCCTCTGATCCTCCGGCGATAATGATGTCCGCGTCACCGTACTGGATGGTGCGCGTCGCGTCGCCGATCGCGTGCGCGCTGGTCGCGCACGCTGAGACCGTGGCGTAGTTGGGACCCTTCGCGTGGAATCTCATGGAGACGATTCCCGCAGCGATATCCGCGATGAACTTTGGAATGAAGAACGGGGAGATCTTGCTCTGTCCCCGCTCGCGGTAGACGTCGTGCTCGTCCTCGAAGCTCGAGAGCCCGCCAATGCCGCTGCCGATGATGACGCCGGTGTCTTCGGGCGTGTATCCCTTGCCCTCAGACAATCCCGCATCCTGCATCGCCTGCACGGCGGCGGCCATCGCGTACTGCGTGTAAGGATCCGCGCGCTTCGCCTCCTTGCGGTCCATGCAGCTGAGGGGATCGAATCCCTTCAGCTCACACGCAAAACGAACGGGCCATGCCGACGCGTCGAACTTCGTGATCGCCGCCGCGCCGGACTTGCCGGCGAGAATGGCGGACCACGTGCTCGCGACGTCGTTTCCGACGGGCGTGACGCACCCGATTCCGGTTACAACGACGCGACGCTTCATCAGGCGCCGATCTTCGAATCCAGATACTTGATCGCGTCGCCGACGGTCCGAAGCTTCTCGGCGTCTTCGTCGGGGATGTCGATGTTGAACTCCTTCTCGAACTCCATGACCAGCTCGACGATGTCGAGGCTGTCCGCGCCAAGATCCTCGATGAAGCTCGCCTCGGGCGTCAGCTTTTCGCGCTCGACACCGAGTTCCTTCTCGATGATATCCTTGACCTTCGCTGAATGATCAGCCATGACTCAAATCCTCGATGCGTAGGGGGTAATTCGACCTTCGGAAATATAAGTGGCGGAGTGCGTATTCGTCACATCACCAAGCCCCCGTCCACCACCAGTACCTGACCGGTGATATACGAGGCGTATTCGGAGCATAAAAAGGCGGTTGTCCAAGCGATATCCGCAGGCGCACCCAGCCTCGCCAGCGGGATCTGAGCCATCAGGGCTGCGCGGGCTTCCTCGGCCAGCGCGCCGGTCATGTCCGTCTCGATAAAACCGGGCGCGATCGCGTTACAGAGGATGTTTCGCGACGCCAATTCCTTGGCCACGGACTTCGTAAGTCCGATCAACCCGGCCTTGCTCGCTGCGTAGTTCGTCTGGCCTTTGTTGCCCATCAGGCCCACGACGCTGGAGATGTTCACGATGCGGCCCCAGCGTCGTTTCATCATCCCGCGGCTGGCGGCCCGCGTGGCGAGGAATGCCGAGCGAAGGTTGGAATCGAGAACGGCGTCCCAGTCCTCGTCCTTGATGCGCAGCATCAGGTTGTCCTTTGTGATGCCGGCGTTGTTCACGAGAATATCCAGCGCGCCGAATTCTTTCTCGACGTCGTCGACGAGCTTGAGAACATCGGGAGGCGATGCCACGTCGCAGGCGAAGCCGCGCGCGCCTGCGATCTCGGCGGCGATCGCATCGGCCTTCGCTTTATCGCGGCCGACGATCGCGACTTTCGCGCCGCACGACGCGAGCGTGTCGGCGATCGCGCGGCCGATACCGCGCGTGCTTCCCGTCACGAGGGCGGTCTTGCCGGTCAGTTCGATTTTCACTGTGACACCCGCTCGAGAAGTGCGTTGACGTCGGCGACGGTGCCGCAGGTCAGCGCCGGATTGTTCGGGGCCAGCCGTTTGAGCAGGCCGGTGAGCACGTTGCCCGGACCCATCTCAACGAACGTCGCGCCGGGATGCGCCGCGGCCATTGTATGGATGATCTGCACCCAGCGCACGGGACTCGTGAGCTGGGTGAGAAGCAGGGCGCGCGCTTCATCCGGTGCAGTGACGGGCTTCGCGGAGACGTTGCAGTACACCGGCCAGTGCGGTGCGGCGAAGTTCGCGGACGCGAGCGCTGATTTGAGGCCGTCTGCTGCAGGCTGCATCAGGGGCGAGTGGAACGCGCCGCTCACGCCGAGTTTGATCGCCCGCTTGGCGCCGGCGGCTTTCGCGAGTTCCATCGCTTTTTCCACTCCGGCGATTTCACCCGACACGACGACCTGCTCGAGCGCGTTGTAATTCGCGGGGACTACCTCACCGGCAGCGCTCGCCTCTTTGCAAATATCTTCGATCGACCGCTGGAGCTCGCCGAGAATTGCTGCCATCGCCCCGGGGCGGTTCGTGCCGGTTTCGAACATGAGCTCGCCGCGCTTGCGCACGAGTCGCACCGCGTCTTCGAGCGAGAGCGAGCCTGCGGCGTGGTAGGCGGTGATCTCGCCGAGCGAGTGGCCGGCGGCGGCTTTGACGTGAGGCGCGAGTTTTTCTTTGGTCACCGCCCAGACTGCGGCGCCGTGGGTCAGCAGCGCGGGCTGGGCGTTGTGGGTTTGCGTGAGCTCGTCGGCGGGGCCTTCGAAAGCGAGGGTGCTGAGCTTTGTGCCGAGAGCCGAGTCTGCGCGATTCCACGCGTCGCGCGCGGCTGGAAAGGCCTCGGCGACGTCCTTGCACATGCCGGGCTTTTGGCTGCCCTGGCCGGGGCACAAGAGGAGGATTTCCACGCGGTGGAGGGCTATCGGCCTTCGGACTTCGGTCTTCGGTCGATCATCAAAACCGCTCTACCATACTGCCCCACGTAAAACCCGCGCCGAAGGCGACGAACATTACGATGGTGCCTTCTTTCACACGGCCCTGTGCGATGGCTTCGTTGAGCGCGATGGGAATCGACGCTGCGGAGGTATTGCCGAAGCGATCGACGTTCACGAAAACCTTGTCCATCGAGACGTTCGCGTGCTTCGCGGTCGCCTCGATGATTCGCACATTTGCCTGATGCGGGATCAGCAGATCGACGTCGCCCGCGGCGAGCTTCGCGCCATCGAGCGCGCGATCGCACGCGTCCGCCATCGAGCGCACGGCGTTCTTGAACACTTCGCGTCCCTGCATGTGCACGTAGTGCGAACCCTCGGCGAGAATCTCCGCCGTCATCGGTTCTGCTGCGCCGCCCTTGGGGCGGTACAGGAGGTTCGCGAGCGTGCCGTCACTGCGCATGTAGCACGAGAGAATGCCGCGCTGCTTGGTGCTGCGTCTTACGATCGTCGCACCGGCGCCGTCACCGAACAGCACGCAGGTGTTGCGATCCTTCCAGTTGACGATGCGGCTGAGCAGTTCTGCGCCGACGACGAGAATCGTCTCGGCGCTTCCGGTCGCCATCATTCCCTCGGCGACCTGCATGCCATACAACCATCCGCTGCACGCCGCGCCCACGTCGAACGCGACTGCGCGCGTGGCGCCGAGCGCGGCCTGCAGGTCGGTTGCCGCCGACGGCAGGAGGCGGTCGGGCGAGCAGGTGCCGACGATAATCATATCGAGCTCGGCGGCCGTTACGCCCGCCGATATCATGGCTTTGTGCGCGGCTTCGGCGGAAATGGACGTCAGCGTTTCGCCGGGACCTGCGATGTAGCGCTGGCGGATTCCCGTACGATCGCGAATCCATTCGTCGCTTGTGTCGATGCCGATCGACGGAAACTCTTCATTCTTGAAGAGTCGCTTCGGGACGGCGTACCCAGTCCCGCTGATCATTGCGAACGGACGCTTCACGCGACGACCTGCTGCGCCGCCGCGCGCTGAGCGAGCCGCTGGCCGATGTGCGCGCTCATTCCGGCCTCGAACGTGCGCGCCGCGACGTGCAGCGCATTTCGAATGGCTGTCGCGGAGGATTTCCCATGCGCGATGATGCTCACGCCTTTCACGCCGAGGAGCGGCGCGCCGCCGGTGGTGGCGTAGTCGAGCGTTTCCACTGCGCTCGCAAGCACCTCGCTGGCCACGCCTTTCTCACCGATCAGCTTCACGATCATCGGCGCGACGGACTCGTAGAACTTGAGCAGCACGTTGCCCACGAACCCATCGCAGACGACGACGTCAACGGGGCCGCGTTCGCTCGCGCCGAGCGGAAGGTCGCGCCCTTCGACGTTGCCCTGAAAGTTCAGACCAGCCGCCATCAGCAGCGCGTTCGCTTCTTTCACCACGGCGTTCCCCTTCTCGGCTTCTTCGCCAATCGAAAGAAGCCCGACGCAGGGATTCTTGCGGCCGAGGACGTCCTCGGCGTACACGCAGCCGAGACGCGCAAATTGCACAAGCTCATCGGCGGAGCAGTCGACGTTCGCACCCGAGTCGAGCACGACAATCGGAATGCGCGCGGTTGGGAACAGCGTCGGAATCGCGGGACGCGTGAGGCCGTCGTGCAGGCGGAAAATGAAAATCGACGCGGCCATCTGCGCGCCCGTGTTGCCCGCGGAGACGAACGCGTCGGAGAGACCGTCGGCCTGCATGCGCAGTCCGACGACCATCGAGCTCTTTGGCTTGCCGCGAATCGCGACCGTCGGTTTGTCGTTCATCTCGACGACGTCGGGCGCGTGCACGATTTCGAGTCGCGCAGCATCAGCGGCGTGACCTGCGAATTCTCCTGCGAGCTGCCGCTGGAGTTCCGCGCGGATGACCTCCTCCCGCCCCACGAGCTGGATCACATGTTTCGATCCGAAGTCGCCAAGAGCGAGCAACGCGCCCGCGACAGTGGCCGCGGGCGCGCGATCTCCTCCCATCGCGTCGAGCGCGATGCGAGCCAAGGTCAGGCTTCCTTTGCCGCTACCCGCAGTTTGCCCCCGTAAAAGCCGCACTCAGCGCACACGTGATGCGGACGCTTCTGTGCACCGCATTTCGGGCACTTCTGAATGGCGGTCGTCGCCGCTTTGTTGTGCGTGTTGCGAGCACGCTTCTTACGCTTGGATGTACGTCGCTTCGGTACGGCCATTGTTCACTCTTTGGTATTCTGGGCGCAGCTGCAGGCGCCGAGGTTCAGGTTCGCACCGCACGTCGGACACAACCCCTTGCAGTCGGGGCGGCACAGAACGAACGCGGGAGCTTCGAGTAGCCACTGTTCACGCAACGCGGGACGCAGATCGACTTCCGCCCCGCTGCGCCCTCGGCCCAGTGGGAAAACGTCGGGATCTTCGCCTCCTTCTTCTTCTGCTTCGGTATCGGCAAAGATGAGATTGGCGTCACCGCCAACGTCGGTCTTCACTTCTACCAGGCAACGACGGCATTCTCCAACAGTGGCACCCGTAAACTTGCCATTGAAGTAGAACCGCCCAGCCCCAGCCGTGGAGAGGCGTCCGGTGACATGGACGCTCTCTACGGGACGCACATCGCCTTCAATCCAGACCTGATCGTCGCGGTCTAAACTGCCTTTGACCTGAATCGCCGCGACATTTAGCGACTGGGTTGAAAACGACAGCATAACTGTGAATTATACCCGGT
>JANYIJ010000047.1 GCA_025362095.1 Gemmatimonadota bacterium | reverse complement strand
CAAAAGAAGGACTTGCCGCAGGTAGACGCAGGTTTTCGCAGGTTTCGCAGGTTACGCGACTACCCGCGTAGACCTGCGGCGTTCTTGTTCTTGACGCCGGGAGCGCATGGTGACACTGTATCAGCGCACCGATACACCGGAATTTTCGCAGAATGGCCACGGTTCGAGACCGCGTGAAAGACACATGATGAATCGCATGCGCGAATTGCTCGACGCGATCGTTCGCGAGTTCCGTGCGCTGCCAATCACGGCGCGCAGCGCATCGCGATCCCTGCGCCGCGCACCCGGCTTCGTTGCGATCGCAACGCTTTCGCTCGGCGCGGCGCTCGGGCTCTCCACTTCCGTGTTCGCGTTGATCGACTCGATGCGGCATCCAGAATCGCCCTACCGGAGCGTCAACCAACTCTATCTCATCAGTACGCGCCTCTGGGGTCAGCCCTATCCTACGAGACACGACCTCGACGAAGCCATCGCGAGTCTGACCGGACTCAGCGGTCGTTCAAGTTCGCGATTCGACTACACGAACGTCGAATTCAACGACGGTGGTGAGCGGCAGGGAATCCTTTACACTCGCGAGCGCTTCTTCGATGTGCTCGGCGCGCGTCCGCGCATCGGCCGGCTTCCCACCTCCGCGGATCTCCCGGGAAAGAACGTAGCGGTCGTCAGTGATGCGCTCTGGCGGCGTCGGTTCAACAACCGCGCGCGCCTCGACAATGCGTGGCTCGCCGTCGGCGACAGCCGGTACAACATCATCGGCGTGATGCCACCCCGCGCGGAGTTTCGCGTCGGATTCGGACAGGATATCTGGATCCCCGACCCAGCGCCGGATGCGACGAACACCGGCACGCCAATGATACGGATTGAAGGCGGAACGGCCGACACGGTTGTGGTGCAATCGCAATTAAATGCGATTTTCAAGCGCTGGACGCAGCTCTACCGAAAGCCGGGCGAGCGTCCATTCTCGTCGCAGCTGCTTTCTCTGCGGCCCAATCCGCTTGAGCTCGAGGACTATCACCGGGCAATGATCGGAGCAGCGATTTGCGTGCTGTTGATCGCATGCGCAAATGTCGCGGCGTTGATGCTCGCGCGCGGGATGGTGCGCTCGCGCGACTACGCGCTGCGCCTCGCGCTGGGAGCAAATCGCGTGGAGGTCGCTCGCGAAGTGATCGTAGAAGTCGGCGTTTTGGCGGTGCTAGGGTGCGTGGCCGGAGCGGTGATCGCGACCTGGGCGGTGGGCGTCATCACTCGCGCAACGCCCGTGCAGCTGCACTGGCAGGGATTTGCGCAGCCGCAGTGGAGTGCGCGTGTCTTCGCGCTGAGCGCATTGGCCGTGCTGGTGTCGATTGCAATCGCCGGCGGCTTTCCAGCATGGCGGGCCAGCCGCACAGATCCGATGGGCCCGTTGAAGGAGAGCAGCGGCGGTGCAATCGGCAGCGCCGGCACCCGCTTTCGCTGGCTCGTGATGGCCGAGCTCGCACTCGCGATGACACTCGTGATGGGCGCGAGCCTGATGGTGAAGTCGGCCACCCGTATGGCGGCATACGATTTTGGGTACAATGCGCGAAATCTGATCCACGCCGACGCGTCGTATCCGAACTACTATTTCAACGGCACCCAGTACACGATCAACAAGGACACGCTCGCTGATACAACGTTGGCCCGCGGTATTACTGAGATTCTCGCTCGAATTAAGGCGCTTCCAGGCGTGCGGAGCGCCGCGAAGTACACGGGCTGTTCGCTGAAAAACGGCGTCATCACCTCCGACCGCACGATCGAGGGCGGCGCGCCGGGATACGTGCCCAACTTTTGCCATGCCACGAGCGCGGGATTGTTCTCGACGCTCGGCATAGCGATGGCGGACGGTCGAGATTTCATCGAAGGGGACGATGCCACCGGCGCGATCATTCTCGATGAACGCACTGCGCATCAGCTGTATCCGCACGAGCGAGCCGTGGGCCGGATGCTCAAACTCGGCGATCTCGCGTCGGACAAGCCGTGGCTGCCGATCGTTGGCGTCGTTCGCAATCAACAACTCGGGTTCAACTCGTTTCCCGAGGTAGGGCCCGACACGTCATCGCAGGTATTCGCGATGCTGGCGAGTAGTCGCAAGGATCTCGGCGAGATAATCATTCTTCCAGAACGCGGCGCGACGGGGATCGAACTCGCGACGTGGAAGACGCTGCGCGTGAGCTTGCCGCCGCATGCCGTCTGGCATGTGACGCCGTGGCTGCAGGGGTACTTCGACGGCGTGAACAACGAGCGATTCCTTTCGCTCCTGTTCGTGCTGCTCGGCGTCGCCTCGCTCGTGCTCGGGGCCGCCGGACTCTTCAGCGTCATCTCCTACATCGCAGGGCAGCGCAATCGCGAATTCGCCGTTCGCATCGCGCTCGGCGCGCGACAGCAAGACGTTCTCACGCTGGTGATGCGCGAAGCGCTGATCATGGCGCTCGGCGGTACAGCAGGGGGCGCGGGACTCGGAATGTGGGCCGGATTCTTGCTCTGGAACAAGATGTGGGGTGTTTACCCGGTGGACGTACAGGCGCTAATCGCCGGAGAGACGACGCTGCTCTTGGTGACGATGCTGGCGTGCCTGGTGCCGGCGCTGCGCGCGACGAAAGCCAACCCCGTGGACGTTTTACGGGCCGCCTGAACCGCGAGTTAAATCGTTTCTCGTTGGTGGTAAACAGAAGTCACTTCGGTTAACCAACCAACAAGAAACGGATTAACCCGCCGTTCCCTCTTGACTCGTACCTCTCGCTCACCTACTGTATCAGCACACTGATACATTGAGCACTGCACATGTTCGAACGCATCGACCCCCGAAGTCCCACGCCCATCTACGCGCAGATCGCAGAGCGCGT
The DNA here is from genome assembly GCA_025362095.1 of Gemmatimonadota bacterium. Taxonomy (GTDB): domain Bacteria; phylum Gemmatimonadota; class Gemmatimonadetes; order Gemmatimonadales; family Gemmatimonadaceae; genus Fen-1231. The sequence goes on along the minus strand of JANYIJ010000047.1, from coordinate 3,099 downwards.
ACGCGTGGCCGTTGCCGCCGGCGAGCTCACAAAGGGAGACGGTCTCCCCTCTGTGCGCGCGCTCGCCACCCGCCTGCGCGTGAACCCCGCCACGGTCGTGCAAGCCTATCGCGAGCTCGAACAGGAGAAACTCGTGGAAATGCGCCAAGGTGCTGGAACGTTCATTCTCGACATGCCCGCCGATTCCCGCGCGCGCGAGCGCGCCGCCGCGGCCAAGCGCCTCGTGCGCGGCCTCATGGAAGATGCCGCGCGGCTCGGCATTCAAAAAGAAGACATCAAGAAAGCGCTCAATGGCGAACTCGAGGGCGGACGATGAGCGACGCCATCATCGTACGAAACCTCTCGTATCGCGCCGGCAAAGAGTTCGCGATTCGCGACCTCGCGATGACCGTGCCGAGCGGCTGCGTGTACGGATTTCTCGGACCGAACGGCTCAGGCAAAACTACGTCGCTGCGACTGATGCTCGGCATGCTCCCGGCCGATTACGGAACGATCAATCTCCTCGGACACGACGTTCCCGCAGGCGTGCACAAAGCGCTCGCGAAAATCGGTTACGTGCCGGAGCGGCTCCATCTGTATCCGCAGCTCACGGTGGACGAGACGATTCGATATCACGCCGCGTTCTATCCTGACTGGGACAGCGCGCGCGCCGAGCAACTGCGCCGCGAGTTCGCGTTGCGCGCGGAGCAGACGGTGGACCGCCTCTCCAAGGGCGAGGCGGGCAAACTGATGATGCTCCTCGCGCTTGCGCACAATCCGGATCTCCTCGTACTCGATGAGCCCACAGATGGACTCGATCCAGTGGTTCGTCGCGATGTGCTCGCCGCGCTGCTCGAGTACGTGTCGTCGCGCGGCGCCACCGTGCTGATCTCGAGCCACCTCATTCACGAACAGGAACGCATCTGCGATCACGTCGGCATTATGGATGACGGTCGTTTGCTCGCAGAGATGCCGATGGCGGCGTTTCGGGGCGGCATCAAGCGGCTGCGCGTGTCGAAGGCGCCAGTCGAGCGCGGCGCGCTTCCCTTCACCCTCCTCTCGCGCGGTGTGAGCGCGGGCCGCGAGGAAGAGTGGGTCGTGCGCGGATGGCAGCCCGCAATGAAGGAGTATTTCGTGGCCGCTGAGAGCGAATTGCGCGAAGTGATCGATCTCGATCTCGAAGAGAGCTTCGTCGAACTGCTGCGTTCCGCACGAACGCCGGTGGGCATGACCGGGGAGGACAACTGATGTTCAAACAGGTGCTGTACACCCAGTGGAAGTGGTCGCGCGCCGAGCTGATGTTCTGCGTGGTCGGCGCGTTCATCGTGCCGACGCTGATTCTGCGTGTGGGATATGAGGTCGTCGACGGCTACTCGATTACGAATGTGCTCGGCGTCGTTGGATTTGCCGGCATGTTTTTCGGATCGCTGTCGCTGTTCACGGCGTTCGCACTCGCGTGGCGGCCGTACATCGTTGATATGTCACTGCGGCACGTCGGTCCGCTCTCGCTGCCGGTTCCGTGGCCGGAGTTTGTGCGCCTGCGCTTTCTCGCGGGCGCGACACTCGTCCTGTTGCCGACGTTTGCGGTGTGGATCGGCGGCGTCATCGCCACAACGACGAGCGCAATTCCTCTGACGCTTCATGCGTATCCGGGCGGCGTGGCACTGCGCTTCTTGACCGCGACGCTGGTAGCCTACGCGGCCGGCTTCATGCTGCAGTATGTAGCGGGAAAGCACGCCGTCCGCGTGGCGGTGATTTCCTTCTTCGTCGTTCTATTGCTGGCGCTCGCCGCGTCGATGCTCGGATTCGAAAACGTGATCGGCAAGGTCTGGAACGTCATCACCACGTGGCCGGGTCCGTTCTCGATATTCAACGCGCGCTGGATGCTGATCGATGTGTGAGTTCGCGCGGCGCTCGCGGCGTTTGCTGTTCTGCGCCACGCTCACAGCGGTAGCATTCGCGCCGCGCGCGGGTTCCGCGCAGTCGGTGGACCGGCTCCGCGAGCGATTGCTCGCCTCGTCGCGCCGTGCCGAGTGGCTCAAGGATTCGCTCGCCGAGCTGCACCAGATGCGCTCGCACGAGATGCCCGCCGATTCGATCATGGTGGGAGATCTCAAGTTCCGGTTTCTCCGCTCGAACGTGGGAGATGATGTCACGGCAGAGCTGCGCGTGGCCGGAAAACGCGCGCTCGCCGTGGCCGATAGCGTGCTGGGCGACGAACTCCCGCGTGTGGCGCGGGAGACCCCCATTCTCGTGACGCGCTCGAATTCGCGATACGGGGAGATCCTGCGCGTCAACATGGTAAACCTCGAGATCGCGAACGGCGGTGGTCGCTCAACGCTCGTGCGCGCTCCCATCACGCAGGGCAAACTCGAAGAGGCCATCCTCGATCTGCTCGGAACGATGGCAACGAGTCGTGTGCCGTCCAGCGTCGTCGGCTGGGGCGGCGAGTGGGTCCCGGCGAGGCCGACGAATCCCGAGCAGTGGGAGGACGCCGCCATCGACATGGCCAGCTCGAAGGCATCGATTGCGCGAACCTGTTACGTGGGCTCGGTGCCCGCGTGCGAATCGGCGCTCGCGCTGGTCGTCGTGCACGACCCGCTCAACGAGTGGTATACGCCGGATGGATGGAGAATTCTCGTGGCGACGTGGATGCCGCCTAAGGATGCGGACTCCGTGCTCGCTGAGCGCATGAAGTGTCTCGATCAAAAAGTGAACGCAAGCTGCGAGCGGCTCGCGCGGAGCCGGTCGATTCCGATTCCGCTCACATTCGGCACGCGATCAACTTTGATGAGCCTCGCATTTCAGCGCGGTGGACGCGACGCCTACTCGCGGATGCTGCGGGCACAGGGGACAACGCTGCAGGTCCTGGCAGCGACTGCGGGCATCACGCCAGACTCGCTGATTCGCGAGTGGCATGCGCGCGTGATTGCCTCATCGCCGAAATCTGCGAGCCCGTCGCCGCTCGAGGCCACGGTGTTCATCGCGTGGGCCCTGCTCTTCGGATCCCTCGCCGCTCGGAGGCGCCCATGAAGATGTCGCCGAGGAGGTGGACACTCGCCTGTCTGCTCAGCTGCGCGATCCTGGCCGTGATGCTGCTGCCCGCGGGTTCATCAGATG
>JANYIJ010000163.1 GCA_025362095.1 Gemmatimonadota bacterium | reverse complement strand
GCCACCACCGGACCTCGCGTGCTCGGTGGGATGCAGGTTCCCGCAGAATGGCTCGACGCACAGGACGCGCGGGTGGAGAGGCGGCGAGCCGCCGCTCTGGCGTGAGCGCGCTCGAAGGGCGCGTGGCGCTGGTGACCGGCGCCGGGCAGCGAGTGGGTCGCGCAATCGCCATCGCGCTCGGAGCGGACGGCGCACACGTCGCGGTCCACTATCACGAGTCCGCGGAACCCGCTCGAGCCACGGTGAATGCAATTGAGAAAGAAGGCGGCACCGCGTCGCTCTTCCGCGCCGATCTGCGTGACGCCACCGCAGCCGCGACTCTCGCGGGAGACGTCGCGAGCGCGGCTGGCCGCCTCGATATTCTCGTGAATTCGGCCGCGTCGATGATGCGCACTCCGCTCGAGACGGTCACGCCCGCGCAGTGGGACGAAGTGCTCGCGCTGAACCTCCGCGCGCCGTTCTTTCTGGCAATCGCCGCGGCGCGCGCGATGGGCGAACGCGGCGGCGTGATCGTGAACATCGCGGATCACATGGGATTTGAATCGTGGCCGGCGTTCGTGCCACACGGCGTGAGCAAGGCGGGCATCTCCGCGATGACGCATTTGCTCGCGGGTGCGCTCGCGCCACGGGTGCGCGTGAACGCGGTCGCGCCGGGAGCGGTGCTCGCGCCCGAGGGATGGCCCGACGCGGAGCGCGAGCGCTACTCGAAGGAAACGCCGCTCGTTCGCATAGGCACGCCCGACGACGTGATCGGCGCGATTCGTTATCTCATCGGCGCGACGTACGTCACCGGCGAAACGCTGTTCGTCGACGGCGGCCGCCATGACGCCCGCTAACGACCCGGCGATCGACTTCACGCCCGATCCGGCGCAGCGCTACGGCTCGATCATTGTGGTCGGCGGCGGATGCTACGGCAGTTACTACGTTCGTCAGCTGCGGCGGGCGCGCGAGCGGGGAGCGCTGACGTTCGGCCGGCTGGTCGTTGTGGATCACGACGAGGAGTGCGCGGTCGGGCGCGAGCACGCGGCGGATGTCGATCTCGCCGTTTCCGAGTGGGACGAATTCTTCGCAGGCTTCCTCGGCGGCGCACCGGGCGCGGACGACGCGATCGTGCCGTCGCCGCTGATGCCGCATCTGCTCTTTCAGTGGCTTGAGCAGCGCGCTCGCGAGCGATGGCCGTCGCGCCGTGTGACGATCGAGATGCCCGGCGCGATGAGCGGCGTGCCCTGGCAAAAAGAGGGGGGCGAGTCGACACGGTATGTGAGCTTCGCCGAGTGGATGTGCCCCGTAAACTGCATCGAGCCGCGGATTTGTCCGCACACGAAGGAAATACGCGACTGGAGTTTGCCGCCGTCGGTGCGCGCGCATGTGGATGCGGCGCGAGCGAGCGGCGAGCGGCTTGACGGGCCGGCGATATTCCACTGCACGCATCGGGCGTACGGGGTGGGGATGATCGATGTGAGGTCCGTGCTGGATTCGGAACGGATGCTTGTGGAAAGCGTTGAGTCCGGAGCTGGGAGACTGCTTGTCGGGACGGTTTCGCACTGTCACGGAGCGCTGGGAGTACTCGCTGTTAGCTGACGGCGGTAAGTCCTAAGCTGTAAGAAAAAGGCGACGTGATGGTCTTGCACACAGACCGTCACGTCGCCGTTGTCTTACAGCTTATCACTTACGGCGGTTAGCCAATAGCGGGCAGTTCATTGCCCCGCCTCAGCAACTATGCGAAATTGCAGTCAACTATGAGAGGAAATAGACGTGGCGAGTTTTGAGTACGATGTCGTGATCATCGGCGCCGGACCGGCGGGGATGTGCGCGGGGATGTACGCGGGGCGGTCGATGCTCAAGACCGTGGTGCTCGAGCAGGGGCTGCCCGGCGGTGAGCTGCTCAACACCGAAGTCATCGAGGACTACATCGGCTTCGAACATATTCTGGGCTGGGAACTGGCCGACAAATTCAATTCGCATGCCGTGAAGTTCGGCGCCGAGATCCGCACCTCCGTGCGCGTGGAGATCGTGCGCAAGCTCGCGGACGGCACCTTTGAGACGATAATCGAGAACGGTGATGTGTTCCGCTCGCCGGCCGTCATCGTCACCGCGGGCGGCACGCCCGTGAAGCTGGAGGTGCCGGGCGAGATCGAGTACGCGGGCAAGGGTGTTTCGTACTGCGCGATCTGCGACGGCGCCTTCTTCAAGGGCCACACGATCATGGTGGTCGGCGGCGGCGACGCCGCGTGTGAAGAGGCGGATTTCCTCACGCGATACGCGGAGAAAGTCTGGCTGGTCCACCGTCGCGATGAATTCCGCGCTTCGAAGATCGTGCAGCAGCGCCTGTTCGCGAATCCGAAGATCGACGTGATCTGGGATACCGTCGTCGAGAAGATCGAAGGCGAGGGCGAAGGCGGTCTCATGACGCACGCCTCGATTCGCAATGTGAAAACCGGCGCGCGGCGAGACCTCCCGTCGACGGGCATTTTCATTTTTGTGGGCTTCACGCCGAACACCGGCGTGATCGAGGGTCACGTCGAGCACGACGCGGCGGGCTACCTGCTCACCGATGCGAACATGCAGACTTCTATTCCGGGACTCTTCGCGGCGGGCGATGTGCGCGTTCAGCTCACGCGGCAGGTCACCACCGCCGTCGGTGATGCCACGACCGCTGCGATCGCGGTCGAGAAGTATCTCACCGCGCGAAAGAACGGACACGCGGCGCCGGCGCCGATGCCCATGCTCATGCGAAAAGCCGGATGATCGTTTCCTCGGTCACCGTCGGCCCGTTCGCGGAGAACACGCATCTCCTCGTGGAGGAAGAAACGGGCCACGCGGTGCTCGTAGATCCCGGTGACGAAGGAGAGCGTCTGGTTCGCGAAGTGAAGTCCGCCGGAGCGAAGCTAAAGGCGATCTGGCTGACGCACGCACACCTCGACCACATCGGCGGAATTGCCGAAGTGCTTCGCGCCTGGCAGGTGCCGGTTTATCTACACCCGCTCGATCGCCCGCTATTCGATCGCGGCGCGCAGCAGGCCGCCACGTACGGAGTGCCGTTTGAGCAACCGCCGGCGCCAGATCGTGAACTCGCCGAGGGCGACGTGCTCGAGCTCGGCGCCCTGCGATTCGACGTGCTTCACCTGCCGGGCCATGCCCCGGGTCACGTGGCGTTTCACGGTCACGGCATGCTCTTCAGCGGCGACGTACTGTTCGCCGGCTCCATCGGCCGGACCGATTTGCCGATGTCGAACCCGGCGCACCTCGAGCGGTCGCTCGAGCGGCTTTCGTCGCTGCCACCCGAAACTCAGGTCTTTTCCGGTCACGGGCCGGACACCACGATCGGCGAGGAACTCCGCTCGAATCCGTTCCTCACTGGCGTGGCGCGGATCGCGCGGCGATGAGCCCCGCACTGCGCGCGCAAGCGTCGGCGCTGCTCCTTGCGGCGTGGATCGGCGCGGCGCTGATCACGGTCGCGGTGGTGGCGCCCGGCGCGTTCGAGGTGCTGCCGTCGCGAACCATGGCCGGCGCGATGGTTGGTCGCGTTCTTCCGACGGTGTTCATCTTGGGGATGGTTATCAGCATTCTCGTAGCCGCACTGGCACGCGATAGCCGGTCGGGGAAGGCGGACCGGCGGGTTGCGGCCGCTGCCGTAGTGACCGCGATCGCGTGCGGCATTTCCCAGTTCACGATCACTCCGAGACTCGCACGGTTGCGGGCGGAAATTGGCGGTCCAATCGACGCCCTGCGGGTCGATGATGCCCGGCGCGTGGCATTTGGCATGCTTCACGGGTATAACGTGGCAGGACTGGGTGTCGCGATGCTCGGCGCCGTTGTCTGTCTTGGCTTTTTATTCTCATCGTTGCGTCCGCGCGCCTGAAATACAGCTTCCCACTCGACTGGAACCTCCCATGCTGCGTCGCTCGTCTCCCATCATCGTTCTCGGCATGATCGCGGTCATCGCCTCCTGCGACAGCCTCACCGGTTCCGGCGCCTCAACGGGAACGCCCATCTCGATCGTGCTCATGAACGCGCGCACGAAGGGCGCCGGCTACACGACGTCGCCGCGGGTGAACTTCTATTCGGTCGGATCGGCGACGTTCTCATTCTCCACGCTGACCTCCGACACCTGCATCACCGCGGCGTACGACTCGACAGCGGTGGGCTCGAACACGGCGCTGCAGCTCGGCGCCGGCGCGTACATGATTGCCGCGGTCTCAGCCGACACGGATTCGCTCTACAAGGCGCCCAGCGGAAACCAGGTGTATACGTCAAAGCACGTTTCCGGCATGCCGTTCAATCCCGGCGACTCGGTGTGGCTCAACGTCGCGGGTGACATTGCGGGATTCCCGGCCATGCAGGGCAAGGGAAAAACAGCGGAACCGTTCAGCATCACGCGGCCCGTGCTGCCGCCCGTGAACACGCCGATGCTCATCAACTGGACGGCCGCAAATGACAACAACGCGGCGATGTACATCTCGCTGATATTCAACAAGGGCGGCGGCACCGCGCTGAATACCCAGGTCTTCTGCGATTTCCACGACGACGGTCAGGGAACGGTGCAGACTTCCCAGATGGCCGGGCTTCTCGCTTCAAGTGTGCCGTTCGTCATGAAGGCGCAGCGCCTCCGCACGAACCTCGTGTTCGGGCAAACATCGCGGACGACGTATATGAACATCATCTCGACGTTCGAAGTGCCTACGCCAGTTTCTCCGTAATGAGCGCTAAGCCCGCCACCCGCACCGAGCGCGATCCGCTCGGCGCGCTCGAGGTGCCGGCGGACGCATTGTACGGCGTGCAGACGCTGCGCGCCGTGAAAAACTTTCCGATCAGCGGGCTCCGCCCGCTTCCCGCCTTCGTGGACGCCGTCGTGCGCATCAAGCGCGCGGCGGCGCTCACGCACAAGGACACCGGACGCCTCGAGCCGCGGCTCTCCGACGCGATCGTCGAGGCCTGCGACGAGATCCTCGGCGGCGCGCACCGCGACCAGTTCGTGGTGGACGTGTATCAGGCGGGCGCCGGCACGTCGCACAACATGAACGCGAACGAAGTGCTCGCGAACCGCGCGAACGAGCTGCTCGGCGCGGCGCGCGGCGCGTACGCACCGGTGCATCCGAACGATCATGTAAACATGGCGCAGTCGACCAACGACGTGATCCCCACATCTATTCGACTCGCGATTCTTTCGGAGCTCGCGCCGCTCGCGTCGTCGCTCACCACGCTGCGCAGTTCGCTCGCGTCGAAAGGTGAGCAATTCGATTCTGTGCTCAAGGCCGGGCGCACGCACCTGCAAGACGCGATGCCGATCCGGCTCGGGCAGGAGTTCGCAGCGTGGTCGGGAACGATCGAGCGCGCGGTGCGCAGACTGGGCGATGCGGCCGAGTATTTGCGCGATCTGGGAATTGGCGGAAGCGCGGTGGGCACCGGAGTGAATGTTCAGCCGGAATACCCCGCGCGAATGGTGGGACATCTGCGCGCGATGACCGGATTGCAGCTGCGCACGGGCGATCGCATCCAGCTCATGCAGTCGATGACCGACGTCGCATCGTTCAGCGCGGCACTCCGGTCGCTCGCGCTCGATCTCTCGAAAATTTCCAGTGACCTGCGGCTGCTTGCGAGCGGCCCGCGAACCGGTCTCGATGAAATCGTGCTGCCGGCGGTGCAGCCCGGTTCCTCGATCATGCCGGGGAAAGTGAATCCGTCGATCGCGGAGATGGTGAACCAAGTGTGCTTCCAGGTCGTGGGCAACGACACGACCGTCGCGATCGCGAGCGAGCACGGACAGCTCGAACTGAACGTGATGATGCCGGTAATCGCGCACAACGTGCTCTTCTCGATGCACATTCTGATGAACGCCGCGCGCGCGCTCGACGAGAACTGTGTGCGGGGCATCGAGGCGAACGTCGAACAGTGCGCGTACTGGCTCGAGCGCTCCGCTGCGCTCGCCACCGCGCTTGCCCCGCAGATCGGCTACGCAAAGGCGGCGGCCATCGCGAAAGAATCGGTGAAGAGCGGAGAACTCATCCGCGATCTCGCGGCGCGGGAGAAGAT
>JANYIJ010000137.1 GCA_025362095.1 Gemmatimonadota bacterium | reverse complement strand
GGCCAAGGGAACCGTTCCCCCAGCCGCGTGCCGTCTAAGAGCTATCAACTTACAGGTGTCAGCTACCAGCTGTGCCGTTGCCGTCAACTTACAGGTGTCAGCTACCAGCTGTGCCGTTGTCGTTACGCCTTGATGACCCAGACCTTGATCTCAGGCTTCACATCAGCGTGCAGCTTGATCGGAACTTTGTAAACGCCGAGCGCGCGGATCGGTTCGTGCAGATCGATCATGCGTTTCTCGACATCCAGACCCTGCGCTTTGAGCTGCTCCGCGATATCGGACGGGGTGACCGAGCCGAACAGTTTGCCTTCCTCGCCGACTCGCGCCGAGAAGGTCAGCGAGACCTGCTCGAGCTTCGCGGCGAATTCCTGCGCCGACGCGATGCGGGCGTTCTCCGCCGCCTCGAGACGATCCTTCTCCTGCGCGATCCGCTTCTTGTTGCCCGGGGTCGCTTCGTACGCGACGCCACGCGGCAGCAGGAAGTTGCGCGCATATCCCGCCGAGACCTTCACGATATCGCCCGGATGTCCGAGCTTGTCGACCGCCTGCCGCAGAATGACTTCCATCGTATCCTCAATCGTTAGGTTTTCGGCTTGGCGCGGGCGCGCCAATTCAGCCACGTATCCCCGACTCCAAGCCCCACCGCGAGTATGCCCAAAAGTTGTCCGAACACCAGCGCGAACACGATCAAAAAGCCCATCAGCACGCGGCCCGGCGACAAAAACCAGAGCGCGACACCCACGCCGCGCAACGCGTACAGCGCGCCGAAGAACACGAGCAGATTCGCTCCCAGCACGCTCAGCGATCCGAGCCCCGGCACGACGACCAGTGCCAGTCCGACAACCAAACCCCACACGAACTGATCGCTGAATCGAAAATCTCTCAGCGCCGCGAGTGGCGGTCCCAGCCGTTCGCGTCCAAACCGGTGATACACAGCCCATGCGATGGCCAGCGCGATCAGTGATTCGAGCGCGAGCATCGATGGAAAAAGCGAGGTCGCCACTTCGGGCGCGGCCTCCAGCTGCGACTCCATCGTGGAAGCGATCGTCTTCGCGTCCGGGTTGCCCGCGAATACGTCGTTCCACTCCTTCGACTGCGTCGTCTGCCGCCACTCGCCCAGCGCCTTCTCGCTGCGCTTCGCGGCTTCGGCCGACACCATCTGCTTCACCGTCGCGGCGCCCTGCTTTGTCGCGAGCGTCGCGCCCCCGGCGATCAGGAGCGCAATGCCGATTGATGCGAACGCCTGCGACGAGAACGAACGTCGTGCTTCCTGCGGCGTGAGAATCACCAGCCCGGCAAACGTCGCCGAGAGCAGCACCGTCCAGCCGCAGGCGAGCAACGCGAACGATCCGCCGGCATTCGTGAACATCACCAGCACCAGCGCAGCCACCGCAACGCACGCGAGCGCGGAAGCGATCCGCCCGCCGGCCCACCATCCCGCGATCGCGCACGCAGCGATGGCAGGAACAATGAGCACCATCGCCTGATCGATTGGCAGCACGATCCGCACAACAGGCGTGACCGTCACGAACAGGAACAGCAGCGTTGCGACTACGACGCGCCACCAGCCCCGCTCTCGAACCAGTTCGGGCGCTTCCGTGCCCGGCTCGGAGGCTGTGTCGCTCATGCTATCCAGCTTACGTCTGAGCCCCGCGGGTGTACGGCAGCAGCGCGAGATAGCGGGCCTTCTTGATGGCCTTGGCCAGCTGGCGCTGATGACGGGCATCCACGCCGCTGAGGCGGCTCGGAAGAATCTTGCCGTTGTCGGTGATGAACCGGGCGAGAAGGCGTTCGTCCTTGTAATCAACGAAGCGAATTCCCGCCTCGGTGATCGGACACGACTTCTTGGCCCGGCGCATGGTGTCAGTCCTCATCGTCATCGTCATCATCTCCCTGTTTGCGAGCGGCCAGCTGCTCTTCGGTCATTGGCGGCGCGCCGAGCTCGTGCTCGTGCACCGAGATCAGATAACGAACGACGCCGTTGTCAAGCTTGAGCGCGCGCTCGAACTCGGGAAGCGTTTTCGATTCGGCGTGGAAGCGGGCGACCAGGTAGTAGCCGGTTTCGCGCGAGCCGATCTTGTACGCGAGTTGGCGACGACCCCAGTGGTCGAGCTTAATCTCCTGGGACGAACCCAGAAGTGCGTGGTGTTTGGCGATCTTGTCATTTATGGCGGCGTCTTCGAGAGCAGAATCGAAGATGTACACCGCCTCGTATTCACGAGACAATGCGGCAATCCTCCTTTGGTCGTAGTGCCCCCCGCGGGTTGCCAGCGCGGGAGGAGGGTGGCCCCAGCCGGGCAGGCGCCCGATCGGAAAAAGCCACTATTTCCTGACAGCCACTGAACTTAGCTGATCGGAAGCCTCAGGTCAACTCGGCGGCACGGCGTAAACTTAGCTACAATCAGAGCATGGACGAATCCGGATCTCCCAAGCTCACGCCATCCACACGAGTCGTCGCCGGTCGCGGCCAGCTGTCGGCTAATCTGTCGGGAGAGGCGGTGATTCTGGGCCTCGCGGACAGTGTCTACTACGGGCTCGACGGGTCGGGCGCGCGCATCTGGGAGCTCGTGCAGCAGCCGGCGACGCTCGCCTCCGTCGCCGATACACTCGCGGCCGAGTTTGCTGTCGAGCGCGAGATCGCGTTGCGCGATTTGATGGAGCTGGCGCACTCGCTGCACCAGCGCGCCCTGCTCGACCTTGTTCCCGACTCGACTCCGTAATTTCGCGCGCCTGCCGCGCGATGAACGCCGGCTCACCGTCCTCGCACTTCGCTGGATGGCAGTCGCGCGCATGGGACTTTTTCTGTTTGCATTTCCACGCGTTCGCGGCATAACCAGCCGCGTAGTGCAGGACGCAATTGCGCGGCCAGCGGAATGGCCGGAGAAAGTGCGGCGCGCAGTGATCCGCGCGTCGAGGTCGCTGCCAGGGAGCACTTGCCTCGCGCAATCGCTCGTCGCGGAGCGTTTGCTGCTGCAGGCCGGGTGCGAGGCGCGGCTTTCCATTGGAGTCGCTCGCCTCGCGGGACGCGGCAGTCTCGATGCGCACGCATGGGTCGAAAGTGGCGGTATGCTGATAACCGGCGACGATCCCCACCAGCGCTACGAAGTTCTCGCGACACTTGGGAGGGAGTGACCTCGCAGTGACTGGATTTGTCGCCGAGGTCTCGCGCGCCGACGGCCCGGTGCGCGCGACGCGCGTGGCCGATCCGCGATCCGGCGAGTGGATCACCGGCCATGTGCGGCTCGACGCGAAAGAAGTGCTCCGCGATTCGCTGGGCGCAGCCGGCGTTCGAACAGCGCGGAATGCAACCGACACCGATCTCGTGCTCGACGCGTGGCGCGCCTGGCGGGAGACCGCCACCGAGCGGCTGCGCGGCGATTTCAGTTTTGCGCTTTGGGATCCGGCTCAGCGCGTTCTGTTTTGCGCGCGCGACCAGCTCGGCGTGCGGCCGCTGTATTGGGCGGAGTTCGGCGACCGGTTCGTCTGCAGCAACGAGCTGGAATCGGTGCTCGCGCATCCGCTCGCGACGAGACGGCTGCACCGGCCGGCGATCGACTCGTTCTTGAAGCAGGGATTCAACGACGATCTCGAGACGACGACATTCGCAGACGTGCGGCGCCTCGCGCCCGCGCACCGCATGAGCTTCGGCGCGCAGAGCGGCGTGACAGTGCCGCGCCGATACTGGTCGTTCCCCGTACCCGAACCGCTCCGGCTGAAGCGCGACGAGGAGTACATCGAACGCTTTCGCGAAGTGCTCGGCGACGCGGTGCGCGACCGACTGCGTGAGAACAGCGCGGCGATCATGCTGAGCGGCGGAGTGGACTCCACGAGCATCGCCGCGACGGCGCGACGCGTGGCGCCGGACGTGGCGCTTCGCGCTTGGACACACGACATGGCGCCGTTCGCGCCGGACGACGAAGTCTCCCTCGCCGCTGGTGCGGCGTCGCGGCTCGACATTCAGCAAGAGATCATTCACGACAAACTCGCACCGCTCGTCCATCTCGATTCAAAGCGATTTCACACGCCCGAACCGCTCGACGAACCCGAATGGCAATCGTGGACGCGGTTGCTGCGCAGGATTGAGACCGACTCAGCTGTATTAATTATTGGCGATGACGGCGACGCGCTGTTCCAACCGCCGGGACTGCTTACGATGCTTCGCACCTTGCCGCCGCTAGATGTGTTTCGGCGCGTGCTGTCGTTCGCCGTGTCGCGCGGGCGACGCCCGCATCTCGGGTTGCGCGCAGCGTTCTCGCTCGGAGAGAAATCGCACCCGCTGCGCCCGGAGTCGGTGAGCAGGCTCTCGAATCCCGTATGGCAAAGCGTACTCGAGCCGGCACAGCGCGCGTACACGCGAGTCGCGATCGACATGGTGTGGCCGCTGCTCGATACGCGTGTGATCGAGTTCGTTTATTCGATTCCACCGGTGCCGTGGTGTCAAAAGAAAGAACTGCTGCGTCGCGCGTTCAGGGGAGAGTTGACCGATTCGATTGCCACGCGGCCGAAGTCGCCGCTGCGCGGATTTTTTGATGGGCAGGTCGCAGCGTGGCGTTCGCGCGATCGAGCTAGCTCGATCGTGCTAGGGGATAGCACGTGCGAGTTCGTTGACGCGTCTCGCGCGCTGGATACATTGCGAAGAGGCTCCACCGACCGTGTGCTCGCGACGTGGCGAGTGCTGATCCTCGATCAATGGTTGAAAGGAGGTTCGCAATGACCGAAGAAAAAAAAGACGTGCCGCCGCAGCCCGTTGCTGCACGCAAGACATACGCGACGCCGAGGCTGCGCGTGTTCGGAGACGTCGCGACGCTGACGAAGAGCGTCGGAAGTTCTGGCAGCGTCGCCGACGGCGGACACGGCGCGATGTCCAAGACGAGCTGAGCGGTCGTTCCGACCAGCGGCACACCCGGTCCGCATGTATTCCGCGCAAGACTACGACGCCATGCTGGCGGATGCGGGGCGCACGGCAGCATATCTCCGTGCGATCAAGAGCGCGGTTCGTCCGGGAAGTGTTGTCGTAGAAATCGGAACGGGCGTCGGATATTTCGCGGTCGCGTCGTGCGCGGCTGGCGCGCGACACGTCTACGCGATCGAATTGAATCCCGTCGTCGAACTCGCAGCACAGGTCGCAGCCGACAACGCCTGCGCTGATCGCATCACGTTCATCAGCGACGACTCGCGGCGCGTGACGCTTCCCGAGCGCGGCGATGTGCTCCTGAGCGATCTGCGCGGTGTGCTTCCGCTGTTCGGCGATCACATTCCGAGCATCGCGGACGCGCGCGAGCGGCTGGTCGTGCCGGGCGCCGCGCTTATTCCGCGGTGCGACACGCTTTGGGCCGCACCCTGCGCAGCGCCGGCAGGCTGGCGCCGCGATCACATCGCGATCGGCGAGAAACCGGCCGGCATCGATCGTCGGGCTGTCGCCGCGCGAATTCGATCGGACTGGTATCAGTGCCGCATCGGAGCGGGCGACCTGCTTGCGCCGGGCGCACAGTGGGCCACGCTGGACTACACCACTATCAAAGCGCCAACTGTTTCGGGAAATGCCGAGTGGTCGCTGGCGCGCGAAGGCGAAGTGGATGGTTTCGCCCTTTGGTTCGATGGCGACCTCGGATTTGGCGCCAGGATTTCGAATTCACCGCTCGACGAACGCCGTTTGTACGGTCAGGCGTTTTTCCCCCTTGAGCGCTCGCTTCACGTGCGCGCAGGAGACCGGCTTTCGGTCGATCTCCGCGCGAATCACGTGTGCGACGACTACTTCTGGGCTTGGAACACTGTGCTGACGCCGCTGGCGCGCGCATCGAAGTCCGTCAGATTTCAGCAGTCGAATCTTGCATCGCGCGTCGTATCACTCGAGCGACTCCGGCGGCTCGACGGCAAAAAGTCCGAGGACAATCACACATTTTCGACTACTCCGTTTACGGGCTGACGCTACGGTCCAATCTCAGGCTCTCCGGGATGGCCGAAGCTCCGGCCACGGTCGCGCCGGATATCACGCTCTTTCTCGGCGCAGCACCGGCCGCTCCATCCGGCGCACATAGCGGCGCCCCCGTGCGCTATCGCACGCCGGCGGACGAGGCGCGGCCCGACGACAATCTGATCGTGTACGAGCTGGCGAGCGGATTTCTCATGCGCTACGCCGACGCGACGGAGTTTCACATCTCGCGTGATGGACGCGAGATCCATGGATGCTGGGCGCCCGCGTCGACGCTGCCGGACACAGAGACATACCTCCTCGGACCGGTGCTCGGATTTGCCCAGCGGCTGATGGGCGTGCTATGCCTGCACGCGAGCTGCGTGGTCGTCGACGATTTCGCGATCGCGTTGTGCGGCCCCGCGCATGCTGGAAAGAGCACGACCGCCGGCGCGTTTGCCGCTGCGGGCTACCCGGTGCTGGCGGACGACATGACCGCGATCCGCGAGCGCGCCGGCCGCGCGATGGCGATGCCGGCCTATGACCGGCTGCGTGTGTGGGAAGACGCCGAAAATATTCTACTCGGCAGCAGGGGAGCGCTGCCGCGGCTGACGCCGACATGGGACAAGCGCGCGCTGCAGCTGAGCGGGCAGGGGTGGAGCTTTCGCGAGACGCCGGCGCCGCTCGGCGCCGTTTTTCTCCTCGCGCCGCGCGCCGCCGATCCGCGCGCTCCGTGGATCGCACCGATATCAGCGGCCGATGGGTTCGTCGCGCTCGCAGCGAACAGCTATGCGAACTATCTGCTCGACGATTCCATGCGCGCCGCGGAGTTCGCGAGCCTTGCGAGCCTCATGTCGACCGTTCGAGTTTTTCGAGCGGCGCCGAGCGACGATCCCGGGCGCATCGGCGAACTCGTGCGCGTGATAGCAGACGCAGCGCGCGCGTGAAAGCCTCACGTGCGGCACACGATCTGCTGCTCGCGTGCGCAGTGTGGGAGCCCTCCGCGCACCAGTTGGAAATCGTGCGGACCTGCGCAGACGCAAAGGTCGACTGGAAGGAATGGATCGAGCTCGTGCACGCGCACCGGCTCGTGCCGCACGCGCATCGCGCGCTCGGCGCGGTGTCCGCGCTGCCGCCGCCGGATGTCACCGAGGCGCTGACGAAAGAATCGGTGACGATCGCGGCGCGTTCGCTCGCGCGCACGCAGCAACTGGCGGAACTGCTGCGAGCGCTCGGTGCAGACGGTGTGAGGGCCCTGCCGTTCAAAGGACCGGCGCTGTCGCTCGCCGCATACGGCGATCTCGGCGTTCGTGATTCCATCGATCTGGACGTCGTGGTCTGCGCGAGTGATATCGACACTGCGCGCGCGACGATGCTGCGCGCCGGTTACACATCGCGCACGGAGATGTCACCCGCGCAGGAGCGGACGCTGCAGCGGAGCTTCGGGCATTTCGTGTATGCGGCTCCCGACGGCGGCGCTGCGGTTGAGCTGCATTGGCGGTTCGCGGCGCCGCGGTATCCGTGGTCGATTCCCGCGGAAGACGTTTTTTCGCGCGCGGTCATCGTCGATCTCGCGGGATGGCCCGCCGCGAGTCCCGACACCGCCGATCAGCTGCTCCTCCAGCTGATGCACGGCGCGCGGCATCAGTGGGAACGGCTCGAGTGGCTGGTGGCGTTCGCGCAGCTGCTCAAGCGGGTGGGCGAGAACGAGAAGGTTCTGATCGATCGCGCCGAGCAGAATGGATCATCGCGCGCGCTGAGCCTCGCGCTGCGTCTCGCGCACGACCTGCTGGGCGCGCCGCTCTCGCCGCGCCTCGTGGCGCTGGCCGGCGAGGAGCGTTCCGCCGCGCGCGCCGCGCAAATAGTCCGCGCGATTCACGCGGCAAAGTTCTCGACCGGTCAGCCGTACGTATTCAACATGGCGCTGATGGATCACGGCCGCGATCGGGCGCGCTACATCGCGCTGAGTGTACTGTCGCCGACGCCGCGCGAATGGGAACTGGTGCGGCTTCCGGATTGGCTCGTGTTCTTGTACTACCCGATCCGGCTGGCTCGGGTGACGCTGGTGCGGATCGGGTCGCTGTTCGTCACACGTTGAAGCGGAAGAGCAGGACATCGCCGTCCTTCACGATGTATTCCTTTCCTTCCGACCGCACGACGCCTTTTTCCTTCGCGCCTTTCCAGCCGTCGTTCGCAATGAAGTCATCGAATCCAATGGTCTCGGCGCGAATGAATCCGCGCTCGAAGTCTGTATGGATTACACCTGCGGCCTGCGGCGCAGCGTCACCGCGATGGATCGTCCACGCGCGGACTTCCTGCTCGCCGGCGGTGAAATAGGTCTGCAGTCCCATCAGGTGATAGCCCGCGCGAATCAAGCGATCGAGTCCCGCGGACTCGAGTCCCAGCGACGCGAGAAACTCTTTGCGGTCCTCGGGCGGCAGCTCCGCGAGTTCGGCCTCGATGCGCGCGGAGAAGGGAACCACCTCTGCGTGCTCGTCCGACGCGGCGATCGCGTCGCGAAGCGCCTTGATGTGAGGACCTTCGTCGCCGGCAAGCTCGTGATCGGTGACGTTCGCGGCGTAGAGCACCGGTTTGATCGTAAGCAGCTGCAGCGGGGCGAGCGTGGCGATCTCGTCTGCCGTGAGCTTCGCATGCCAGAGCGCGCGGCCCTCTGTGAGCACGGCGTTCGCTTTCTCGAGCGCCGGGAGTTCCGCGAGCGCTTCTTTCTCGCCGGTGCGTGACGCGCGCTTCACTTTGTCGAGCCGTTTTTCGACCGCGCCCAAATCGGAGAGCGCGAGTTCGAACTCGATCACCTCGCGATCGCGCACGGGATTCACCGCGCCCATGACATGCGTGACGTCGGGGTCCTCAAAGCAGCGGACGACGTGAACGATGGCGTCGGTTTCGCGGATGTTCTGGAGGAACTTGTTGCCGAGGCCCTCTCCATCCGCGGCGCCCTTTACGAGCCCTGCTATGTCAACGAACTGTACGACGGCAGGAACCGTTCGCTTCGGCTGGACGATTTTTGCGAGGGCGTCGAGTCTCGGGTCGGGAACCTCGACCATGCCGACGTTTGGCTCTACGGTGCAGAAGGGATAGTTCGCGGCCTCAGCTTTGGCTGATGTCAACGCGTTAAACAGCGTGGATTTTCCGACATTTGGAAGTCCGACAATTCCGAGTTTTAGCATGGTGTACGACGAGTGAACTGTTAACTACAAACTGTTGGTCGGTTGACCAAGGTCTTCTGTCCGGACGCCGAGTCTCGCTTGTAGCCGGCGTGGAAAACTAACGACCCGCGTTCGAACGATGGCACTTCCTGTTCTGCTCTGTCGTAACGTGTGCAGAACCTGAGGTGGAAATGCAGGACTATAAAAAACTGACCGTGTGGGCGAAGTCGCATCAGCTCGTGCTGCTGGTGTATGAAGCGACCTCAGCCGTGCCAGAGCGGAAATTCCCGGGGCTCACTTCTCAAATACGCCGCGCCGCCGCGTCGATCCCCGCAAACATTGCCGAAGGGTGTGGTCACACCGGGTCGCGCGAGCTCGCGCGCTGTCTCGGAAATGCGGTGGCGTCGTCGTTCGAGCTGGCGTACCACCTGCAGCTCGCGGCAGATCTACAGATGGTCTCAAAATCCGATTTCGCGCGGCTCGATGCCCGAACCGAACAAGTGAAGCGAATGCTAAGCTCACTGCTCGTGAAGGTCAGGCAGAACGCGAACCTCCGCGAGCGAAAACGTCCCCTCAAATCGCCAGCGCAGTTGACGGAAGACCGTGGTTAACCGAGCGACAGTTAGTTGTTAACCGTTCACTCGTCGTTCGCTTTGCCGTCTCTCCCAGAAAACTCGTTCATCACCGGCCCTATCCCTTCCGCGATCCAGAGTTCCATCGCCTCCAGGAACCCCGGCAGCAGCTCCCGAACCGTGACCGCTTCAGCTTTTCCAAAGTTGCCAAGCACGTAGTCGGAGAGCACTGAAACCTTCCGATCGGATTCAGCCGGTCCGACCCCAACTCGGAGCCGAGCGTACTCCATCGTCCCCAGCTGCCCTTGCACGCTCTTCAACCCATTGTGTCCACCAGCCGAGCCCTTAGCCCGGAACCGGTACCGCCCCACCGGCAGCTGCACTTCATCAGAAATCACAAGCAGATCCTGCGCTGCCGACCAGAACGGTCTGCGAGCGTAACGCACCAGGACATTCCCACTGAGATTCATGAACGTCTGCGGCTTCACGAGTCGCACGCGCTTTCCGTGCACCGTTCCGGTCGTGACGTGTGCCTCGCCGTCTTTTTTCCAGCCGTCAAAACGCCAAACGTCGGCCAGGTGGTCGATGACCCACCAGCCGACGTTGTGACGGGTTCCGGCGTACTCGCGGCCGGGATTCCCCAGCCCGACGATGACCTTCACCGGAACCCTGTCTGCGCTCCGCTACCGACTCGCGATTACTTCTTTTTCTCGCCCGCAGGAGCAGCGCTGCCTTCACCCTCGGCGCCCTCTTCATCGCCTTCCTTCGTCTTGCGGATGAGCTCGGGCTCCGCCGGGGTCGCGGCGGCATCAGCTGCCGGCGCCGCCTCAACCACTTCCTTCGGAATCGTGCACACGCACATCGTCGACGACGCGTCGTCGAGGATCTCGACGCCTTCCGGAACCTTCACGTCGCTGACGTGCAGCGAGTGGCCGACAATTAGCCCGCTGACGTCGACATCGAAATGGTTTGGAATGATCGACGGATCGCAGCGGACCTCGAGCTCGTGCATCACGCTGTCGAGAATTCCGCCGCCCGTGCGAACGCCTTCCGGCGTGCCAACGAATACGAGCGGAACGCGCACGGTGACTTTCTCACCGGCAACGAGTTCCTGAAAGTCGACGTGGAGAATGTGGCGCTTGAACGGATGGCGCTGGATCTCGCGGATCAGCGTCCTCGCGTTGGCGATGCCCGCGACTTCGAGCTCGATCACGGTCGTCTTGTACGAGACTTTCTCGAGCATGCGCTCGAGTGTGTACGTGTTGATGGCGAGCGACTGCGGCTCGCGGCCATGTCCATACACGATCGCGGGAACTTCACCCACGGCGCGAAGCTTTCGCGCGGCGCCTTTGCCGGCGGTGGTGCGGACTTTTGCTGCGAGATTTGCGGTTGCCATATCAGTCAGCCTTCTCGATCGAAAATCATGCGCAACGTGGGTTCCCGGTCATTCGCCGGCCCAGCGGCGCTGCTGTCACTCGAACAACGATGAAACGCTCTGGTCTGCATGTGTAAACTTGATCGCCTTCGCCAGCAGTTCTCCGACGCTCAGAACGGAGAGAGAAGCGAACCGCTTCTCCTCCGGAATCAAAACTGTATTCGTTACTGCTACCTCGGTGATCGGCGCGTTCGACAGCCGCTCGACCGCCGGTCCCGACAACAGCGCGTGTGTGGCGCAGACATAAATATCTCTGGCGCCCAACTTCTTCAGTGCACGCGCCGCTTCGCTCACCGTCCCTGCCGTATCGATCATGTCGTCGGGAATGAGACAGTCCATCCCCTCGACCTCACCCACCACGTTCACCACCTCTGCGACGTTCGCCTTTGGGCGACGCTTGTCGATGATCGCGAGCGAACCATTCAATCGTTTCGCAAATCCTCGCGCCATCTTCGCGCTGCCCACGTCCGGCGCGACCACCACCAAGTTCTCCAGATTCTTTTTGCGATAGTGCGCCGTGAACACCGGTGCGGCATAGAGGTGATCGACGGGCAAATCGAAGAAGCCTTGCAACTGGTGCGCGTGCAGGTCGAGCCCGAGAACGCGATCCGCTCCTGCAGTCTCGATCATTCTTGCCATCAACTTCGCGCCGATCGCCACGCGCGGCTGATCTTTGCGATCCTGCCGTCCGTAACCGAAGTACGGCAGCACGCAGGTGATGCGGGCCGCCGAAGCTCTCCGAACCGCGTCGATCAGGAGCAGCAGCTCCATGATATTCTCGGCGGGCGGATTGGTCGGCTGAACGATGAAGACATCCGCGCCGCGGATGTTTTCATCGATCCTCACGAACACCTCGCCATCGGCGAACCGATTGATCGTCGCCTTGCACAGGTCCACGCCGAGTTGACTCGCGATTTCCTCCGCGAGTCCCCGGTTTCCAGTGCCCGTGAGGACACGGAATCCGTGCATGGGAACAGACAATCCGTCCATAATGGCTTAGCCTTGTAACATAAGTGATTTCAGCGCTTTAGTCAAAGCCGAGCTGCTGCAAAGGCGGTCGTCTATCGCCCGTTTCCCGTTGCCTGTCGCCTGTTGCCTGTTGCCTGTCGCCTGTTTGTTTTTTCTCCGATGGCCTCCTAAGGTGCGCGCCGCCATGCGCTCCCCTCTCCTCTCCGTATCGTCGCGCCTCGCCGCGT
>JANYIJ010000040.1 GCA_025362095.1 Gemmatimonadota bacterium | reverse complement strand
CCGCGGACTTGTCGGCGACACCTTCGATCTCGTGACCATTGGGAGTCACCACCTCGCGGCGCTCCCGCCCGACCTGTCGTGTACTGGGAGTGACGAAATACCGCAATCCGAGCGCATGATCCTTCGCTCCGATAGTGTCGTCGTGTTCCAACATGTAGAGCGTGCGCCATGCCGGGGCAAATTATTCTCTCCGGGCGATACGCTGTTCGAGGTCACGGGCGTGTATGACCTTCAAGGAGACACGCTCAGCTTCTATACGGTGGGCGGGGAAGAGTCCGCACGGGACCTGCGGATCAGCGGGCGCCTTTCCGCCGACTCCCTCTTGCCTTTGGCAGTCGAGCCGTCGAGCGCGCGAACGTACGTTCGCCGACCGCGCCACGGGCCACATTCGAAGAAGGGGTCGCCCTGAGGCGACCCCTTCGGCCCTCAGCGAACGTCCGAGCGATCAGTTGCCCACGCGTAGGTTCACCACACGCGTCCCGCGCGTGCCCTGCGCATCGGTCTGATAGTTCACCTGGAGTCCGATGTAGTCCCCGTCATTCATCTTGCCGAGCACACGCTGCAGATCATCGACGCTGTGGATAGCAACGCGCGGTGACGGGAATACGATGCCCGTGATGATATCCTGACCCGCGAACAGCTTGTTGTCCGCCGGGCCGTTGTGTTCGACGGACTTCACCATGATGCCCTGAATCGAAGCGGTCGCGCCCGTCGCCTTGATCAGTTCGGGCGTAAGGGCTTCGAGCACGATGCCAATCTTCTTCGCCTCGACGGTTGCCGCCGTCGGCACGATTTCCTTGCTCGGCTTTTCCGTCGCCGCAACGACCTTCTCCTCGCTCGGCGCCTCCATGAGCTTCACTTTGAAACTCTTCAGATCGCCGTAGCGAATCGCCTGTACGTCCACCACGTCGCCGGGCTGGTGCGTGCGAATCAGGCGCTGCAGCGCGCTCACGCGATCGACCTGCTTACCGTCGATCTTCACGACGATATCGCCGGCTTCCATTCCGGCCTTCTCCGCGGGGCTCCCCTCGGTGAGTGAGACGAGCTTCACGCCGGCCATCACCTTGAGCTTCGAGACTGCCGCATCTTCGGCGGAGACTTCGTCGATCGACGCGCCGAGAATCGCGCGCCGCACGTGACCGTGCGCGATCAGATCGTCCATGACTGTCTTGGCCAGCCCGATCGGAATCGCGAAGCCGTATCCCGTATACGAGCCCGTCTCGCTCGCGATCGCGCTGTTGATGCCGACCACTTCACCGCGAATGTTGACCAGCGGTCCGCCCGAGTTGCCGGGGTTGATCGCGGCGTCGGTCTGGATGAAATCTTGAATGCGGTACCTGTCGCGGTTGAGGTCGCGCAGCTGCTGCGAGCGGCCCTTCGCGCTGATGATGCCGGCCGTCACGGTGAAGTCGAGGCCGAACGGGTTGCCGATCGCGAGCGCCCACTCTCCGACGCGCGTCTTCGAGTCGTCTCCGAGCGAAACTGTGGGCAAATCGGTCGCTTCGATTTTTAGCACGGCGATGTCCGTCTGCGGATCGTGCCCGATGACCTTCGCCTTGAAGGTGCGATGGTCGAGCAGGTCGACCTTCACGAGGTCGGCGCCATCGACGACGTGATTGTTCGTGAGGATGTAGCCGTCTTTCGTTACGATGAAGCCCGACCCCTGCGCCTGCTGGGGAACCGGCTGCTGCTCTTCGAACAGCTTCTGCATTTCGGGCGGCAGCTGCCGCACGCGGTTGCGCATGTCCTGCGGCTTGATCGTCCGCTCTGCACTCACTGAAACGACGGCGGGCGTCACGCGCTCCGCTACGGACACAAAGGCGTTCTGCGATTCATCCAGCGCGGCGTTCGAGGTGAGCGCCGACTTGCCGGGGACGCGCGACTGCGCGCCGAGTATGCGCGTCCAGTCCATCGAGGACGCAAAGAAAATGCCCGCGATGAACGCGATGGCGCCCACGGCAAGAATTTTGGATTTGGAGAGATGCATCGTCATGGCTGTGCCCTGAAGCTGTTGAGGTTTTTGAACGAAACAAACCACAGACTACAACAGACTACAAACAATCTACCGTACTTTAGACCCGGCGCTGGAGCGGAAAGTTTCCGCGCCAGCGCCGGCACTTCGATGGAACGATTGCGGTTACTTCTTCGCTTCGTCCACGATCTCGTAATCAGCATCAGCGACTTCTTCCTTCTTCGCCTCTGCTGCGCCTTCCGCCGCCGGCGCTTCACCCGCAGGCTGCGCTGACTGCGCGGCGTACACCGCCGTGCCCGCGGCCTGGAACGCCGCGTTCAGTTCGTCGAGCGCGCCCTTGATCTCGTTCATATCATCGCCCTTATGCGCCTTCCGCGCGCGCTCCACAGCGGCGTCGAGACGGGTCTTGAGTTCGGCCGGAACTTTGTCGGCCCACTCTTTGGACTCCTTCTCCACCTGATACGCGAGCGTGTCGAGGCGATTCCTGCTGTCGATTTCCTCGCGTTTCTGTTTGTCGGCCGCGGCGTTCGCCTCGGCGTCTTTCACCATGCGATCGACTTCGGCGTCGGAGAGGCCGCTCGATGACTCGATGCGGATCTTCTGTTCCTTGCCCGTTGTCTTGTCCTTCGCAGCGACGTGGAGGATGCCGTTCGCGTCGATGTCGAACGTGACCTCGACCTGCGGCATGCCACGCGGTGCCGGCGGAATTCCGGTGAGCTGGAATTTTCCGATCGTCTTGTTGTAGACGGCGAGATCGCGCTCGCCCTGCAGCACGTGGATCTCAACCGTGGTCTGGTTGTCGTCCGCCGTGGAGAATGTTTCCGATTTCTTCGTGGGGATGGTCGTGTTGCGCGGGATGAGCACTGTGGTCACGCCGCCGAGCGTTTCAATTCCAAGGGACAGAGGGGTCACGTCAAGCAACAAGACGTCCTTCTGCTCGCCCGTGAGCACCGCGCCCTGAATCGCTGCGCCAACGGCCACGACTTCATCCGGGTTGACGCCTTTGTTCGGATCCTTGCCGAAGAAGGCCTTCACGACTTCCTGAACTTTCGGAATACGTGTCGAGCCGCCAACAAGCAGCACTTCGTCGATTTCCGAGGGCTGCATCTTCGCATCCGCGAGCGCTTTCTTCATGGGCTCGAGCGTGCGCTGCACGAGATCGTCCACGAGCTGCTCGAACTTGGCGCGCGTGAGCTGATAGTTGAGATGCTTGGGGCCCGATGCATCGGCGGTGATGAACGGCAGATTGATATCCGTGGTCATCGTGCCGGAGAGTTCGATCTTCGCTTTCTCAGCGGCTTCCTTCAGGCGCTGAAGCGCCATTGGATCCTTTGAGAGGTCGATCGCCTGATCCTTCTTGAATTCCGCCACGAGCCAATCGATCACGCGCTGGTCGAAGTCGTCGCCGCCCAGATGTGTGTCGCCGTTGGTCGACTTCACCTCGAACTGCTTGGCGCCGTCGACTTCGTAGAGTTCGAGCACGGAGATGTCGTACGTGCCGCCGCCGAGATCGAACACGGCGACCTTTTCGTCTTTCTTGCCCTGCTTGTCGAGTCCGTACGCGAGCGCGGCAGCGGTGGGCTCGTTGATGATTCGAAGAACATCGAGACCGGCGATCTTGCCGGCGTCCTTCGTGGCCTGACGCTGCGAGTCGTTGAAATACGCCGGCACCGTGACGACGGCCTTGGTCACAGGGTGTCCGAGATAATCCTCGGCGGTCTGCTTCATTTTCTGCAGGATCATCGCGGAGATTTCGGGCGGCGTGTAGCGCTTGCCCTGAACTTCCACGGCGGCCACGTCGTTCGTGCCGCTCTTCACGGCGTACGGGACGCGCTTAATTTCCTCGGTCACCTCGGGCATCTTGCGGCCCATGAAGCGCTTGATCGAGAAGACCGTGTTCTGCGGGTTGGTTACGGCCTGACGTTTTGCGATCTGCCCGACGAGGCGCTCGCCGTCTTTGCTGAAGCCAACGACGGACGGCGTGGTGCGTCCGCCCTCGGCGTTCGGGATCACGACGGGGTCGCCACCTTCCATCACTGCTACGACGGAGTTCGTGGTGCCCAGGTCGATTCCAATCACCTTGTCTGCCATTCGTTC
This sequence comes from Gemmatimonadota bacterium, assembly GCA_025362095.1. Classification (GTDB taxonomy): domain Bacteria; phylum Gemmatimonadota; class Gemmatimonadetes; order Gemmatimonadales; family Gemmatimonadaceae; genus Fen-1231. Next base: position 306 of record JANYIJ010000040.1, on the reverse strand, counting down.
CTCAGGAGTTGTTTTGATCGTGAGTGAAGGACACCGTTCGAAGGCATGGCGTCCGATGGCCGGCATAGGGTGCAAGGAAGGGGCCACCATTTGCCGTCAAACTGGCCGAAAAACGGCCGGTTGAGAGGCAAGCATCGCTGTCAAAACGGCGGTGACTACGGCGCGGTCAGGGGGGTGCCGGTCACGTAGCGGAGAACCTGCCTGCGGAGTTCGAGGTTCACGGCAGCCGCCGCTCGTTGCGCCTGGGCCTGGGCCAGCGACGCCTGCGCGGCTTGGACATCCAGGAAGATCCCGAGGCCGACGTCG
>JANYIJ010000105.1 GCA_025362095.1 Gemmatimonadota bacterium | reverse complement strand
CTCCGGGCCTGACGGCCGTTCGGGCTGCAGCACCGGAATCGACTCCGCGAGCGCGACGATTTTCACTGGCGACGGATCGAGCGTTGATCTCGAACGTCCGCGCGGCTTGTCCGGCTGCGTGACGACGGCGACCACGTCGTGCCCCTCGCCGATCAGCGCCAGCAGTGGCGGCGTTGCGAACTCGGGTGTCCCGAAAAAAACTATGCGCATTGGATTTCGTTTCGGTCTTCGGACTTCGGACTTCGGTCGTTAGAGCTTTTCATCATCGTGCGCGTCGTCCTCGGCCGTGCCCGCGACGACAATTCGAATCAATCCCGGATAGTGCGGCTTTTCAGTCTCCCACTCTGCCAGAAGCTTTTGCCGCTTGAGAAAGCTGAGGTGGTCGATGAACAGTTTGCCGTGCAGGTGATCGATTTCGTGCTGAAGGCAAACGCCGAGCAGCTCGGTGCCCTCCACCCGCACGGGCTTGCCCGCGCCGTCGAGCGCTTCGACCACCACGCGCGCCGAGCGCGTGATTTCGCCGTACAGCTCGGGAATGGAGAGGCAGCCCTCTTCCCACCTCAGCGTGCCCTCGCGCTCCACTATTTCAGGATTCACGAGCACGTGCCGTTCGCCGTGCACGTCGAGCACCGTGAGCCGCTCGCTGCGGCCCACCTGTGGCGCGGCGAGACCCACGCCGTGCGCGGCGTTCATGGTCTCGAACATGTCGTCGATGAGCTGCCGCAGCTCGGGCGTGAACGACTCGACGGGCTTGGTTTCCTCGCGGAGAACCGGATCGCCGAGAACGCGGATCGGAAGAATGCTCATGCGTCCTAGGCGTCGATCCCGCTGGACTTGAGGACCTGATGGACGCGGCCGCGCTGGATCACGACGGTCGATTCACCGGTCTTGAGGGTGATGCGGTCGTCGAGCGTCTTGACCGGGATGCCTTCTTTCTGAACTTCCTTGATGCGTTGAATCTCGCCGATGAGCCCGCCGACGGTCACGACCTCGTCGCCTTTCTTCAGGCTGAACAGCTGATTTTCCTGCTCGCGTCGCTGCTTCTGCTGCGGGCGGATCATCAGGAAGTAGAAAATCATGACGATCAAGCCGATTTGCAGGATGATCTGCGGCCACGGACTGCCAGCCGGGGCGGCTGCGGCTTGCGCGAAGAGCGGGAGAATCGGGCTCATGACTGATCGGGCTTGGAGTGGTAGCGCGCGAGCCAGTCACGGCTCCACGCGTCGAATGTCCCGGCGCGGATCGCCTCGCGGGCGCGGCGCATCAGGGCGATGAGGAAATGTACATTGTGCAGGGAGAGAAGGCGCAGGGCGAGGATCTCGTCGCTCGTGACGAGGTGCCGCAGGTAGGCTCTCGAGAAGCGGCGGCAGGTGGTGCAGCCGCACGTCTCATCCAGCGGCCGCGGGTCCTCGCGGTGGGCGGCGTTGCGGAGGTTCAGACGCCCGGAGGGACTGAAGGCCGCGGCGTTGCGTCCCATGCGCGTTGGCGCGACGCAATCGAAGAGGTCGACGCCTCGCGCGACTCCCTCGATCAGATCTTCAGGAAAGCCGACGCCCATGAGGTAGCGCGGCCGGTCGCGCGGAATCGCGTCGTCGCACACCTCGAGCATGTCGTACATGGCGGGTTTTTCTTCACCCACGCTGAGTCCGCCGATCGCGATGCCGTCCCAGGCGCCGGCATTCGCGATGTGGGTGGCCGCCGCACGCCGCAGATCGGCGTGAATGCCGCCCTGCACAATCGGAAAGAGCGTCTGCCGCGGCGCGCCGTCGATCTCGTGCAGTCGCGTGAACTCCACGCGGCACCGCTCGAGCCAGCGCAGGCTGCGCTCGCTCGCGTCCTTCGAGGCGGCGTGCTCACTCTGGCCCGGGATGACGTGATCGAACTGCATGATCACGTCGGCGCCGAGGTTCGTTTCGATTTGCATCACGCTTTCGGGTGTGAACGCGCGCGGCGATCCGTCGATGTGCGATTTGAACTCGACGCCGCTCTCGGTGACGCTGTTGAGCGACGCGAGGGAAAAAACCTGGAAACCGCCGGAGTCCGTGAGGATCGGGCCGTCCCACGCCATGAAGCGGTGGAGTCCGCCCATGCGTTTGACGAGTTCGTCGCCGGGCCGCAGGTGGAGGTGATAGGCGTTGGAGAGAATTATTTGCGCGTGCATCGCGCGCAGATCGTCGGGATCGAGCGCCTTCACGGTCGCGAGCGTGCCCACCGGCATGAACACCGGCGTTTCCACCGCGCCGCGCGGGGTGTGAAAAACACCGGCGCGGGCGCGGCCATGCGTGGAGACGATATCGAAAGAAAAAGTCACAGGATTAACATTGCGTCGCCGTACGAGTAGAATCGGTACCGCTCCTTCACTGCCACGGCGTACGCCTCGCGCGTGAGTTCGAGTCCGGCAAACGCAGACACGAGCATGAGCAGCGTGGAGCGCGGCAGGTGAAAGTTGGTGACGAGGTGGTCAACGGAGCGAATCGTCTGGGGCGGATGGATGAAGATGCGCGTCTCACCCTCGCCCGGGCGCACCAGGCCGTCTGTGCCCACGACGCTTTCCAGCGTGCGCACTGTGGTGGTGCCGATCGCCCAAACTTTTGCGCCCGCCGCGCGCGCGTCGTTCACCGCCGCGGCAGTCGCTGCGCCCACTCGATACCACTCCTCGTGCATCTGGTGCTCCGCGAGCGCCTCGGCGTCGACGGGTTTGAAGGTCCCCGCTCCGACGTGCAGCAGCACGTCCGCCCGGCGCACGCCCTTGTTCGCGAGATTGTCGAGCAGCGCGGAAGTGAAGTGCAGTCCCGCAGTTGGCGCCGCGACTGAACCGTTCTCATTCGCGTACACTGTTTGATATCGCTCGGCATCGGCTGCAGTGTCGCCGCGCTCGATGTACGGCGGGAGCGGCACGTGGCCGTGGCGCTCGATGGCGTCAGCGACGGCCCCATCAGCGGTGAGCTTCACGACGCGCGTGCCGCGCTCGGTTCGCTCGAGAATTGTCGCGTCGAAGCCCTGGGCAATGTGAACGTTGCGCCCCGGCTTGAGTTTCGCTCCGGGATGGACCATCGCCTCCCAGCGATCGTCGCCGAGCGGCTTCAGCAAAAGTATTTCCGCGGCCGCGCCGGAGTCGCGCGACCCGAGCAGCCGCGCGCGGAACACGCGCGTGGTGTTGAACACGATGAGATCGTTGGCGGGGACGAGCTCGATGATATCGCGAAAGCGGCGATGCGAGATGGCGCCGCTCGCGCGATCGACAACCATGAGCCGGCTCTCATCGCGCCGCTCTGACGGCTCCTGCGCGATCAGCGCGGCGGGAAGCTCGAAATCGAAATCAGAAGTTGTGAGCAACAGCCCGCCGGTTAGAAAAGTTCGGGCTGCTTCCGCTCGAGCGGCGGATATCCGAGATGTTTGTACGCCTGAGCGCTTGCGACGCGACCGCGCGACGTTCTCTGCAGCAAGCCGTTCTGCACGAGAAATGGCTCGTACACTTCTTCAATCGTGTTGGAATCTTCACCGAGCGCGGCGGCAACGGATTCGAGGCCAACCGGTCCGCCCTCGAACATCTCGATGATCGTGCGCAGGATCCGCGCATCCATGTCGTCGAGGCCGAACTCGTCCACGTCGAGCAGGGCGAGCGCGTCGCGCGCGACAGCTTTGGTGATCACGCCGTTGGCGCGGACCTGCGCGAAGTCGCGCACGCGGCGGAGCAGGCGGTTCGCGATGCGCGGCGTGCCGCGCGAACGCCGCGCGATTTCACGAGCGCCGTCGTCGTGCAGCTCCACGGCGATCACCTCGGCGGTGCGGCGCACGATTGTTTCGATTTCATCCGCGGGATAAAAATCGAGGCGCATCGTGAGACCGAAGCGCGCGCGGAGCGGCGGCGTGAGCAGGCCGTAGCGCGTGGTCGCGCCGACGAGAGTGAACTTTTCGATCGCCATCGTCACGGTCTGCGCGTTGGGGCCGTCGCTGAGGCGGATGTCGATCTTGTAGTCCTCCATCGCGGGATAGAGAAACTCCTCGATGATCGGACGCAGTCTGTGAATTTCGTCGATGAACAGAATGTCGCCGGCGCGGAGATTCGTGAGCGTTCCGACGAGATCGCCGGGCTTTTCGAGCGCTGGCCCGCTGGTGGTGCGGATGTTCACGCCGAGTTCGCGCGCCATCAATTCCGCCAGCGTCGTCTTGCCGAGGCCCGGCGGGCCGTGGAAGAGCGTGTGGTCGAGCGGCTCACGGCGTCCCATCGCTGCCTGGATCGCGATGTCGAGCGAGTCCTTCACCTTGTTCTGACCGATGAACTCCGCGAGCGCCTTGGGGCGCAGCGAGAGTTCGACGACGGACTCTTCGCTCAGGACTTCGGGGGTCGTGATTTCGGCGCGGGACATGTGGACAACTTAACGCAACGGGCGACGGGCGACAGGAACGCTTTACTTGCGCACGACCTCGAGCGCCGCCCGGATTACCGCCGCCGTGTCTGCTTTGGCCTTGGTAGCCTCGAGCGCCGAGCGCACGGCCTTTTCCGCATCTGCTGTCGTGTAGCCAAGCGCGATGAGTGCGCGCACCGCGTCAGCCGAAACGCCTTCCGGTTTGGCGCTCGATCCCGCGCCCGACGTCTCGCCCGCAAAATCTTTCATCTTGTCGCCGAGTTCCACGCAGAGGCGCTCGGCGACTTTCTTTCCCACGCGCGGAACGCTCTGGAGCGTTTCGAGATCGCGGTCGCGAATCGACCGAACCACGCGGCCGCTTCCGAGCGCGGAGATCAGCCCGAGTGCCAGGGCAGGGCCGACGCCGCTCGCTCCGAGCAGAGTATGGAACAGCGCGCGGTCTTGCGTGGAGCCGAATCCAAAGAGTTGCCACCCGTCTTCCTTCACGACGAGCGCGGTGTGCAGCGTGACTTCGTCGCCGAGTTTCGGAAGCGATTCGAGCACCGCGAGCGGTATCACGAGCTCGTAGCCCACGCCGCCCGCCGTCATGATCTCGATGCGGTCGATGCTTTTCGCGGCGAGCTTGCCGGTGATGCGCGCGATCATCCGGCGATTCGCAGATGGAGTTTCGCCGTGCCTGCGGACATCACGCAGGTGAGCGCGCATGCGACGCCGTCTGCGGCGTCCGCCGGCTGCGGCGCCGTTTTCAATCGCAGCAGCCGCGCGACCATGAACTGCACCTGTTCTTTCGTGGCGCCGCCGCGGCCGACGACGGTTTTCTTGATGAGCGCCGGCGCGTACTCGTGGATCGACACGCCGGCGCGGGCGCCGGCGAGCAGCACCACGCCGCGCGCATGTCCGAGCACGACCGTCGTGCGGACGTTGCGCGCGTAGAAAACATCTTCGACGGCGAGGGCGTCGGGGCTGTGGCGCTCGATGAGTTCGGTCACGCCTTCGAAAATGTCGTTCAATCGGGAAGCGAGCGGGGCGCGAGGCGAGGTTCGTATCACACCGCACTCGACCAGCTGAGACGCGCCGCGGCCATCCGAGCGAACGACACCATACCCCGTGATTGCCGTGCCTGGATCGATCCCGAGGACGATCACCGGCTGCGGCGAAGAAGGCTCACGTCTGCGCCATCGCGGACTCGTCCATGTCGAAGTTCGCGTCGACCTTCTGCACGTCGTCGAGTTCTTCAAGCGCCTCGATCAGCTTGAGCAGCGCTTCTGCGTTCGCGCCTTCGACCCGCACCGAACTCTTCGGAATCCACGCGAACTCGGCCGTCGTCGCCTTCAGACCAACCTTTGCGAGCGCCTGACTCACCGCGTGCAGATCCGACGGTGCCGTGGTGATGATGAACGCATCTTCTTCCTTTACGAAATCCTCGGCGCCCGCTTCGAGGGCTTTTTCCATAGAGGCATCTTCATCGAGTTTTTCGGCGGGGACGATGATTTGTCCTTTGCGATCGAACATGAACGCGACGGAATTCGTCGCGCCGAAATTTCCGCCGAGTCGTGAGAGCTTTGCGCGAACCTCGGCAACGGTGCGCGTCGGGTTGTCCGTCAGCGCCTGCACCATGATCGCGACGCCGCCCGGCCCGTACGCTTCGTATACGACCTCGACATAGTCCACGCCCTCGAGCTCGCCGGTGCCCTTGAGCACGGCCCGCTCGATGTTTTCCTTGGGCATCGACTGCGCTTTCGCGTTGTCGATCGCCGTGCGCAGACGAGGATTGCCGTCCGGATCACCGCCGCCAAACTTCGCGGCGACGGTGATCTCACGGATCAGCTTGGTGAACAGGGCGCCACGTTTTTTATCGGTGGCTGCCTTGTAGTGCTTGATTTGCTTCCATTTGGAATGGCCGGCCATAGCTGAAAGCTAACGCCTGCAGATGGCGAACTACAAACCGGCAACAGGCCACAGAGTACAGCCGCGCCTCGGCCAGATAAGACAACTGCGGCGAATCGGTCCGGTCGGCGTTGCGCTGATGGCGCGTATCCACATTCAGATCGCTATCGTGCCGCGAAATGCGCCGATTTCAAGATCTTCTCGTTTGGCAGCGCGCCCATGCGCTCGTCGTCGAATTCTACCGATGCGAATCATTCGACGAGTCGCCCAGATATCGCGACCTGGTGAGGCAACTGCGCAGGTGTGCTGCCTCGATTTCCGCAAACATCGCGGAGGGCGCAGGATCGGCATCGCAGGCTTCGTTCGCAAACTACCTCGCCATTGCCCTCGCATCGGCGCACGAACTCGAATGTCATCTCCTGCTCGCGCGTGACATCGGCGCCGCAAATCAAACTCGGATCGCACACTTCGTCAGCGAGAGCGAGCAGCTAAAGCGGATGCTCACCGTGCTTCAACGTCGCGTGCGACTGTCGCCGCGACCTCCCAAATAGTTGCTGTTTGCTGTCTGCTGTTTGCTGTCTGCTGTCTGCTGTTTGCTGTTTGCTGTTTGCTGTTTGCTGTTTGCTGTTTGCTGTTTGCTGTTTGCTGTTTGCTGTTTGCTGTTTGCTGTTTGCTGTTTGC
>JANYIJ010000103.1 GCA_025362095.1 Gemmatimonadota bacterium | reverse complement strand
TCAAACAGCAGGTGCGCGATCGACACACTCGCCGCCCAGTTGCGCGGCTGCGTGAACAGCACGCCGTCGATGACGGTGTCCGCCACCTCGCGATGCGTGTGTCCGAACACGACGAGATCGATCCCCGGCACGGCCCGGATAACTTTCACCATCGGATTCTCGCCGCCGAGCGTGCGCGCGAAAACCGTGTCGTTCGCGGTCTCGCCGCCGATGCCGGCATGCGCGAGCACGACGATCGCATCGGCTCCGGCGGCGCGCGCGGCCGTGACCGCTTTTGCGACCGCCGGCGTGATCGCGCCGACCACAACTCCCGCTGCGTGAAGGTTTGCGGCGTCCCACAGCATCGAGCCTGGCGTCGTCGCGCCGACGATGCCGATCTTCACGCCGCCGCGCTCGACGATCGTCCACGCGCGCCACGCCGCGCGTGCCTTGCCGCCGGTGGCGTTTGCCGCAAGCAATGCAAACGTCGCAGAGGACGTCTCGCGGCGCAGCGTTGGCACGCCGTAGTTGAACTCGTGATTGCCTATCGTCACGGCGTCGTAGCGCATGGCATTCATGCCGGCGACCACCGCGCTCGGCGCAGCAGTGTCGACTCGCGCGGCGACGTACGTGAACGGGTTGCCCTGCAGGAAGTCGCCGGCGTCGACCAGAATCACGCGGCCGGGATTGGCGTCGCGAACGGAATCGACGATCGTCGCCGCGCGGGTGAGCCCGCGCGTGGATTCAGCGCTGTCGGCGTAGTAGTCCCAGCTGCGTACGCGGCCGTGGACATCGGTCGTCGAGGCGATGACGATGTCGACTTTTTGGACGGCGCGGGCGGGCGGCGCGACAAACAGCAAGACAGCCGACAGAGCACGGGAGAGGCGTACCATGGGGGAAAGCTAAGGTGGGCGCCATGGACGGGGGAGGTTTGTAGAAGTCTGTGTCTGGGGTCCTCTGTCTGGAGTCTTTAAACACGCCGTACGCCGTTCACAGCGTTCAGCCGTCCGCCGTTCACAGCGTTCAGCCGTACGCCGTTCACAGCCATCAACTACGTACCGCGTGTCATAAGACCCCAGACCAAAGACCCCAGACACAGACTTACCTGCTTAGGACCTGACCCAGACTCGAAACCATTCGCAGTTGACTCCCCTCTGCCGTTTTGTGACGATACACAACCGTGACACCAACTCCGTTCTCTTTTTTGTGACCAACCGGGAGCTTTCCTCCGTGCCGATTTCACTCTCCGCTGCACGATGACGCCGGCCATCATCGGCATCGCTGGTGGGTCGGGCTCGGGGAAGACGTCCGTCGCTCGCAAGATCGCTGAGGCGCTGAAACCGTCCTCGGTCGCGCTCATCGACATGGATGCGTACTACCGCAACCACACGGAGATGACGCTGGAAGAGCGCCGGCGCGTGAACTGGGATCACCCCGACGCATTCGATTTCGATTTGTTGGTGTCGCACCTCGAGGCGCTCGCGCGCGGGGAGGCAGTTGAGAAGCCGGTCTACAACTACGTCACGCATCTTCGCGAAGATCGCACGGAACGCGTCGCACCATCCGACGCCGTGGTCATCGACGGCATTCTCCTGTTCGTCGACGAACGCATCCGCGGACTGTGCGACGTGAAGACATTTGTCGACACCGATGCCGACGTGCGGCTCATCCGGCGTATTCGCCGCGACATGGCCAAGCGCGGCCGCCCGCTTCAGGAAATCCTCGATCAGTACCTCACCACCGTGCAGCCGATGCATCTCCAGTTCGTTGAGCCGAGCAAGCGATACGCAGATCTGATCGTGCCGCGCGGCGGACACAACACGGTCGCGATCGATTTGCTTGTGGGCGCGATCTCGCGGCGGATCAGCGGAGTCTCGCCGTGAGCTCGCCATCCGGCGCCGCGGCGGCGGGCGAGCGCGTGCTCGTCGTCGACGATGAGCCGGACATCGTCGCGCTCGTCGTCTACCATCTCGCGAAAGCCGGATATCGCGTTTCGTCGGCGGCGGCCGGACCCGACGCGCTCACCATCGCGCGCCGCGAGCATCCCGCACTCATCGTGCTCGATCTCATGCTCCCGGGCATGTCGGGATTCGAAGTGCTCGAGGAACTCCAGCGCGACGACGCGACTCGCGGGATAGCCGTGATGATGCTCACCGCGCGCAAAGAAGAAGTCGACCGCATTCGCGGGCTCTCGCTCGGCGCGGACGATTATCTCACGAAGCCCTTCAGCCCGCAGGAGATGGTGCTGCGCGTCGGCGCGATTCTGCGCCGCGTGAACGCCGCGCCCGAAGCCGGCGACATGCTCGTCACCGGGCCGGTGCGCATCGATCGCTCCGCGCACCGGGTGTGGGTCGATGACCAGGAGATCGAACTCACGGCCACAGAGTTCCGCCTGCTGCGCGCGCTCGCCGAGCGTCGCGGGCGCACGCTCGGCCGCACGCATCTCCTCGAAACAGTGTGGGAGGCGGCGCCGGACATTCAAACGCGCACCGTCGACATGCACGTGCAGCGTTTGCGCACCAAATTGCGGAATGCAGGATCACTGGTTGAAACGGTCCGCGGGTTCGGTTACCGCATGAAGGCGCCGACGACGCGCGATCCGTGAGAACAAGGTGAGAACAAGGTGAGAACAAGGTGCGAACAAAGTGAGCAGAAAGTGAGAACAGCGTGCGGCTGACGAATCGCGTACTGCTCGGCGCGCTCGCAGTGGTCGGCGTGCACGTGCTGGTGATGGTATATCTCGTCGACCGGCAGCTCAGCTCGCGGCTGCATGATGAAGCCGTGGCCAGCCTGACGCGCGAAGTGCAGCTCGTCGCCGCGCACTGGACTCCGCAATCCGATCCGTTCGAGCTCGCGCACAGTGATGGCAGCGCGCTGGGTCACCGCGTGACGCTCATCGGGCAGGACGGTGTCGTCGCCGGTGACGCGGACTTCGATCGCGAAGGCATGAAACTGCTCGAAAACCATTCGAAGCGCCCCGAGGTGATCACGGCGAACGGGGGCGCGATCGGTGTGGCGATGCGACCGAGCCCCTCGGACGGCGACCAGCAGCTCTACGTCGCGATGCGAACGCCGCTCGGCGTCGCCCGCGTCTCGATGCCGCTCGCGGCGCTCTCGGCGTCGATCTCCTCTGCGCAGACGGCGGTGACGCTCGCGGGCATCGCGGCGATTGCGGTCGCGCTTCTCGTTGCGGCCAGCCTTTCGCGGACGATCACCACGCCGCTCGTCGAACTGCGCAACGTCGCGCGCGCCATCGCCGGCGGCGATCTCGAGAGCCGCGCGGCGCTTGACGCTCCCGGCGAACTCGGCGACCTCGCGCTCTCGCTGCGAGAACTCTCCGAGCAGCTCGCCGCGCGCGACGCGGCGCGGCGCGCAGACGAGGCACTCCTCGTTCAGCTCACCGAATCGCTCAATGAGGGCGTGGTAGGCGTCGACGTTTCGCGTCACGTGATCCGAATCAACGAAACCGGCCGGCGCCTCCTCGGCGTGCGCGAAGCCATTCCGTTCTCCGTCGATCTCATTCCGCGCGACCGCGCGCTCCGCGAGGCGCTGCAGTCCGCGTTCGACGGCCAAACGACCGAGGGCAGCGAAGCGACGCTGCTCGGCCGCACGGTAAACATCACCGCGCGTCCGCTCGAATCCGGCGGCGCGGTGCTCGCGCTCCTCGATCTCACGCGGCTGCGCCGGCTCGAATCGGTGCGGCGCGATTTCGTGGCCAACGTTTCGCACGAACTGCGCACGCCGCTCACGATCATCGGCGGGTTTGCCGAGACGCTCGTGCACGACGATCCGCCGGCGGACCGGAGGAAACAGTTCGCCGAGCGGATACTCGGCAACACGCGGCGGATGCAGCGGATCGTCGACGACCTGCTCGATCTGTCGCGAATCGAATCGGGTGGCTGGACTCCGAATCCCGAAAGCGTCGATCTTGCGGCGGTCGCCGCGGATGTGATTTCCGCCGCGCGCGACACCGCCGCCGCGAAGGGCGTGCGGCTCGAGGCGAGCATCGATCCGGGCGCGCGAAAAATCTGGGCCGATCCCACGGCAATGCGGCAGGTGCTCGGCAATCTCGTCGAGAACGCCGTGCGCCATACCACCACCGGGCACGTGGCAGTGTTCTCGCTCGTGCGCGCGGACGGTGGACGGACGGTTGGCGTGCGCGACACGGGAAGCGGGATCCCGCCGCAGCATCTGCCACGCATTTTTGAGCGCTTCTACCGCGTTGATCCAGGCCGCTCGCGCGACGAAGGCGGCACCGGCCTCGGGCTTTCGATCGTGAAGCATCTCGTGGAGTCCCACGGCGGCACAGTGAAGGCGGAGAGCACGGTCGGCGTGGGGACTACGATCGCCGTGCACTTCCCCGCAGCGGCGCCCGCGGCGCCGACGGACACGACCGTCGCGTAAGCCGGTTTCGCGGGGCGGGGTTTTCACTTAGCGTTGACGCACGACCAATGAGCTCACCAACGCCGCTTCGTCTCGCCGCCACCGATGGTCCCTACCGCACCGTTCGCGAAGAGGGGGACCAGCGCATTGCCGCGATCGACATCGGCTCGAACTCCATCCGGCAGATCGTCGCCGACGTCAGCTCGAACGGACAGATTCGCGTCGTCGACGAAATGAAAGCGGCGCCGCGCCTCGGCACCGGGCTCGTCGAGACGAACACGCTGTCGGACGAGCCGATGCGGCTCGCGATCGAGTCGCTCGTTCGCATGGCCACACTCGCGCGCCAGCTCGGCGCGAAGCGCATCGAGGCGGTCGCGACGAGCGCGGTTCGCGACGCCGCAAACGGCGCGGCGTTCACCACCCGTGTACGGCAGGAGACCGGACTGCGCGTGCGCGTGCTCGTCGGCGAGGAAGAAGCGCGGCTCGCGTTCCGCAGCGCGCTCGCGCACTTCGAACTCGGCCACGGCCGCGCGGTGGTGATGGACATCGGCGGCGGCTCGCTCGAACTCGCGCTCTCTGCTGAAGGTCTCGTGGAGCGGCTGATCTCGCTGCCGTTCGGCGCGCTGCGACTGACCGAGCAATTCCTCGGAGTCAATCCGCGCGCGAAGGACGTGAAGAAACTTCGCAAGCACATTCGCGAAGGCATTCAGCGGTCGCTGCCGCTGCGCGACTGGCGCGGCGCCGACGTGATCGGATCGGGCGGCACGTTCACGAACCTCGCCGGCATCTATCTTGCGCGGCAGGGGATGCGCGCGGCGCGGTCGGTGCACGGCACGCGAATTCCGCGAGTAGAGGTGGAGCACGTGCTGGAAATGCTGCAGGAGATGTCGGCGGAGGAACGGCTCGCCGTTCCGGGGCTCAACGCGGGACGCGCGGATATCATCGTGGCCGGACTCGCTGTCGCCGCAGAGGTGCTGGCGCGCGTGGAGCCTCGTGACCTTGCCGCGTCGGCGTTCGGGATCCGCGAGGGACTCTTGCTCGAAGTCGCGCGCGTGATGCCGACGATCGCTGATCCGGGTGAGGCGCGTTCGCGCTCCGTGCGCGAGTTCGCCGAGCGGTGCCACTACGAAGAGCCGCATTCGCGGCAGGTGCAGCGCCTCGCGCTCCAGCTGTTCGATTCTATCGGCGAGCGACTCGGCTGTGCGCCCGAAGACCGGCGAATTCTCGCCGACGCCGCGCTGCTGCACGATGTGGGCTATCACATCAACTACGAGGGGCACAACAAACACTCGTATCACTTGGTGCTGCACGCCGATTTGCTCGGAATGTCACCCACCGAGCAGGTGGTCGTCGCGCACGTCGGCCGCTATCACCGCGGAGCGGAGCCGAGCAAGAAAAAGCATCCCGCTTTTGCGCAGCTCGACAAACGCACACGCGCCAGGATCAGGCGGCTCGCCGCGATACTGCGGGTGGCCGATGGATTCGACCGAGGGCACGTGAGCGCAGTGGACAAGGTAAGAGTGCGCTGGATGGATCGAGCGCTGCGATTGACGCCGGTGCCCGTGCCGAGGGCGAAGTCGCTGAGACTTGAGGTGTGGGGAGCGTCGCGGAAATCGGCGCTGCTTGAGAAATTAATTGGAGTGCCGGTGGAGATAATTGGGCTGGATGGAAAAGTTGTGCAGCCGTCAGAGGAGGAGCATCCGGAGATGGTCGACTAGCCTGCTACGGCGAATGGCAAGTGGGAACTGGCGAGAGCGTGGCGACTTGCGGGTGGCGCCTACTACGGCGAATGGCAAGTGGGAACTGGCGAGAGCGTGGCGACTTGCGAGTGGCCACGCTCTCGCCAATTACGACTCTCCATTCGCCGTAGTTGCCCTGGCCCTCGCCCCTTCTCAATTTAGGTCTCGCCGTCCTCAGATCTTGCCCCTCGTGCTCCCCCCTCGCCCCTAAATCTTCCCGCTCACCCCTGGCCCTCGCCCCTTGGTTCTGTCCTCCCATCTCAGATCTGCAACAAGGAGCCGAGAATCAACCGAACGCCTCCGCCGGCAACTGCACCGCCACTTTCCCCGCCGAATCTCGAACCTGCCCCCACGACTCCCTCAGCAAAACCTTGTGCGTCGAGAATTCCTTCGCTCCCACCGGAATCCTCTTCGCATAACTCCCATCTGCTGAGAGCTCCCACGCCTGCCGGTTGTCCGCGAGGCACGTCTCCAGCAGCGACATCAGCCTCGGGTGCAGCATCGGATCATCGACCGGCACCGTCGTCTCCACACGGCGGTCGAAATTGCGCGGCATCCAGTCGGCGGAGCCGATGTAATACTCCGGGTTCGAATCATTCGCGAAATACCAGAGACGCGAATGCTCGAGAAAGCGCCCGATGATGCTGATCACCCTGATGCGTTCGGAGAGACCCTCGACCTGCGGTCGCAGGCAGCAGATGCCGCGCACGATCAGGTCGATCTGCACGCCCGCCTGCGACGCGGCGTACAGCGCTACGATAATCTCAGCGTCCACCAGCGCGTTCATCTTCGCGATGATGCGCGCCGGACGCCCGGCTGCGGCGTGCTCAGCTTCGCGCTCCACGAGCTGCAGCCACCGCTGGCGCATCCCGTGCGGCGCGACGATCAGCTTGCGGTACACGCGCTGCCGCGAGAACCCCGTCAGCATGTTGAACAGGTCGCTCACATCGGCGCCGATCGCAGGATTGCACGTGAACAGACCGATATCGGTATACACGCGCGCCGTTTTCGCGTTGTAGTTGCCGGTGCTCATGTGCACGTAGCGCCGGATCCCCTCGGGCTCGCGTCGCACCACCAGCGCGACCTTCGCGTGCGTCTTCAGTCCCTGCAGTCCGTACGCGACGTGCACGCCGAACGACTCCAGCGTGCGCGCGAAGTTGATGTTGTTCGTCTCCTCGAACCGCGCTTGCAGTTCGACGAGCACGGCCACCTGAATTCCGCGCTGCGCCGCTTCGGTGAGGGCGCGAACGACGGCGCCGCCACCGGTGCGATACAGCGTCATCTTGATCGCGAGCGTGTGATCGTCGCGCGCGGCGGCCTCGATGAACTGCTCGACGCTCGCGTTGAAGGAGTCGAACGGATGGTGCACCATCACATCGCGCTCGCGGATCGCGTCGAAAATCGAGCGGCCTTCGTCGCGCAGCTCCGCCGGCACCACGGGGACGAGCGGCGGATCCTTCAGCTCCGGCAGATCGAGCGACGCGAGCGACATGAGATCGCCGAGGTCGAGCAGCGGGCTCGGCGTATGGACTTCGCGATCCGTGAGCGGCGTGATCTCGGGATCTTCGGTGTCGCGCAATTCATCGAGCAACAGTGCGCGCAGCGCCGGCGGCATATCGGCGGGAACTTCGAGCCGCACGACCTCGCCGAACCGGCGCTGGAAAACCTGCTCCTCGATCATCGCGAGTAGATCTTCGGGCTCTTCGCTGTTCGCGATCTCGAGATCGGAATAGCGCGTGATTCGAAACACGTGCGAGCCGAGGATTTGCATACCCGGGAAGAGCGTGCCGAGATGCGCGGAGATCACCTGTTCGAGCGGGACGAAGTGATTCGGCCGTCCTTCCACCGGCACCCAGCGCGCGAGCGACTTCGGGACCTTCACGCGCGCAAAATGTTCGTGCCCGTGCTCCGGCTCGCGGAGCTGCACGGCGAGCGAGAGCGACAGATTCGAGATGTACGGAAACGGATGTCCGGGATCGACGGCCAGAGGCGTGAGCACCGGAAACACGTGCGATTCGAAAAACGCGTCGATGGTCTCGCGCTCCGCGCCGTTGAGTTCCGCCATCGGCAGGAGCCGCACCCCGTGCTCCGCGAGCGCCGGAAGCAGCAGATCGTGCAGGCACGCGCGCTGTTGATCGAGCAGCTCGGCCACATGCCGCTCGATTGCGTCGAGCTGCTCGCGGGCGGTCAGGCCGTCCGGCGGCGTTTGCTGCACGCGCGCCGCGACCTGCCGGCGCAGTCCCGCCACGCGCACCATATAGAACTCGTCGAGGTTCGAGCTGAAGATCGCGAGGAACTTCAGCCGCTCGAGCAGCGGATTGCGCTCGTCGAACGCCTCCGCCAAAACGCGCGCGTCGAACTCGAGCCACGAGAGCTCGCGGTTCAGGAAGTGCGACGACGTGGCGATCGAGTTCGACGGGTTCATGGGGCTCAGGACGGTGTGGTGCTACGCTCTTCTGAATTGTGCTTGATTTGCTTGCCTTCGGCGAGGAAAACGGCGTCTTCGCCGATATTCGTCGCCAAATCGGCCACCCGCTCGAGATTCCGACTCACGAGGAACAGCTGCAGCGCGGCGGTTATCGCTTTGGGATCTTCGAGGACGTGGGTAATGACGATCCGGAACACGGAATCGTTCAGCGCGTCGACCTGGTCGTCCATCGCGCACACGGCGCGGCCAAGCGCACCATCCGCTCTGATGAAAGCGTCGAGCGCCTGGCTGAGCATGTAACGCGCCCTGCGCGCCATGTCTTCGATTTCCGGATCGGGCATGATGCTCGAGCGCTGCTGCGACAAACGCAGCGCCGATTGCGCGATGTTCACCGCGTGATCGCCGACCCGTTCAAGATCGCTGGAGATTTTGATCGTGCTGATGATGAAGCGCAGATCCCGCGCCATCGGCTGCTGCAGGGCGAGCAGCGCGACCGCGAGCTGTTCGATCTCGATTTCGAGCGCGTCCAGGGCGCGATCGCCAACGATCGCCGCTTCTGCCTTGGAAACATTTCTCGTCAGCAACGCGTCGACAGCGAGCGCGACCAGCGACTCGGCGCGCTCCGACATCTCGAGCAGGCGCTCCTTAAGGTGATTGAGCTGCTCGTGGAAATGCCGGAAGACCGGCGCTTGGGCCGCTGGCGCTCCTCCGATACTCGCGCCGACGCCGGCCCCTGCGCCCGCGGTGGCTGCCAGTTCTGACTCACTCATCCGAATCTCCCGGTTACGTATGCTTCAGTTCGCTCTTCCCTGGGACTGGTGAACAGCTGATCCGTGGGCGCGTACTCGATGAGCCGGCCTACGAAGAAGAACGCAGTGCGGTCCGACACGCGCGCCGCCTGCTGCAAGTTATGCGTTACGATGACCACTGTGAGCTCGCGCTTCAGCTCGACGAGCAGCTCCTCGATGCGCTGCGTCGCGATCGGGTCGAGCGCGGAGCAGGGTTCGTCGAGCAACAGCACCTCTGGATCGTTCGCCAGGGCGCGCGCAATGCAGAGGCGCTGCTGCTGTCCGCCGGAGAGCCCCGTCGCGCTCTGCCGCAGGCGATCCTTCACTTCGTCCCAGAGCGCCGCGCGGCGCAGCGCGCTCTCCACGATGCCGTCGACCACGCCGCGATTCGTCTCGCCATTGATGCGCGGACCGAACGCGATATTGTCGTAGATCGATTTTGGAAAGCAGTTCCACCGCTGAAAAACCATGCCCGCGCGCTGCCGCAGTGCGACGACGTCGGTTCCCTTCTCATAAATATCCGCGCCGTCGAGCAGAATCTCACCGGTGTGACGCGTGCCGAGAATCGTTTCATTCAGACGATTGATGGAGCGCAGAAAAGTCGACTTGCCGCATCCGGACGGCCCAATGAAGGCGGTGATCGATCGCGCGTGAATATCGAGATCGACTTCAAACAGCGCCTGTTTCTCGCCATACCAGAACGAATAGTTGCGCGCCTGGAGAATTCCCGGCGTGCCGGGAATCATCGGGCCCGTCGGCGGCTCCGTCATCGTGACCGGGCCAATCACATCGGTCATCCGAACCGTACCGTGATGTACGACTCCGTACGCGGATCGCGGGGGTTGGTGAAGATCTCCGCCGTAGGTGAAAACTCGACCATGTCGCCGTGCAGGAAGAATGCGGTAAAGTCGGAGACGCGCGCCGCCTGCTGCATGTTGTGCGTGACGATCACGACGGCGATGTCGGCGCGCAGCTCCCACACGAGCTCCTCGACACTCTGCGTGCTGATCGGATCCAGCGACGCCGTCGGCTCGTCGAGCAGCAATACTTTTGGCTCCGTGGCGAGCGCGCGCGCGATGCAGAGCCGCTGCTGCTGGCCGCCCGACATCCCCACTGCGCTGGTATTCAGCCGGTGCTTCACTTCGTCCCAGAGCGCGGCGCGGCGCAGCGCCTTCTCGACGATCTCATCAATGGAACTGCGCGACGGATCGAGGCGGCCCACGCGCAATCCCGCCGCGACGTTGTCTCGAATCGACATCGTCGGGAATGGCGTCGGCCGCTGAAACACCATGCCGACGTGCTTGCGCACCGAGGCCGGATTCATCTCCGGCGCGTAGATGTCGTGTCCGTCGAGCAGCACCTTGCCCGTCACCGATGCGCCGGAAATGGTCTCATGCATGCGATTCAGGCTGCGCAGAAACGTCGACTTTCCGCAGCCGGATGGTCCGATGATCGCCGTGACTCGCTTGTCGAGCAGCTCCATCGAGACGTCCTTCACCGCGCGCGTTTTGCCGAATAGCGCGCTCAGTTCCTCCACCACCACCCGCGGACGCGTCGGCGGATCGACTGGCGCATCGGCGCGGCGCGCGCGCAGATGCGTCGATGTCCCCTGGCCGCGCCGGGACTCAGTCGCCGCCGAGGTCAAACCGCCCCCTGGTCGCGAAACGGGCCGCGAGACTGATGAGGAGTACGAGCGTGATGAGGACGAGGGATCCGGCCCAAGCTTGTTTAATCCAGTCATCGTAGGGACTCTGCGCGTAAATGTAAATTTGCAGCGGCATGGCCGACATCGGCTGGCTCACGTTGTACGACGTGAACTGATTTCCCAGTGCAGTGAACAGCAGCGGCGCGGTCTCGCCCGCGATGCGCGCGACCACAACGAGCGCGCCGGTGACGATGCCCGCAGTCGCCGTCCGCAGCACCACGGTCAGCGCCGTCCGCGCCCGCGAGTACCCCAGCGCCAGCGCGGCCTCGCGCAGCGACGTGGGCACCAATGAGACCATTTCTTCCGTCGTGCGCGTCACCATCGGAATCATCATCGCCGCCAGCGCAGCGGCGCCGGCGAGCGCCGAGAAGTGTCCGATCGGTTTCACCAGCAGCTGCCATGCGAAAATTCCCATCACGATCGACGGCAGGCCGTTGAGCACGTCCGCAAGAAAGCGCACCACATTCGCAAGCTTCGCGCCCTTTCGCTCCGAGAGGTACAGCCCGGCGCCGATGCCCACCGGCATCCCGAGCACGCTCGCCATGCCGACCATCATCAGGGTGCCGACAATCGCGTTGTACATGCCGCCGCCCACTTCGCCAGGCGGCTTGGGCGTCTTGATGAAGAACGCGAGATTGACCGAGGAGAGGCCGGCCTTGAGGAGATAGAGCAGAATGAACACGAGCGGTACGGTCGCGAGCACCGCCGACAGTACGAGTACCCCCACCATGAATGAGTTCACCAATCGGCGACGCCTCAGCGTCTTCGCCGTGCGCGTTGCTGTCGAGCGCTGCCGCTGACTCGGCCGCGAATTTTCCGGCGGCGCAACCATAACTTCCGCGCGGCCACTCACTTCTTGCTCCGGTTCTGACTCGCCGTCTGCCACACCAGCCAGCGCGCAATCGCGTTCACGATCAGCGTGATCATGAAGAGCACGAATCCAGCCGCCATCAGCGCCGAGAGATGCATTTCGTTGGAGGCCTCGGCGAATTCGTTCGCGATCATCGACGCGATCGTATATCCCGGCGCGAACAGCGACGCCGCCAGCTCATGCCGGTTCCCGATGACCATCGTGACCGCCATCGTCTCGCCGAGCGCGCGGCCAAGCCCGAGAATTATGCCGCCGATGATTCCAGATTTTGCGAATGGCAGCACCGCTCCTTTGATCGCCTCCCAGCGAGTCGCGCCCAGCGCGAGAGCGGCTTCTCGCTGCGACCTCGGCACGGCGAGCAGCACCTCGCGCGAGACCGACGAGATGTACGGCAAGACCATTATCGCGAGAATAATTCCCGCGGAGAGCATGCTCGGACCATAGGCAGGGCCGCTGAAGAGCGGCGTGCCGCCGAGGTGCAGCGTGTCGCGAAGAAACGGCATCAGGTGGATGCGAATCGCGGGCACGAGCACGAAGATTCCCCAGATCCCGTAGACCACGCTGGGAATCGCGGCAAGCAGGTCGACAAGAAATCCAATCGGCTGGCGCAGCCAGGGCGGCGCGAACTCCGCGATGTAGATCGCGACGCCAAGCGCGAGTGGTGTTGCAAGAATCAGCGCGATGATCGACGACACGACAGTGCCGTAGATCGCGGGTGCGACGCCGAATTTCAGTTTTACCGGATCCCACTCGCTCGACCACAGAAACCCCAGTCCGAACTTCTGGAACGCCGGCCAGCCCGCCTTCGCGACGGCGAAGATCAGCAGCAGGAGGAGGAGCGGAATGCACAGCGCGAAGAGTGTCACCACGCCGTCGTAGATGCGGTCCACGTGCGTGCCGCCGCGCAGCTTTGCGCCATCGATACCGCCGTCCAATTGCAGCGAGGGCGGTGGAGCAGCGGCGCCGATTATTTCGCTTTTCATGTTACCCGGAAATTACCGGCGGCCGGAAGCC
>JANYIJ010000085.1 GCA_025362095.1 Gemmatimonadota bacterium | reverse complement strand
CGACGCGCGCAATTTTGTACCAGTCTTCGGGATTGAATGCGCGACCGCCCGACTGCGCGATGAGCGCCGTCGACGTGAACAGCAGTACCGCGAGCGCGCGAGCGAAAATGAGTTTCATGAGCGGTGTCCCGTGCAGTGGAGAAATCGACATCGAACTGACAGCTAATCTACGCTCTACGGGAACGCTCCGCTGTCGATGCCGCTCACACAGCCACCCTGCTATTTATAGATGCATCCGCCATGGCTACTCGGCGCGCAGTGTCCCATCGGATCAACCCGCGCCGCGCGCAGCGCCGGCACCATGCACACGGCGAGCGCCACAGCGCCGAGCACGAGCGTGACTCCTGCGTACGCTTGGCCGATCCTGCATGTCTTAGACCGAGCGCCGTTGGAGAATCGCACTCATCGTGGCCGCGTATCGCGTCCAGCTCGTGGATTCGGCGCGCAGATATGCGCGGCCTGCGACGGTCATCTTGTAGTAGCGCGCCCGCCGGTTGTTCTCGGTGATCCCCCACTCCGCCGTGATGTGCTTGCGCTCTTCCATGCGATGAAGCGCCTGGTACAGTGCGCCGTCGTCCACACTCAGCTCGCCGCCGGAACGGTCCTCGAGCCAGCAGGTGATTTCAAATCCATGCATTGAACCCCAGCTCAGGGTTTTCAGAATGAGAATGTCGAGCGAGCCTTTGACCAGCGCCATTAAACGAGCCTCCCCCCAGAGTCTAGTAGTTAGACACTGGAGGGAGGCCAATGGTTGCGCTACTTCATTTCGTCGATGACCCGGCGAAGTTCCGCGTTCAGTTCGGCCGCCGAAAATGGCTTCTGCAGATACCCCACGCCGCGCTCGCCCGGCTTCCGGCCGATCAGGTCATCGGGCTTCTCGTACGCCGTCGCGACCACGATCGGCAGGTCCGGCGCGAACTGCGAGAGCATCGCGAGGGTTGCCCTGCCGTTCGTTGTCGGCATCTCCATATCGAGCGTCACCGCAGTGATCGTCTTCGAATGCTCGGCAAAAACGTGGATCGCTTCGGAACCATCCTTCGCCTCGAGCGTCTCGAATCCGGCACCCGCGAGCAGCCGCACCAAACCTCGGCGCACCGCGTCGTCGTCATTGATGACGAGAATGGTCTCTTTAGCGTCCATGCCGGACACTAGGAGTGTCACCCGCGCATTGCAAGAGCGTGGCCGTTTTTGCGCCTACATCGCGACGTTTGGCTTGGGCGGTCCCTCCACGGTGGTTGGCACAATCGGCGCGAGCCCCGCTGCCTTGAGCAGTGCGTTGATCCTTGCGAGATAGAGATCGTTTGCTTTCTTGTATCGTGCCAGCTGCACGTCGAGTTTCGGCGAGACGCTCTCGAACACCTGATACGCCTGCGGCGGCGGACGGCGGTCACCGCTCTGAACGAAACCGAGCAGCGCGGCGATCTGATTATTCAAACGAACGGGGAAGTTGAGCGGATCTTCGCCGCTCTTGTTCCGCGTCTGATAGACGGAATCCTCGACGCTGCCGAGGCTGTCGGTCAGTGACTTCGAGAGCGTGGCGAACTCCTTCACGTTCGTCATCTTCGCGGCGCGGTCGTCGAGCTGCTCTTTCACGCTGCGAATTCTCTTCACCGCGTCGTCGGCGTCGGTCATGCGATCGCGCAGCTGCAGCGAGAGTTTCGTCTGCGCGGCGAGATCGGCATCGGTCGCGCCGGAGCGCGGGTCGCGTTTCACCACAAGTGTTTGCGAAACCGGCTTCTCCGATCCGATCGTCAGGCGGACGGTATAGCTGCCGGGCGCGATCACCGGACCCTGCACGCCGCCGGCCCACAAAATCATTCCCCGGAAGTTCGACGCGTCCGCATGGCGAAGATCCCAGCGATATGTGTTCACGCCGGCCTTGTTCGTCACGACCGGAGGACCGCCGCCTCCGCGTCCGCCGCCACCGCCGCCGCGTCCCGCTTGGGGAGTGGGCTGCGTGTCGGTTGACGCGAATTTCTTGATGAGCTTTGCTGCGCCATCGAGGAACTCGAGCGTCACGACCTGATCCGGCTGCGCGAGACGATACGTCACCGTGGCCTGCGCGCCGCCAACGCGAATCACCGGCGCGGGCTTGTAGAGGTACGTCTTCCCCGCCGCCATCGAAACTTCGGGCGCCTCGCGAAGCGGCGTGAGATTTTCCATCGCCCAAAACGCCCGGCCGTGTGTGGCGATCACCATGTCGTCGTCGCGCAGCGCGATGTCGTGCACCGGCACCGGCGGAAGATTCCGCGCAAGACTCTGCCAGTGCGCGCCGGCGTCGTACGAGAGCCACATGCTCCGCTCGGTGGCCGCGTAGAGCATGTTCGGTCGAAGGAGATCTTCGCGAATGGCGCGCGTGAATTCGTCAGCGACAATGCCGTCGGTAATCTTCGTCCACGTCTCACCGTAGTTCGTGGTCTTGTAGAGATACGGCTTCTTGTCGTCCATCTGATACCGATTTGCCGCGACCCACGCGGTTCCCGGCGAATGCGGCGACGGGTCGATGATCGACACGCGCATCTGATCGGCCCATTTGGGCGTGATGTTCTTCCAGGTCTTGCCGCCGTCGCGCGTGATGTGCATCAAGCCGTCATCAGATCCCGCCCACATGAGCCCCGGCGTGAGCGGCGATTCCGCGAGCGCAAATACTGTGGCGTAGTACTCGACCGATGTCTGGTCCTTGGTGATCGGTCCGCCCGCCGAGCCGAGTGTCTTGGGATCGTGTTTGGTGAGATCCGGCGAGATGATGCTCCAGCTATGGCCGTCGTCGATCGATTTGAAAACGACATTCGATCCCACGTACAGCACGTGCGGATTGAACGGTGAGTTCATGATCGGATACGTCCACTGAAAACGATATTTGGAATCGACCGCGTCGTGACCCATCGGATTGAGCGGCCACGGATCCAGTCGCTCCGTCAGTCCGGTGCGACGATTGATCACCTGCAGCACGCCGCTGTAGTTGCCGCCGTAAATGATGTCGGGATCGGCCGGGTTCGACGCGATGTATCCACTCTCGCCGCCGGCGACTCCATAGAACTCCGAGTACGGCGAAGGCGGTGGTCCGCCGCGCCCGCCACCGCCGCCGCCGCGTCCACCACCTGCGACACGCACCGGTCCGCAGTTCGGGCCCGCGTCCTGCTTTGATCCGCATACGTTGTACGGATAGTGGTTCGTGAGGTGCACGTGATAAAACTGTCCCGTCGGCGCGGCGACGCTCACACGTGTCGTGCCGCCATCAGTTGTAATAACGGCGCCGTTGTCGTGCGCCACAGCGATTCGCTTGGAGTCATCGCTCGCCCACCAGATGTCGTGATTGTCGCCCGCTCCAAAACCGCCGCTCCACGTCATCCCACCATCCTTCGACCACTCGGCGCCGACCTGAGGCGCCGCGACGACATTCGTGTCCTTGGGATCGGCGTAGATGTTCGAGTAGTACCACGCGCGCTGGCGCAGATCGCGTGAGCCGCTGAGGAATTTCCACGTCGCGCCCGCGTCGTCGGAGCGATACACGCCGCCAGCGGGCTCATTCTCGATCAGCGCCCAGACTTTGTTGGGCTTCACTGGCGAGACTGCGATGCCCATGCGGCCGAGCAGCCCGGTGGGCAATCCCTGATTGTGCGAGATCTCGGTCCAGTGATCGCCGCCGTCTGTCGTCTTAAAGATTCCGCTGCCGGGGCCGCCGCTGGAAAACGTCCACGGCGCGCGATATGCCTGCCACATCGTGGCGTAGAGGACGTTCGGATTTCCCGGCTCCATGATCAGATCGGCGACGCCTGTCGAATCATTTCGATATAAAATTTTCTTCCACGACTTGCCGCCGTCTGTCGTCTTGAACACGCCGCGTTCGGAGTTCGGGCCGAATACGTGGCCGAGCGCGCCGACGTAGACGATGTCCGGATTCGTGGGATGCACGCGAACGCGGGAGATGAACTGAGTTTCGCGCAGGCCAAGCGAGGTCCAGGTCTTTCCGCCGTCGGTGGTACGCCACACACCGTCGCCGTCGGAGACGTTGCCGCGGATCTGCGTTTCGCCGCCGCCCGCGTAGACGATGTCGGGGTTGCTCTCGCTTTGCGCGAGCGCGCCGACGCTGCCGCCGAAGTATTTGTCGGTGACGGGGAGGAGCGTGTTGCCGCCGTCGATCGTCTTCCAGACGCCGCCGCCCGTGGTGCCGAAATAGTATTCCTTCGGCCGCGCGACCGAGCCCGCGACTGCGACCATGCGGCCTGCGCTGTTCGGCCCGATGTTTCTCCACTGCACGCCGCCGAAGAACGCGGTGTCGACGGGACCGGAGAAGGCCGTGGTCTGCGCGGCGGGCTTTGCGGGCGCGCCGCGCTGGGCGGCGAGCGCGGCCGGAATCGCAAGAACCGATAGCATCGCCGACACGAGCATTTTCTTCACGTGGGAATCCTCTTCTATAGAATGTGCTTCAGACCGGGTGCATACTTGAGTATGATTTTACAGCATCGATTCTCGCAGAAGATCATGACAGTAGGATGTCAGACGCTCGCCGTTCTCTGCCTTGCAGTCGCTAGTCGCGCTGTCGCTCAAGAGATCCCCTCGCGAATCGCCGACACGACGTACTGGCGAATGGTGACCGAGTTCTCCGAACCGACCGGCCATTTCCCGAGCGACAACCTGCTCTCGAATGAGACGTCGCTGCAGTACGTGATTCCCGAGCTCCTCCGAAGCACGAAACCTGGCGGAGTCTATGTAGGTGTCGCGCCGGAACAGAACTTCACGCTGATCGCCGCGATGAAGCCGAAGATCGCGTTCATGGTGGATATTCGTCACGACAACTCGCTGCTGCTTCTCGTGTACAAAGCGCTCTTTGAATTATCTGCCGATCGTGCGGAGTTCGCGAGCCGGCTGTTCTCCCGGCCGCGGCCAGCGAATCTCGATACGGCGTCGACGGCATTTCAAATATTGCAGGCCCTTGGCACAGCGACGCGAGATAGCGCGCTCTTCGTGAAGAATCTCGCCGAAGTCAAAGACCGCCTGCTCACGACGCATGGCTTTCCGCTGAGCAAGACGGAGCTCGAGAGCGTCGAATACCTCTATTGGTGGTTTTACAACGCGGGCCCGAATCTCAGATACAACATGAATCAGGGCGGAGGCTACGGACGTTTTCCGACCTACATGATGCTGATGATGGAGACCGACGGCGCCGGTACCGAACGCGCCTATCTCGCGAACGAAAGAAATTTCCGCGTCATCAAGGAAATGCAGGAGAAGAATCTCATCCTTGGCGTGACTGGCGATTTCACGGGACCTAAGGCTCTGCGCGCCGTTGGTGATTACGTCCGCGCGCGGCATGCGACGATCACGGCGTTCTATGTTTCCAACGTTGAATTCTATCTCTTCCGGCAGGGCGACGACTGGAAGAAGTTCTACGAAAACGTGAAGACGCTGCCGATCGACGAATCGAGCACGTTCATTCGATCGCTTTCGCAGGGCTTTGGATTTCGTCCAGGCAGTCCGAACGGACAGCAAGTGGAGTTGCTCTGCTCGATTCCGATTTTGCTAAAGGCGTATGCGGAGGGGAAGATTCAGGGCTATATGGACATGATCACTCTGTCCAAATAGCTCAGGGAAGCACGCGCGCACTGATCAGTTTGTCGAGTTTCGGAAAATTGGCGTCGAGATGCTGGTTCCCTTCGTTAAGCATCCGATCCTGTTTCCCGAGTCGCAGCCCGCCGCCGGCATCCTCGCCATAGCCTGAATAAATCCGGTCCACGACATCGATCCCCTCGATCACCCGCCCGACCGGTGAAAATCCCTGCTCATCGAGCTGCCTGTTATCGACCAGATTGATGTAGATCTGCGTGTTGCGGGTATCCGGCCCGGTCATCGCGAACGCGAACGTCCCGCGCACATTGCTCGTGCGAACGGAATCGTCCGGGAAATAGCGATCCTTCCATTTGCGCGTGACCGCAGGATCGCCCGCGATCCCGAACTGCGCGATGTACTTCTCACGCACGCGGAAGAATCGCGAATCATCGAAGAAGCGCGTTTGCACGAGCTCGAGAAAGCGCTCCGCGCCGCGCAGCGCCCACGCGTGATTGACCTCGAGCACGAACGAGCCCTTCGACGTCTCGACCCGCACCCGCGTGATCGCCGGCCGCGACACAGGCTCGCGCCCCGGTTGTACCCGGCAAGCCGTCGCCAGCAACAGACTCGCGACGACAGCACGGCGCACTCGGCTACGTCCGTTCAAGAAGAACCGAGCCCGCAAACCGCTTGAACATCTCCTTCTGCTTCTTCGAATAGAATATCGAGAACAGTTTCCAGAACCACGCGCCGCCCATTTCGCGCTTGAGCCGCGCCGCCTCTTCCATATTTGAACGGAACATTTTCTCGCGCCATCCCGACGGCAGAAAGAATGCCGCGCCCTCAGCTGGCGCAAAAAGAAACGGCGCGTTCCCGCCCGAGACATTCTTGCCCCACATGCGTGTCATCATCTTCAGCAGCTGCGGATGCGCGATGTCGATGATCCACCATTTGAACGATGCTTGCGCATGAAGCCCGCTCGCGAGCGTCGTCACCTGCTCGGGCGTGAGATAGATCAGCAGTCCTTCAGAAATCACGAGTGCGCGCTGAGAGGCTGCGCCGAGGCGCGCGAACAGCGCAGTGCGCGCAGCATCGTCCGTGAGGTTTGTAGCGATCGCCTCGTATTTGCACACCGTGTGCTCGTTCTTCATGATCTCGGTCTTGTAGTCGATCATCACCGGAAAATCGACGTCAACCCAGCGGAGATCGCTCGGCACGTCGAGCCGCCATGCGCGCGCATCGAGCCCGCAGGCGAGGTTCACGACGAGATCAACTTTCTCGCGGCGGATCACGTTCAGGATAAGCTCGTCGAACACCGCGGTGCGAACGATCATCGCCCACGCCATCGATTTGCCGCGCTTCATTTCATCGACGATCGCCTGGCCGCGGTCGCCGGCAAGGCGCCGCGCGAACGGATCCGAGAAGATTCTATCGGGCCGCTCAGTCTCCATAGCGCGGTACACCGCCACCCAGCGCGCAGTATCAGAAACGTGTTCGATCGACATACACCGCCTCCAAAAGAAAAACTGTCAGAACATCATCGTTCCACACGCCACTCCAGGGCGAGCCGCGACCACGCGTGGCCGTGATCGCGGGATAAATACTCCGATCCAATCTGATCCATGCTGTATCGAATCGTCAGTCGTTCGTAGCGCAACATCATTCCCAGCTGGTACTCGGCCACGAACGGACGCTCTTCCACATGCGGACTCTGGTGGAACATCGTCCCTGCAAGGAATTCGTTTCGCAGGACTCCGCGCCCCGTTGCGTCCGCGAAAAATGAAACCTCCCATATCTCGCGCAAAGGAACCGGCATCCACGGATGCTGGAGATTGAATCCAGCGCGCACCCGCAGGCCGGCCCGTGCCTCGGTGAGAATATTTCCCAGAGACGCGCCGAAATGCGGCTCGACATCGGCGCCGAATCCCTCGGTTCTTCCCGTCGCGAAAGTTCGCTGCGTGCGGTCGAACGCGAGAACGATCCCGGGCTCGAACGGAATCTGCTCCGACCAGTTCAGCGGCCGGTTCAAATCGGGCGCGAGGTTGTGAAAGAAGCGCTGCATCGCTTCGCCCAGTGCGGGCGGGCCCGTCACGCCTACCGAAATACTGGTCTCGTCGAGCCGATCGGCCGTCGCTACGCGCGAGACCTCCTGGAGATAAAGCCAAGCCGCGTTCGGTCGCGTGCCCGCTTCGTGAGTCGTGTCACCCGGCAAGAGCTTCCCGGTGTACATCTCTTGGCCAAGCGCGAAGGTGTGCGATGCGCCATTCTCACAGCTCACGGCGCACGTGCGGTGCAGCCATCGCTCCCAGAACGCGGCGCCGGAATATGTGAGCGAACCGCGCACGCCGCTCGTGTACTCTTCGTCGGGACGATTGTACGGTGGTTTCCAGAAATTGAACGCGTCGTTGTCGGCGTGAACGCTGACCGATTGCAGCGACTGAGCGCGCGCGTTCCCGGCGGTCACCGCGATTACCACCGCGATGACCGCCACACCGGCGAGCGCTCTCTTCAAGGCAGCGGCGGCGTCTGCTTTTCCCAGACGAAGCGACGAAGGAAGTCGCTCATCTTGTCGAATGTCGTGACCCAGTTCGCGTGGATCATCGATTCGTGCTGGTCGTCGGGAATGACCGTGAGTTCGTAGTACACGTTGTGCGCACGGAGCAGCTGCACGAGCCCGATCATTTGTGAAAAATCCACGTTGCGGTCGTCGTCGCCCTGGAGCAGAAACACCGGCGATTTCCATGTATCAATCGCAGAGATTGCGGACGATTTGTACGAGAGCGCGGTGTCGGCAAGTGACTGGCCATAGAGATGCACACCGGCGAGATCGATGCCGGCGACAAACATGTCCGAGTTGCGCGCAAGCGCCTGCGATGTGAGAAGCCCGCCGTACGATAGCCCCCAAATACCGAGACGCGCCGCGTCTACATCGGGCCGCGACTGCAGATACTTCCCGCCGGCGACAACATCCTGATACTCCGAGTTGCCGCGCTGTTCGGTTCCCGGCGCAGTTCTAAACGAGCGACCGTAGCCGACGCCGCTCCGATAGTTGATCGACATCACGATGTAGCCCTGGTCCGCGAGCCACTGGTTGAACGCATACGCCCAGTGATAGAACTGCATGTAGTGGTACGCAGGCAGCATTTCACGCGCGGGGCCGCCGTGCACGAACACCATTGCCGGCCGCTTCTCGCCCGGCTTCAGATCCTTCGGCAAAAACAGCTGGTTGTGAATCTCGAGTCCGTCCGCCGCGTGCGTGATGATGATCTGCGGCGTGACATGCGCTGCCGCAGGAAAGTCCTTGGACAGCGTCGGATAGATCACCTTCGGCGCGGAACCCTCGGTAGACACGAGTGCCACCGACGCCGGTTGCGCTGCGTTGAAGTACAGCACCGCGAGTTTCTTCCCCGATGCGAGCGGCGTCGGATCGCGCTCGACTCCGTCTCCCGTGGAGACCTGACGCGGCGTGCCGCCCGACGTCGAAACGGCCCAGATGTGGCGGCGCTCGATATCGTTGGCGTTCGTGCAGTAGTAGAGCGTCTTGCCGTCCGGCGAGAGCGCGACCGACACCGCGTCTTCGATCATGCCGTTCGTCGTCGTCAACTGCACCGGCGCCGAGTTGGTGCCCGCGATGTTGATCGCGTAGTAGCGCTCCCACTCATCGTTCGGAATCGTCGCCTGGAAAATCACACTCTCGCCAGCCCAGCGAATCGCGTTGATTGCGGAGAACACGCGATCGTTCGCGTCGCTGTGCCAGAACTCGCGCATTGCGCCGGACGCGATGTCATACGTGTACATCGAGAGCGTGTAGCCGCCCTTGAACGCGGATGAGAACAGTCCGGGCGCGCGCGCCGGGGCCGCGCCGGCATCACCACCGCGTCCACCGCGTCCACCCGCAGCTGCGCCGCCGCCGCCGCCGCGTCCGCCGAACCCAGCGCAGCCAAGCGTCGCGCCGCCACGTCCCGCTGTTGCCGCCGAAGCGGGGCCGCCGGGATTTCCGATTCCGCCGTTCCCCTGCTGCGCCTGCAATCCGAACGGCGTGCCCGGCCGGCGAATAAACGCGATCTGCTTTCCATCACCCGACCACGTCGGGCTTCCGTCACAGTCGACGCTCGGCGAGATATACGTCACCTTCCGCGTCTTCACGTCATACAGGCCGATGAACGAATGGTTCTCGCGCGCGCTGACAAACGCGATCTTCGACCCGTCGGGCGACCAATGCGGCTGGCTGTTGCTTCCCCAAAGCTTGATGAACGGAATGCCGCCCGTGTCCATCCGGGTTGGCGGCGCTTCCTTCGAGGTGCGCGCGCGATAGATCTGATTGTCCTTTACGTAGAGCACCCATTTGCCGTCGGGCGAAACGGTCGGCGCCTGTCCCTCCGCAACGCGGATCGCTGAGGAGCCGCCGGTGGTGCGCACGGCCCAGATCGCGCGGTCACCACCGTCGGGATCGTGGCCTGGATCGGCGATCCATCCCTGGCGGTTCGCCGCGCCGCCGCGGACGAACACCGCGGTGGAGCCATCGGCCGAAAGCGAAATGGTCGTCAGGTCGACGCCGTTGTCTTCCAAGAAGTTCGTGAGGCGCACCGCTTTGAAATCCGGCGCGGCCGCTGTGAACACGTTGCGCAATCCGCGGTCGTACGCGATCCACGCGACGCGATCGGTCTTCACGGCGGATGCCATCTCCATCGGTTCGGAGGTGCCGATGTACTGAGCGATCTTGGGCTTCGCGCCCTGAGCGCCGAGCGGCAGCGCGATCGCAAGGGTGAGCGCGACGATCAGCTTATTTCGCATCGTTCTTTCTCCCTGCATTCAAGTTGTCGAAGTGCAGAATCGTGTTGAACACCAGGAAATAGCTCCCGATGGTTTCGCCGCGGTACACGGGATTGTTGCCGAACAGCACCACATGTCCCTTCTCCAGCGGCACGTCTACTACGACGGGCCGCTGCGCGATATCCGCGCCGCCGTCGAGCAGGCCCGACGCGAGCAGGTCGCGCTGTTCACCAAAACGCAGGATCACGCGCGGACGCTGATCGGGCGGGATGATGTTGAGCGGGTTGCGGAGCTGATCGTCGGTGATCGGCGCGTACTGCCACGGCTGCACCGTTGGGCGCGGCACCGGAAGGAATCGCGGATCGAGCTGCGGGAATCCCTGCACCTGGTCGACATCGTCGGGAGCGCCGCGACCTGTCACGCGTGACGCGCCGCCGGCGCGTCCACCGCCGCCGCCACCGCCGCGGCCACCGCGCGAACTGCTCACGTTGAAGCTTTCACCGTTCGCGCTGTACACCGCGAGGTTGTCTGGCACGCCATACGCGATCGGGCTCGCGTCATCCACGATTTTCGTGCGCAGGAAACTTCCGACTACTTCGCCGCGGCGTGGAGAGTTGCTGCTCACGCCATTCACTAGGCCGAACTGGATTGCGAAGTCCGCGGTATTCGTCGTCGCGACCATCACGCCGCCGCGCTTCACGAAGTTCGCAAGATTTTCGAGACCGTTGTAGCCGAGTCCCGGTCGAACGTCGTCCGTCTGGGCCCAGGTGCCGATGTTCGGGGTCTCAGGAGAATTCTTCCACGGCATGGGGTTACGCCACATCGGCATGCCGTCGATGATCGCCTGTCCGCCGCCGCCGGCCGGCGGAAAAAGGATGACATCATACTTCGCGTTGAGGTTTGCGTCCTTAGAGACTTCCTGCGTGCTGATGTACGTGTACGGGATTTCTAGCTGATCGAACGCCTGGCGCCACCAGCCTTCCGTTTGCGTTCCCGTCCACGTGTGCAGAATCGCGACGCGCGCGGCGCGCGCGGGGTGCAACTTCACCGATGGCGCTGCGGCAAGCGCGGTGACTTTGAGCCCGAGTTCTTTGGTGATCTTGTCGAGATCTGCGGACGCGACGTTGCGCACGACGAACGATCCGCGATTGAAGTGCGTGCCGCCCGCGTCGAACGATTCCTCCGCCGACTGAAAATCGGCGGACGGCAGCTTGTAGCGCAGAGTGGCGAGCGCGTTGTCGCCGTTGTGATTGATCGCGAAAATATTTCCGCCACCCGCAACCCCGCCTGCGGGCGTGATTTTGCCGGTGACGCGCGTCATCGGGACATCGAGCACTTTCACATCAGTGACGCGCACGGCCTCGACGTTGAATCCTTGCGGGAACGACCAGCCCGTGTCGTCGTATGGATTTTTCTGCGGATCGGTCGGGCTCCAGTACTGGAGATCGAGGAGCGCGTCGGCGATGCGCGAGTAGGGCTGATCCATCCGCACGATGTAGCTGCCGGCCGGAAACTCGCGGGTTTCGGTCGCAGGGACTGCAGGTGTCGTGGGCGCCGCGTCTGTTGCAGCCGCCGCGCCACCTCGTCCACCGCGTCCAGCGCCGCCGGCTGCTGCGCGTTTCACGGGAATC
The DNA here is from genome assembly GCA_025362095.1 of Gemmatimonadota bacterium. Classification (GTDB taxonomy): domain Bacteria; phylum Gemmatimonadota; class Gemmatimonadetes; order Gemmatimonadales; family Gemmatimonadaceae; genus Fen-1231. The sequence goes on along the minus strand of JANYIJ010000085.1, from coordinate 1,519 downwards.
GTAATGGTGAACGCCGATGTCGCCCGTGAAATCTCAACAGCCTGCATTTGCATGATGCGCAGCAGGTCGGCCTGAGCGCCGGGCCGGGGATCGTTCGCGCTGAACACATACGCGGCCGGTCCCTCGACCTTCGGCTTGGTGATCGAGCGTTTGCTTTTCTCGTAGAAGTTATTCAGGAACAGGTGACGGTTGTTCGCGATGTACGCGAGCGAGACCAGCAGGCCCGTCTGCTCGTAGTTGTTGTTGTTGCGCAGCGACCACTTCACGCGCGGGATCGCCGGATTCTGCTTGAACCAGGTGCGCTCGTAGTCGGACGGCGAGAGTGTGCGGTCCACCGTTTCCGCCGTGCCGCCGTTTCCAAATGTTTCGTATAGGCGGCTGATGCCGTTGTGTGTCGCGGCGATGAACATGAGATAGCCCGGCGACCAGGTGTCGAAATCTCCGTGCGCGAACACGCCGGGCATTCCATAGCGCGTCATCTCCTGCACGTTGTTCCAGCCGATCATCTGCCACTCGTTGGTGAGCAGCGGATCGATCCATGCGTTGTACGGGCCGTCGCCGATCGTGTTGTCGTACATGAACGCGACGGACTCGTGCAGATCGTGAAGGACCTGCGCTTTCCAGTCGACGTACGTATTCAAAACATTTTGCGTGAGCTTCAGCGTCATCCCCATCGCGTCGCGATTGTTGTCGTGCGCGACGTAGTGTCCCCAGTACGCAAGCTGCGGCGCGACTTCGTTCGGATGCTTCACGTGCCAGTTGTACAGATCCACCGTGCGATCGCGCCCGTCGACTTCGACGATCGGAGTGATGAGCGTGATCACGTGGTCGCGGATGTTCTTGATGTACGGACTCTCATCCACGGCGAGACGATATGCGAGCTCCATGAGCGCGGTCGGGGCGCCGGCTTCGGTGGAGTGAATGGTGCCGGTGATGTAATAAACGGGTGCTGCGGTCGCCGCGATTTTGTCGGCTTCGGCATCGTTGAAGTTGATCGTGCGCGGGTCGGCGAGTTTCGCGAGCTGCGCCTTGTTTGCATCGAGCTTCGACATCAGCGCTTCCGATGCGATCGCGACCGCGATCATCTCGCGACCTTCTTCGGTGGTGCCGATCGAGAACACCTTCACGCGCGGCGATGATTTGGCGAGCAGCCGCATGTACTCGTAGACTTCTTTCGAGTACGGCAGCTTGGTGGGCGCGCCGGCGATATCTCCGAGCGTGACCTTCGGAGTGGGAACGGTTTTCGACGCGGGGAGATAGTCGACGAGCGGCGAGAGGAAGAACGGCTCGGTTGTGTATTCCTTGATCTTTTTGGTGTATTCCTCGTCGATCGGTTGATTTGGCGCGCGACCTGGCCGCGATTCAATCGGCGCGGTGGCTTGGGCAGCGGCGACCGCGAGCGGCGCGGCGAGCATCAACGAGAGAAAGCCAGCAGTACGAATAAGACGTGTCATCTGAGCCCTCGGCGGGCGAGTGTCGGGTGGAGACTGCAGATGGAGCCGATCAAGAATGGTGTCTG
>JANYIJ010000011.1 GCA_025362095.1 Gemmatimonadota bacterium | reverse complement strand
CGACACGACCTTCACACGCGGATCGGTCTCGATCGCGCGCATCATCGCCGCTTCGTCCGGCCAGTCGCCAACCAGCGGCAGCAGACGAAACTCAGCGCCGCGCTCACGCGCCGCAGCGATCCACGGATAGATATTCGCGGGAAATTCACCGTGCGTGGAGAGAATCACGTCGCCCTTTCCATACGCGAACGACCGGGCCGCGAGGTTCACGCCGTGCGAGGTGTTCGTCATCAGCGCAATCGTATCGGGCGTCGCACCGATCAACTGCGCGCACTTCTCACGAGCTCTCGCATGCACGGGGTAGTAGTCGTCCTGCGTCAATCTGAAGGGCTCCGCGCGCCGATCGCCGAGCGACGCAATCGCATCACGTGTGCGCGTCGGCAGCGGACCGGTGGACGCATGATCCATGTAGATCGACTCGCCGCGCTCGGCCCACGGAAACTCGCGCGTTCGCAGCGCCTTCACATCGTAGGTCATGGCTCTCTCAGTTCTGGAGGCGTGTCAGCCGGCTGGTGCTTCCAGCGACGATGCTGCCAGAAATATTGGCCGGGATACTTCGTCACCATCCGCTCGAGCGCCCACGTGAAGCGCTGCATCACATCGTCCACATCCTGCTCGCGATCGCCCGTGTCCAGCACGGGAATGTCCTCGGCGATGAATTCATAGCGCTCATCCGGCTGCCGCACCGCGTGAATCATCACCACGGGATAATCACCGCGCAGCGCGAACACCGCCGCGCCGCGCGGCGTTTTCGCCGGACGGCCGAAAAACGGAATGAACGTCGACGCGAGGCCGACGGTCGCCTGGTCGGAAAGAAATCCCACCGTGTGTCCCTGGCGCAGTGCGCGCGGCACGCGCCGGACCGCCTCTTGATCGTGCATGATGTGCATTCCCAACCGCTCACGCGTGCGCCGGAAATAGGCGTCGGAGAGTGGATTCGACATACCGCGCGCGATCGGATGCACGGGCACGCCCTTTGCCGCCACGTACGCGCCGGAGAGCTCCCAGTTTCCGAGATGACCAGCGACGAGAATCACACCCTTCCCCCTCGTGAGCGCCGCTTCCACCACGCTCCACGAGGGCGACGGTCTGAAAAGCGCGAGCAGATCCTGCGGGGTTCCGCGCGAGAGCAGCGTTGCCTCGATTGCAACGCGACCGAGATTGCGATATGACTCGCGCGCGGTCTCCGCGACTCTTTCCGGACGCCACTTCGGAAACGCAGCCGCGATCTGCCGCTCCGTCACGCCGCGGCGGATGCCCAGCGGAGAATATCCGAGCTGCGTGAACGCGCCGGCGGCGCGCGAAGCGGTTCGCACGTCAAACAGCGATAGCGCCCCGCTGAAAAGCCGGAGTGCGCCGTATTCGAGGCGGTGAACGAGAGTGGGGGCCACGCCCAAAGTTATACCGGAGCTACGATCGCCACTGCGTGCGATCGCGCGCCGTCGTGGTCGCGCGAACGAACCCCTCGGCCATCGCGTCGATCGGCCACGCCGCCGCCGCTTCGCGGGCCCCCTGCGCGAGACGCGCGCGGCGAGAATCATCGGCGAGCAGCGCCGCGTACTCGGCGGCCATCGCAGCCGCGTCGAGCGTCGACGTGAGAACGCCGGTTTCGCCGTCGCGCACGAGCCGGCCGGAAAGCGGATTGCGCTCGGTCACCACGGGCACGCCCGCGGCGAAACAGTCGAGCATCGCGAACATCGCGTCGTCGCCGGCGGCGAGCACCCAGCCGAAGTCCGCGCTCGCGATCGCCGCGCGATCGGATTCTTCGGTGGCGTCGCCACGAGGAAGATCGACGCGATCGACGATCCCAAGCGCGGCGCATTGCAGCTTGAACGTCTCGTTCCGGTCACCCGGGCCGAGCAGCATGAGCCGGATGTCCGGATGCCGCGCGGCGAGCAACGCGAGCGTGCGCAGCGCGACCGACGCCGAGCCGCGCGTTTGCTCACTAAAAAAGCACGCGATGCGACGGCCGCTCTCGTGCGCGGCTGGCGCCGCGGCGCTCGCCGCGATTCCTGGCGGCGCGACGTACGGCTCGAGCGCACGCGCCGGCGGCCGCGCGGCGCGCAGATCGGCGTCGAACGCAAACAGGAATCCGGTCGCAGAGATTCTTGCGGCGAACCGCGCGTCGCCGCCGAGCGCTAGGCTTCCGAACGGCGGCATGCGCCGAACGATCGCGCCGCGAGCGGCAAAACGCACGGCGGCCGCAGCCTGCAGCTGCTCCCGCTCGGAGTGCACGAACACGGCCTCCACGAAGTTCCGCCGCAGCGCGCGCCCGATCCGCCAGCCCGCGCCGAGCCAGTGTCCGCCGGTGCGGATCCCGATGGGATTGTGACCCTCCGCTTCAAGCCTGCGCTCGACAGCGGTGCCTCGCTCGCAGACGAACGTCACCTCGTAACTGCGAGCGCGCATCGCGTTCGCCGCGTCGGCGAACGCCCTCGCGCGCCCCGACCACTCCCGCTCGGCGTGGTAGAAGCAGACGCGCATCCTCGGTTACGCGGCTGAGGCGTCGCCCGACTGCAAACCGTGCAGCCTGGCGTAGGCGCCGCCGAGCGCGAGCAGCACCGTGTGCGTGCCACGCTCGATCACGCGGCCGCGATCCAGCACGAGAATCTGCGTGGCGTGCGTGATGGTCGAGAGACGGTGCGCGATCACGAACACCGTGCGTCCCGTGAGCAGGCGGTCGATCGCTTCCTGCACGAGGCGCTCGCTTTCGGTGTCGAGTGCGGAGGTGGCCTCGTCGAGAATGAGAATCGGCGGATCGATCAGCAGCGCGCGCGCGATCGCGATGCGCTGGCGCTGCCCGCCGGAGAGACGTGTGCCGCGCTCGCCGAGAATGGTTTCGTATCCGAGCGGCAGCTCGCTGATGAACGTGTGCGCATTGGCCGCGCGTGCGGCCGCTTCGATCTGCGCGCCCGAGTAACGATCGGCCGATCCGTACGCGATGTTGGCGCGAACGGTGTCGTTGAAGAGCACGGTGTCCTGGCTCACGATGCCCGTGAGCGCGCGGAGCGACGCGAGCGTGATGTCGCGCGTGTCGACGCCATCGAGCGTCACCTTGCCTTCGGTGGGCTCGATGAACCGCGGGATGAGATCGACGAGCGTGCTCTTCCCGCCGCCGCTGGCGCCGACGAGCGCGATGACATCGCCACGGCGCGCGGAAAACGTGACGTCGGTCAGAACGTTTTCATCGCCATACGAGAACGAGACGCGGTCGAACTCGATCAACTTCTCAAGCGCGCTCGCGGTGCGCGTGCCCTTGTCGCGCTGTTCTTCGGTCGGTTCGTCGAGAATCTGAAAAAGACGCTCGGCGGCGGCGAGCGACTGCTGCGCGATTGTCGGCGCCTGCGTGATCTGCTTCAGCGGCGGCAGCAGCCGCATCACGAGAATCATGAATGCCATGAGCGTCCCCGGATCGAGAACGCCGCCGAACACCTGTTGCGCGCCGATGCCGAGCACGATCACGGCCACGACCGTTCCGAGCACTTCGGTGATCGGTCCCGACAGCAGCGAGATGCGCGTGATGCGAACCATGCCACGCGTGTAGTTGCCGCTCGCGGAGGTGAAGCGCTGGTCTTCATAATATTCGCCCCGGAAACTCTTCACGAGGCGGATGCCGGAGATCACTTCCTGCAGCACGCTGGTGATCTCGCCGTATTCGTTGCGCAGCTTTCGATGACCCTGTCGCAAGCGCTTCAGGAGCGGCTGCAGGAGCAGCGAGATCATCGGCACGATCACCAGCGCGATCAACGCCAGCCGCCACGACATCGTGATGAGAATCACGACCGTCACCAGCACCTGCGCCACATTCTGAATCGTTCGCGTGGCGACCTCGGCGAGGATCGCCTTCGCCTGCTCGGTGTCGGTGAGAATGCGGGCCATAATCTGGCCGGCCTTCGTGCGCGAGAACCACCCGAGCTGCAGCCGCTGCATGTGGCGGAACACGGTGTCGCGCAGATCGCGCGTGATCCGTTCCTGAAGCGACGCGCCGAGCTGGCCGCCCAGCCAGAGGAACAGATTCTTCACCACCACCATCGCGACGATCACCACGCTGATCGCGCGCAGCGACGCCATCTTGTCGCCCGGCACCATCAGGCCGCCGAGAATGGCGCGCAGCATTTCCTGCAGCCACGTGTGCCCGTCGCCGAGCTTGTCGTCGCCCAGGAACAGCAGGTTCAGGAATGGGATCAGCAGCGTGAACGCCACGCCGTCGAGCGCGGCGCCGATCACGTTGAACACGATGTTCCCCGCGAGCCGCCCGCGGTGCGGACGCAGGAACACCAGAAGCCGGCGGTAGAGTTTCACTCCTTACTTCCTCGGCGTCAGCAGCGATAGCGGCAGAATCACTTCTTCCGGCGTAACGCCTCCATGCAGGAACGACCCTCTATACCGCTGCTGGTACTCGCGAAGTTTCGTCGGGTACACGAAAAATGAATCGCCGGACGCGAGCAGCGTGTTGGCGCCGGTGCCGCGGCGCGGCAGGCGGAGGTCGTCTTCGTTCGTGAAGAGCAGCGCCTGCTCCGGATTCTCGGCGCGCAGATCTTCGCCGAACTTGAAGCGCAGGTTCGGCGTGGCATCGCGCTTGGCGAGCACCGTCGCCGGCGAGTTGCAGTGGATGGAGCCGTGATCGCTCGTGAGGATCACCGGAATCCGTTTCCGGTGGGCTTCCTTGAGCACCGCCAGCAGCGCCGAGCGCTTGAACCACTGCAGCGTGAGCTGCCGCAGAGCGATTTCATCGCGCGCAACTTCGTAGAGGATCGCCGAATCGCTTCGCCCGTGCGTGAGAAGATCGACAAAGTTGAACACGAACGCCGTGATCCCCTCGGGAGAAATCGCGTTCGCAAGGTGACGCTCGAGTTCATCGGAATCGTACGCAGATGAAATCTTGTGATAGCGCACTGGGGTGTTGCCGCGCAGCTCCTTCAGGTGGGCCTCGAGAAGTTCACGCTCGTGCGCGTTGAGCGTCTCGTCTTCCTTTTCGCCCCACCAGTCGGGAAAACGCGCCGCGATCTCGCCTGGATAAAGGCCGCTGAACAGCGCGTTGCGCGAGTACGGCGTCGCCGTCGGAAGCAACGAGAAATAGTACGTCGTGTCGATCTCGAACAGCGGCGTGAGCAGCGGCTCGATCACGCGCCACTGATCCAGCCGCATGCAGTCGACGACGATGTACAGCGCGCGCTTCTCGCCGTCCAGCACCGGGAGAAGAAATTCATCGACGACATCCACCGAGAGCGGAGGACGCTCGCCGTCGACGCGATCGTTGACCCAGTCCGGATACACGCCGCGCATGTAGGCGGCGAAGTCGCGGTGCATCTCCGGATACAAGCTGCGCAGCGATCCGTACAACCCCATCTCGCCGGCGGCCGCGAGATCGATGTCCCATTGCACGAGCTCGCCATAGCGCTCGATCCACCCGCGCCAGTCGAGATCGCGCGAACGCACTTGCTCAAGCTGCCTGAATCGCTCCACGAATGACCGCGCGATCGCTTGCTGCCGAATTTTGGGGCCTTCGAGGATTCGGAGCACCACACTGAGCACCTGCCGCGGATTTACGGGCTTCACGAGATACTCGGTGACGTCGGCGCCGAGTGCGTCGCGCAATGTCTGATCTTCCTCGCTCTTGGTGACCATCACCACCGGCAGCGACGGCACGAGTTCGCGCGCCTCCCGCACGAGCGCGACGCCGCGCATTCCCGGCATTTGCTCGTCGAGCAGCATGAGGTCGAACGCGCGGCGGCGCAGCAGCTCCAGCGCGTCGGCCGCATTGCTCGCCATCTCGACCGCAAAACCCTTCTCCGTCAGGAATAACCGGTGCGACTCGAGAAGCTCGGCTTCGTCGTCGACCCAGAGGACGGTTTTTGGGACGGGAGGCATAAGGAGAATCTAAACGGCGAATGGCGAGTCGTTATTGGCAATTGAGCCAGTTGCGACTGGCAACGGGCAACGGGCAACGGGCAACGGGCAACGGGCAACGGGCAACGGGCAACGGGCGACTGGCAACTGGCAACGGGCAACGGGCAACGGGCAACGGGCAACGGGCAACGGGCGACTACGAACCGCGTTTCCAGTCGCGAGTCGCCAGTGGCAACGCTCTCGCCAATATCAACTAGCGATTCGCCGTAGTTCCATTCGCCGTAGTTCCATCCGCCGTATTTGTGTACCTTCTCCGAATGCTGGGTCCCCCTCCCTACGCACTCACCTCGCCGGCATTCGCCTTCCGCTCGCTCGCCGCGCTCGCTGCGCGCGCGGCGCTCGGCGGACCGCGAGAGACGGCGCTCGCGACGCTCATTGCGGCCCGCCTCGCGGCTGGCGCGGCGCCGCCGGTCTCGCTCGCGCCGCCACTTCGCGTGGCGCGCGCCGAGGCAGCCCGGGTGTGGCTCAGTTCGGTCACGCTGCCTGCGCCCGTCCGCGCGGCGATCACGAAATTGGTGGACGCGAGCGCCGGAAACGACCAGCGAATGATCGCGTCTTCGCTCGCGAAAGTGACGGACATCACGGCGCAATTGATGACCCGCGGCGCACGTTCCGAGCTTGATCGATTGGCGGCCCGATTCGGCGGATAGCGCAGGTGTCACGGTTGGCGTCCCAAAGCGCCAAACCCCTGTTACAGCCAAAACTTGCCGCCACGCGACCGCCATCCGTATGATATGTGGTCCTGCCGTCCACTCTTGCCGCACTAACGGAGTCACCGCGCCCCTGCTGCGTCCGACCGACATTTCTCCGCTGGCGCGCCTCGTGCGCCGCGTGGACGCCGCCTCCGATGGGGAGACGGCGGCGGACTCGTTCGCGACCGGGTTCCCCAGCGTCGACAAGTGGCTGGGCGGCGGGTTTCGTCGCGGCGACCTCGTCGTGATCGGCGGCGAAGTCGGCTGCGGCAAATCCAGTCTCGCGCTCGCGATGGCGCTGCGCATGTCGCAGTCGGGAACGCACTCGGCGTTTCTCACGCACGAGATGTCTGTCGAGCGCGTCATGGAGCGGGCGCTGGCTATCGAGGGGCGCGCGCGGATCGACGAGATTCGCCAGGGCTCGCTCGACGAATTCGCTCGCGCCGCGGTGGGCGCGACTGCCGTGCGGCTGCGCGACCGCGCGCCGCTGTTCGAGACGCTCCCGCCCGGCGGCGCCGAGGCGCTCGGTGGCGCGCTGCGCCGTTCACTCGACATGCAGGTGGCGTTCGTCGACCCGCTTCAGGCGCTCGGGCTCGGCGGCCGGCCGCAGGACGAAGACCTCGCCTCGGCGATCATCGCGCTCAAGGCACTGGCGATCGATCTCAACGTGGCGTTGGTTGTGACGTCGCATCTGCACACGAGCCCTACGGGCCGTCCGAACCAGCGGCCGACGCTCGACGATTTCGGAGCGCTCGGCGCGGTGAAGCAGCACGCGGACGTCGTGATGGGGATTTATCGCGAAGAAATGTTCCAGCCCAACTCCGGTGTGGACGGCGCAACCGAGCTGCTCGTGCTCAAGAATCGCAACGGCAACACCGGCTACGTGGATTTGTATTTCTACAAGCAGTGGCTTCGATTTGAAGACATGCTCGATCCCGACCGATAGGAGATGGTGATGCGAAGCATTCGGCGTGTGGCGCTGTTGCTCGCTTTCGGCGCATGGGCGATTCCCGCCGCGGCACAGCAGAAAGCGAACGACAAAGTTCAGGAACGGCTCGCAGCAAAGCTCGCGGCCAATACCGGCTCCGCGGACGCAAACCGCGACCTTGGCGTCTGGTATTACAAGGCCGGACGGTTCGCGGAGGCGCGCGTGCCGCTCGAGCAGGCGCGCAAGCTCAATGCGAACGACGGCGTGAGCGCCCTGTACGCCGGTCTCGCGGCGGAGCAGATGAAGGACTACACGGCAGCGAAGAACGCGTACACCTCGTATCTGCAGGTCGGGAAAACGCGAAGCGTGCGCAATGACATCCGCGCGCGGCTCGTGCTTGTGACGAAGGATGAGGCGAAGGTGTCGGCGAAAGACGCCGTCGCGCGCGAATCACAGATCGCTCAGGTGGCGGGATCGCCGACGACGGTCGCTGTGCTGCCGTTTACCATCAGCTCGACGAATCCTGACTACGCACCGCTGCAGGTGGGGCTCGCGGATCTCGTGATTTCTGATCTGGCGAAGGTAAAGCGGCTCACGTTGGTCGAGCGCGACAAGATCCAGGCGATCGCGGACGAAATCGCTCTCGGCAAGAGCGGCCAGGTTGATCAGGCCTCCGCCGTGCGCGCTGGCAAACTCATTCAGGCCGGCCGGCTGGTGAAAGGCTCCCTGCTCAACACCGACGCGGCCAACTTCACGCTGACGTCGCTCACCATGAACACGCAAACATCCGAGACGGTCGGGTCGGGATTGAACGAGAACAAGACGATGGATCAGTTGTTCACCGCCGAGAAGGATCTCGTCGCAGCGACGTTCAGGGACCTCGGCATCACGCCGACACCGGCCGAACAGCGTGAGGTCGATCGTCGTCCCACGCAGTCGTTGCAGGCATTTCTTTCTTACAGCCGCGGCCTGATGTCCGAAGACGCCGGCCGCCTCGATGAAGCCGCGCGCTTCTTCGATAACGCGCGCGCCATCGACCCCGGATTCAGCGCCGCGCTGCAGCGCGCTCAGGCCGCGGCCGCTGCGAACCAGTCGACCGCAAAGATCGAGTCCAACCTCAAGGGCTCCGCGGAAGGCGCGACGGCAAATGCAGCCGGAACCGGAAGCGTGGCATCGGGTGCACCGCTGACCAACACGCTCAGCACTGTAGTCGGCGACGTAAACCCGACGACGACCAACAGCGTCGCGACAACCAACACGACATCGGCGGCGCCACCCACCACGCGGCCAGCCGCCGCACAGGCGACCGGCACCGACCAGCCTGCGCCGCGAACCGGCGAAGTGACCATCACCATCAAGAAGCCGTAGAGGAGAAGCGACAATGCGTACCCGACTCCTCTCGCTCGCGCTCGTCCTCGCCACGGCGGCACCGCTCGCCGCGCAGGACCCGTCGAGTACCGCGGTCATTCTCGATCCGCAGTATGTGAATTACAAACTCGGCACCGGCTCCACCGCGCGCACGATCAGCCAGCTCGGCGTACCGTTCGCCGTGATCATCCCGTTCAGCGATCGATTCAACATCGACATCTCGTCGAGCTACGCGAACAGTCAGGTGAAGATTCCCGGCCAGGCAACGAGCACGATCACCGGCCTCACCGACGCGCAGCTGCGCGGCAACCTCACGCTCGGCGACAACGCCGCGATCGTAACGCTCGGAGTCAATCTTCCGTCGGGACAGTACAAGGTGCCCGACGGACAGCAGGCCGCGGCCGGACAGATCGGCAACGACTTCCTGATTTACCCGGTCACATCGATGGGCAACGGGCTCGCGGCAACCGGCGGCATCGGCTTCGCGCAGAGTCTCGGCAGCTGGAATCTCGGAGTCGGCGCGAGCTTCAGATATTCGACGGCGTTCGACGCGTATCAGGTGCAGACCTCGGTGCTGCGCTTCACGCCGGGCAACGAAGCACGTGTGCGAGTCGGACTCGATCGACCGGTCGGGGACGGCAGTTTCAATGTCAGCGTGACGTATTCGAAGTTCGGCAAGGACCAAGCCGACTCGACGACATTCGCCACCGGCGACCGCGCGCTCGCGCAGTCCGCGCTCGCCATTCCGCTCTCAGGCGGCGCGGATCTCGTGCTCTCCGGATGGGATCTGTACCGTGCCCCAGGTCAGCAGCTCGGCGCGGCGTCGCCGTGGGAGAATGTCGGCAACGCCGGCGTGGCGATCGGCTGGCAGGTCGGCGATTTGTACGTGCAGCCGAACATCGAAGAGCGAATCTGGAACGTCGACGGCAACAAGGCGGGACTGCTGACGAATGCAGGTGTACGTCTGCGCTTCGCGTGGGCTGGCTTGAGCGTGAATCCGAGCGCGACGTACTCATTCGGATCGCTGTATACGATCGGGCAGCCGGCGACTGATCTCACGGGCTTCAAGGCGTCGCTGCTGATTCGACTGCACTAAACAGCAAACAGCAAACAGCAAACAGCAAACAGCAAACAGCAAACAGCAAACAGCAAACAGCAAACAGCAAACAGCAAACAGCAAACAGCAAACAGCAAACAGCAAAC
>JANYIJ010000220.1 GCA_025362095.1 Gemmatimonadota bacterium | reverse complement strand
CTCGCGCCGGTTGTACGCTGGAGTGGCCGCTGGCGCGATCATTTTGTTCTTGTATTTGATCCCGCTCACGTACGGATGGCCGCTCAGCGCAACCGCGCTGCAGCACCGACGGTGGATCCTCGAGCGGCATATCGGCGTTTCGCCGGACTCTTGAACTGGGGCGGGTGGACTCGAACCACCAACCGTCGCATTAACAGTGCGATGCTCTGCCAATTGAGCTACACCCCATCGACACAAATCCCGGCCTCAGCTGCCGACCGGGAGTGACCAATTCAATATAATCGGCTCGAGAAGCCCCGATCTTGAGCGAGTGAACCCCCGGTATGCTTTTGGGGTTATTGTTCCGTATGCGAAATAGCCAAATTCTCCTCGCCTTTGCCTTCGCCCTTGCCGCCTGCGGCGAGCGCCCCGCCGCCAAGAAGAGCGACGTCACCGCCGCCGACGTCATCGCAGGAGCGGCCGTTACACTCGATCATTACGAGAGTGTCGAAGGCAAGTTCGGCGTCGATCTCCCGCCGGTCTGGAAGGGGAGCTACACCGGAACGCCACATGCGGACACTACGCTCGGCTCGCGCTTCTTCGTCGATTTCAGGTTCAAGCCCACGCCGGAAATGAAAGTGGAGCCGCGCACGCTCATGGTCATTCGGATCTTCACGCCGGATGCCTGGGCGAAAGTCGCGGCGCGGCCGGGTCCCGCATCCGGCATCAAGATCAGCGAGCACGGCAATGACGTCTTCGTCGTGTCGCTCGCCGGCGGCAATCCATACAAGACGGGAACGCCCGCGGCGGAACTGTTTGACAAGATGATGCTCGCGGTATTCAACGAAGCGCCACGGCTCACGCCGCGATAACTCCGCGGGCGCGAACGAAAGACACGATCGCCCGCAGCACCCGCGCAGCTCCCGCTCATGTCCTCCGATCTCTCGCGCGACGAACTCAGCCGGTACGCTCGGCACCTGATCCTCCCGAATGTCGGCATCGAGGGTCAGCAGCGTCTCAAGGCCGCGCGTGTCTTGCTCATCGGCGCCGGCGGGCTCGGCTCGCCGCTCGCGCTCTACCTCGCCGCGGCCGGTGTCGGCCACTTGGGACTCGTGGACTTTGACACGGTCGATATCTCCAACCTGCAGCGTCAGATCCTGCACGGCACGAAAGACATCGGCCGCTCGAAAATCGCCTCGGCGCGCGAACGCATCGCAGACATCAACCCGTTCGTCGAACTCACCACGTACGAAACGGCGCTCACCTCGGAGAACGCGCTCGGCATCATCGAGAAGTACGACATCGTCGTAGACGGCACGGATAATTTTCCCACGCGATATCTCGTGAACGACGCGTGCGTGCTGCTCGGCAAGCCGAATGTGTACGGAAGTATTTTTCGATTCGAAGGGCAGGCATCGGTGTTCTCGACGCGCGACGGCCCCTGCTATCGCTGTCTCTATCCGGAGCCACCGCCGCCGGGAACGGTGCCAAGCTGCGCGGAAGGCGGGGTGTTCGGCGTGCTGCCCGGACTTGTCGGCACGATTCAGGCGACGGAGACGATCAAGCTGATTCTCGGAATCGGCGAGTCACTCGCCGGGCGCCTGCTGCTCATTGATGCCATGACCGCCAAGTTTCGCACGATGAATGTGCGCAAGAATCCCGCGTGTCCGGCGTGCGGGACGCGGGAGATCAAGAAGTTGCTCGATTATGAGGCCTTTTGTGGCGTGAAGACCGAAGACCGAGGACCGATGATCGAGAACGCGATGCCGGAGATCACGCCGATTGAACTCGCGGCGCTGCTTAAGGGCGGGGGCATAGACCTGATTGACGTACGGGAACCGAACGAATGGGACATCGGCCACATTCCCGGCGCCCGGCTCATACCGATGGGGAAGTTTCCGGCCGTGATTCCGTCACTCGATCCCACGCGCGATATCGTGGTGCAGTGCCGAAGCGGGATGCGCAGCGGCAAGGTCGTCAGGCAGCTGCAGGCGGCTGGCTTCACGCGCGTGCGGAACCTCGCGGGCGGGATTCTCCGCTGGAGTGACGACGTCGATCCGACTGTCCCGAAATACTGAACGACCGCCGGACGACAAAGCCGTCATCCGGCGTACATTTTCAATCCGTTCTCCTGCCGGAGATGAACCTAGGGGTTGATCAGCCCCTTCAGCGCTTCCTTCACCCGCGCGTCGTCGTACTTCGAGAGGAGCGACAGTGCGCGACGGCGGCGCTGTGCCGGCTCTGTCTTGGAGCGCGCGATGTCGAGCAGCCAGTCCGCGTTAACGCTTCCGCCGGCGTTCGCGACGCTGCTGAGGATCGCATCGCGTTCCCGGTCGCTATTGACCGTGGCGTAGAGGTCGCGCAGCAGCTTCATGTCCGCGCTCGTGGCGTAGTCGTCTCCTATGCCACGGATCGCCTCGATCCTGATCTCTTCATCGAGGTCGGCGCGCTTGATCTGTTCGCGCACGAACTGCCGCGCGCGCGGATCGCCGGAGCGCGAGAGCGTATTGAACGCCTGCTTCGAGAGCCACTTGTCAGCGTCGCCGGCGAATCCCATGAGCGCGGGGATTCCTTCGCCGCGATCGAAACGACCGATCGTGCTGAGCGCCTGATTGCGGATCGTCTCGCTCTCGTTGCGATCGCGCACCAGCTGATCGAGCGCGCGCGCAATTCCCGCGGCGCCCACGCCGCCTTTCTCATCGCGGCGGCGTGAGAGCCAGGAAATCGCGCTGCGGCGAATATCGCGGCTGCGCGACTGATCTTTCGCGATCTGCAGCAGTGTGGGAGTCACCACGCTGCTGTCGGCGAGCATCGCCGGCGTGAGCGCATCACGCGCGGGCTTGCCATCGGAACTCGCTGCGACGCCGAGCAGGAACGCGACCGCGTCTTTCGCCGAGACCACGCCGAGGTCCTGCGCGGCCGGCGCGTCGGCGGGAACCGGTCCCACGTACGTCTCGACCCGAACGACTTCCTTCCCCGCTCGCGTGACCACTACGCGCACCGGACCATTCACGCACGGATCGTTGCGCATGCCGTCGTTGGAATAGAACGTGCCGTACCAGCCGTCATCTTCCGTGCGGAAAAACGTTTTGCCGTTGCCGCACACCCCTTCGCGCGCGGCGAACCGGAACTGCGCGGGCGTGTCTCCGGCCGACGTGATGCGGCGTTCGAGCGCGGATTGCGCGCTGCACGCGAGCGGGAGCAGCCCGCTTGCAAACACCATGGATGCGAAACGCATGATCGGCCTCATGGTTTTTTCTCCGGCGATTCACCGGAGAGAATGTCGAGCAGCAGCTTGTTCGTGCGCGGATCCTTCGCGGCCTTTCGCGTCAGGGTGTTGATCGCCGAACGGCGCACCTGCGGATCCGTGCCACTGCGCGCGATCTCGATGAGTTTGTCCGTCGCCTGGGGCTCTTTGCGATCGCCGAGCGTGCGGATGATCTCTTCGCGCAGCGGACGCGCGGAGACGCCGTCGTAGAACTTGTTCAGCGCTCCGATTTCGACGGTACGGGCAACATAGTTGAGCGCGTTCTGCCGCACCTCAATCGATTCGTCTTCGTTCTTGGCGAGCGACATCAGCCACTGTTCGTTCTGTTCGCCGCCGATGCGCGAGACCGTCGACACGACGCGCGCCTTGATGCGCGGACTGTCGATCTTCGGATAAATGCTGCGCAGCCACGTGGCGTCGTCGAGCGTCGAGCGGTCACTGTTGTAGGCGTCGACCGCCGTGATGCGCAGCTGTTCGTTTGCGCCGTTGTTCTCGATCAGCGCGCGCATCGCGATGCGTGCGCGCGGGCTGGAGTGCGTGGTGAGCGCGCGGACTGCGGCGCGCTGAACTCGTTCGTCATCGGCCTTCACGAGCTCTTCGAGCGCAGAGAGCGCTTCGTCAGTGCCGATCGAACCGAGGAATCCGGCGGCCTCCGAACGCAGCTCCAGCGATGGATCGTTCTTCGCGACGCTCACCAGTGTCGCCGTCGCGGCAGCATCCTTCTTGTTGGCGATCAGCCAGAGCGCGCTGCGGCGCAGCTGCACGGAGCACTCGTCCTTGCGGCCGAGAATTTTCTTCGACTGCGCGAGCGCCTCCTCTGGATCGGTCTGCCGCAGCGCGCTGAGCGCTTCGGCGCGCACCGACTGATCTTCGGTGTCGCATGTGCCGCTCCCTTCCGTTAGGGCGCGCTTCACGAGATCGTTGCTGCCCAATCCGCGCGCGGAGAGCACGCCGGCGATGCGTGTCGCGAGCGCCGGGTCTGCGTCGCCGCGCACGTTGCGGCCCGCGGGATACTTGCTCTTGCGCGCGTCGAGCACCGAGAGCGCTTCCTGCAGCTCGGCGGTACCGCCGATGCGATAGAGCGAGAACGCCTGCCAGTAGAGCGCGTCGCCGGCATATACCGAGTTCGGATGCTTGCCCGGAAGTTCCTTGAAGAGGCTAGCAGCGCGGCGATAGTCGCCGCGACTCATCGACTGCTGCGCCTGACGATAGAGCGAGTCGGCCGGATCCTGCGGCGCCCACCCCTGCGGGGCGCCCGTGCTGTAGGTGTAGTTGTAGGTGTAGTTGTAGTTGTAATCGTAGTTGTACGCCGCGGAGGCCGCGCCCTGACCGACGCCATAGCCGGAACCAAACGAACCGATCGCGGGATTGACATTGACGTTCAACCTCGGTGCAGCGACCGCGAACGGCGCGATCATCGGCATGGCCGCCGGCCCGAAACCCTGCGCCGCGCGGGTTTCGGCGCGCGCATCGGCGCGAGCGGCCTGCGCATCGGCGCGAGCGGCCTGCGCATCGCGAAGACTCTCGAGGCGGGCCTCCTGCGCGACACGAGCTGCCTCAGCTCTGGCGGCGGCAGCGACGGGATCCGGACGCGCCGGTGCCTGTTGAGCGACAAGCGGCGTTGCGACGAGAAAGAATACGAGTGCTTTGCGAATCATTTGCTCTCCTTAGTAGTCGCTGATCGAGAGGCCGGCGACGGCCGTGCGAATGCGCGGCACGACGTCGCGCTCCTCGAGCGCTTCGTTGATCATCGTGAGTGCCTCACCGGGACGCTGCGACTGCAGGCGCGCGACCTGTGCGAGGACGAGTTCCAAATCTTCGAGCAAATCTTTCGTGCGCTGGTCTTTGCCGACCGGCGAATCG
>JANYIJ010000218.1 GCA_025362095.1 Gemmatimonadota bacterium | reverse complement strand
CCGGCTTCCGGCTTCCGGCTTCCGGCTTCCGGCTTCCGGCTTCCGGCTTCCGGCTTCCGGCTTCCGGCTTCCGGCGTAGGTTCGAATCAATGAATCCGCTCATCCTCGCCTCCTCCGGCCGCGCGATCCCCGCGCTCGACGCGCTCGTTTCGCGTGGCGACGTCGAGGTCGCGCGCGTATCGCAGCTGCCGGGCGCGGCGTCGCTCGACGGTGAGCGCGCCACCGTGCTGTTGCTCGATCGCGCGCTGATAGAGGGAGCTGGCAAAGATCAGTCGGTATTCGCGAAGCTCGCTGCGCAGGTGGCGATCGTTGGCGTCGGCGAGGCAGGCGAGCAGGAACCTCCCGCGCAGTTTCCGACCGACCTGCTGAGCGGATACATCGCCGCCGACGCGCCGGCGGCGACCGCGCGCATCACGCTCCACGGCGCGCTGCGACACGCGGCCGCGCTGGTGGCCGCGCGCCGCGCGGAGCGGCTCGAAGGCCGCAGCGCCAGCGACGTCACGGAGCTTTCGCGAATCGGCGTCGCGCTTTCGACCGAACGCGATCTCCTTACGCTTCTCGAGCTCATCCTGAGCCAGGCTCGGCGTCTTTCATCGGCGGATGCCGGATCGCTGTACCTCGTCGAGCAGCACGAAGCCGCGCCGTCTACGCTGCGATTCAAACTCTCGCAAAATCACACGTTGCCAGCGCTTCCGTTCAGCGAGGCCGTGATCCCTCTAGATCACGCGTCGCTCGCGGGCTACGCCGCCAGCACGGGCGAGCCGCTGATCATTCCGGATGTGTATCTCCTGCCGGAGGACGTCTCATACAAACAGAACCGGTCGTTCGACGAGAAATTCCACTACCGCACCAAGTCGATGCTCGTCATCCCGATGCGCACGCATCGCGACGAAGTGATCGGTGTGCTGCAGCTCATCAACCGCAAGCGTTCGTCTGACGCGCGCCTCACCTCGACCGATGTCGTCGAGAGAGAAGTGCTGCCGTTCGACGAGCGCGCGGTCGATCTCGTCAGCGCGCTCGCGTCCCAAGCCGCCGTCGCGATCGAGAATGGTCGGCTCTACGAGGACATCGAGCGGCTGTTCGAGGGCTTCGTCACCGCGGCGGTCACGGCGATCGAATCGCGCGATCCCACCACGAGCGGACACTCGTCGCGTGTCGCGACATTCACCTGCGGCCTCGCCGAAGCGGTGGATCGCGTTGGATCCGGACCTTACAAGGCGCTGAAGTTCACTCGCGAGCAGATGAAGGAGATCCGCTACGCGGGACTGCTGCACGATTTCGGAAAGGTCGGCGTCCGTGAACAAGTACTCGTGAAGCAGAAGAAGCTGTATCCGAGCGACCTCGCGATCGTGAAGCACCGGTTCCAGTTCCTGCTGCAGCGCGCGGACCTCCAGTACGAGCGCGAGCGCGCCGAGTATCTGTTCGCGCACGGAAAAGATCGCTATCAGGAAGCGCTGCAGCACCTCGATCTCGTGCGGCGCGCGGAGCGCGAAGACTTGCTGCGCTTTCTCGATTCGGTCGTGCGCGCGAACGAGCCGACCATTCTCCCTGAAGGCACGTTCGAGGAACTCACCGAGATCAACGAGCGCACGTTCGTGGACTTCGACGGCGTGCAGAAGCCGCTGCTCTCCGACGAAGAGCTCAAGTACCTGATGATCAACAAAGGAAATCTCGATCAGCGCGAACGGCGCGAGATCGAGTCGCACGTGTCACATACTTTCCGCTTCCTCGAACGGATTCCGTGGACGAAGGATCTCAAGGGCGTTCCGGAGATCGCGCACGGACATCACGAGAAGCTCAACGGCCGCGGCTATCCCCGGCAGGTTGCGGGCGACGCGATTCCGGTGCAGACGAGAATGATGACGATCTCGGACATTTACGACGCGCTCACCGCGACCGACCGGCCGTACAAGCGGGCGGTGCCCACAGACCGTGCGATCGAGATTCTTCGCGATGAAGCCAAGGACGGATCGCTCGACGCGGCGCTGCTCGATGCGTTCGTGGAGGCGAAGGTGTTTGATCTGGTGAGAGTGGAGCCCACCGGCAACTCGGGGAAAATGAGAACGGTCACTCCAACTGCGCAGCTCTGAAACACATGTACTGCGAGTTGACCGTTAACCACTAACTGTTGGTCGGTTAACCATGGTTAAATAATTCGCCCGGGCTACGAACGATTTCGACTCGGTTCGTGGCCCGACTGATCTTCAAACCGTAGTAAACCGACCAACGGTTAGTGGTTAACAGTTCACTTGCAGTTCACTTGCAGTACACTTGCAGTTCACTTGCAGTACATCTGTTCAGAGCTTTCCGTACCCACCCCCGCCCGGCGTCTCGATCGTCACCACGTCGCCGGCTGACAACTCAACCCTGCACTTCGCCGGAAGCGGGTTCCCGTTGAGCAGGTTTCTCCCCACCAACCCATCCCCGCCCCCCATCGCCCCACGAGGCGCCCGCGTCCTGCGCTCCGTCAGCAGCGTGACCGTGCATCGCTCCATCACGTGGTACTTCCTCACCACTCCATCGCCGCCGTTGAACTGCCCCGCGCCGCCCGATCCGCGCCTGATCGAGTACTCATCTATCAAAATCGGATAACTCCGCTCCAGCGATTCGATCGGCGTATTGCGCGTGTTGCTCATCCCCACATGCACCGCGCTCGGCCCCGCTCCGCGCGCGCTCGCGCCCTGCCCGCCGCCAAGCGTCTCGTAAAACGTCCAGCCCTCGCCGCCGAACGTGATGTTGTTCATCGTCCCCTGCCCCTGCGCCGGCACCGCTACTCCCGCATCGGCGAGAGCGGCAAAGAGCAGATCGGTGACCCGCTGCGACGTCTCCACATTTCCGGCCGCCACCGCGGACGGCCACTTCGCGTTGATCAGGCAGTCGTCCGGCGTGACAATCGAAATCGCGCGCGCGATTCCTTCGTTCGTCGGCACGTCATCGTCGAGCAGTGTGCGCAGCACGAACAGCGAGGCCGCGCGGGTGACGGCCATCGGCGTGTTCACGTTGCCGCGCACCCTGGGCGACGTGCCGGTGAAATCGAGATGCAGCTTTCCGTCGCGAATCTCCAGTTTCACCGCGAGCGGCACAGGATTGTTGCTGTGCCCGTCGCCTTCGAGCATGTCCTCCGCGCTGCCTGTCGCGTTTCCGATCGCGACGAGTCGCGCGACGGCCCGCCGCTCGGTGTATGCCAGCAGCGCGTTGCACGCCGCAGTGAGATGCGCGGCACCTTCGCGCGCCACGAGCGCGCGCCATCCCGCTGCGCCCGCTGCGCACGCACCGCGTTGTGCGGCAAGATCGCCGCGACGTTCCTCGGGCGTGCGAACGTTGGCGAGAATCAGCTCCATCATGCTCGCGTCCGGCACGCCGCGCCGCTCGAGCCGCACCGGCGGCAGAATAATTCCTTCCTGCACCAGTTCAGTCGCGCCCTGCGGCATGGAGCCCGGACTCATGCCGCCGACGTCGGCGTGGTGCGCGCGGATCGCGGTGTAGCCCGCGATCTCGCCATCGATATCAATCGCCTCCACGAGCGTGAGATCGGGAAGGTGCGACCCGCCGTGGAAGGGATCGTTGAGAATGAACACGTCGCCCGGCTCGGGCTGCCGCGCACGAACCGCCCGCACGGACTCCGGCATCGCGCCGAGGTGCACGGGAATGTGTGCGGCCTGCGCGACCATCGTCCCGTGCACGTCGAACAGCGCCGACGATGCATCGCGCCGCTCACGAATGTTCGGAGAGAGCGCGCCCCGCTCGAGCACGGTGCCCATTTCTTCGGCGATCATCGCAACCGCGTGCGACATCACGGCGAGATCGAGTGGATCGAACTCGCCGTCCTTTCGCCGCTCGTCGCGAATCGTCTGCCCCTCGCCAGTCACCCGTCGCCGTTTCATAATCTCTCCACCATCCAGCCGCCAATCTCTAGCCACCGCGCCTTCCACCCCGGCGCGACGACCATCGTCGCGTCCGCGAGCGTCTCGACGCGCGGCCCCGCGAACGACCTTTTCTTAGCGCCACTCGCACTGAACTTCACGTCAATCGCATCGCCGGTCGCGGCGACGCGCACCGCCACAATTTCAACCGACCGCTCGAGCGTAAACCCATAGCGCGCGGCGTGCGCAGTCGCGAATCGCGCGCTCAGCACCGCGCCGTCGTCGCCAGGCACGCACGAAATGTCGAGCTCGTGCCCCTGCCCCGCGTAGCGCACGCGCGCATGCCACGCGAGCCGCTGCGCCGACGCGTTCGCGGCGCGCATCGCGAGCGTGTCGAGTCGGGCCCCGAACCATCCCTGATCGACCGCGTCCGCCGCGCGCATCACGCTCGTGGCCGCGTCGCGCCGCTCGGGCGCGATCGCGAGTCCGAGCGCGCTGAGCACGCCGGCATGCGGCGGAACGAGAATCGTGTTCATGCCGAGCAAATCGGCGAGCGCGCACGCGTGCAGCGGACCGCCGCCGCCGAACGCGACGAGCGCGCACGAGCGCGGGTCGATCCCACGTTCCACGCTCACGCGCCGCAGCGCCCGCGCCATCGCGGCGTCCGCAATTGCGATGATCGCTTCGGCGGTGCGTTCGGGGCTCGCGCCGAGTTTTTCCGCGAGCGCGGAAATCGCTCGTATCGCCGCGGGGGCATCGAGCGTAACGCCACCGGAAAGCCGCGCCGCGTCGAGCCTTCCCAGAGAGATGTGCGCATCGGTCACCGTTGGCTGCGTGCCGCCGCGACCAAAAGCAACGGGGCCGGGCACCGCGCCCGCGCTCCGCGGCCCCACGCGAAGCGCGCCGCCGTCATCGATCCATGCGATGCTGCCGCCGCCGGCGCTCACCGTCTCCACGAGAACTCGAGGCAGCGCAATCGGCACGCCCGCCACGCTGCCGCCCGGTTCTACGAGCGGCTCGCCGTCGAGCACGAGCCCAGCATCGGCGCTCGTGCCGCCGATATCGATCGTCAGCGCATCTCGCAGTCCCGCGGCGCGCAGAACCGCAGCCGAACCCACGACCCCGCCAGCGGGCCCGGACAGGGCGAGCGACGCCGCCGCATTCGACGCTTCTGCAGCAGTGCGCATGCCGCCGCCCGAGGTCATCACCTCCGGCGCGGGGTAGCCGCTTCTCGTAAGCCGTTCCGACAGATGCTTCAGGTACAGCGACACACGCGGCCGCGCGTACCCCTCTGCCACTGCCGTGGTCGTGCGCTCGTACTCGCGTATCTCCGGCAGGACCTGCGCGCTGCGAACGACCGCGACACCGGGCAGGCGGTCCATGATCGCATCGGCGAGCAAGAGCTCATGCGCATCGTTGTCGTACGCGTGCAGAAGCGACACCACAATTATTTCGGGCTCCAGCTTCGCGACCGCCTCGGCGACGCGCTTCGCTTCCGCGGGCGTAAGCGGAACCGTGACTCCCGCAGGCGTGCGGCGCTCGTGCACCGCGATCACGCGATCATTCTCGACGAGCGGCGGCGGATGCTGCGCGGAGAGATCGTACAGCGCGGCGCGCTCCTGTCGTCGCAGCTCCAGCAGATCCGACGCACCGCTCGTGGCGCAGAGCACCACGCGCGCACCGCGGCGTTCGAGTAAGAGATTCGTAACCACCGTTGTGCCGTGCGCCACGCGTCCCACATCCGACGGCGGCGCGCCGAGCGCGGCGAGCGAAGCCGCGACGCCCTCGCTCTGATCCGCCGGAGTGGAGAGAACTTTGCGAGCTTGTATCGCGCCGTCCGATCCCACAGCGGCGAGATCGGTGTACGTGCCGCCAACGTCTATGCCGACCGAGTATGTCAGACTCTTTCTCCGCGTTGCGCCGAGGTGACGCGCCAAAGTGCGACGACGAGTGCCGCCTGTACCGGCACCGCGAGCACCAGCAGCGGGCGGTTCTGCTGCGCAATGTGCGGCGCGAGCCGCAGCAGCACAGCGGTGACCGAGCTCACGGCCGCGAACACACTGAGTGATCTCGCCGCGCGCACGATCCGCGGCGACGCCGACGCGTGCATCGCGAGCGGAATGAGGACCACAAGGGCAAGCGACGCGGGAGTCGCCAACAGCACGTTCACGTTCTTCCCCATGTATGCGGCGTGACGCGTGAACAGCTCCGCACCGAGCAAGAGCAGGCCCACCGATCCCGCCAGCAGATTCCACGACACGCCGAGGATCCCGATCGCCCAGCGAACCGGCATCGATGCGACCGGCAGCATGCACAGGCCAAGCAGAATGCCGACGATCAAGAAGCTGACCTTGAATGCCGGCGTGAAATAGCCGGGGGGCGTATCGGAATCTTTGAAGGTGTCGTCCGCCACGAGCTGGCGCTCGCTGCGCACAAGACGGCTTTTCGACCCGTCTGAATGCCGCACGCGGATCCTGCGAATCAATTCCTGCAGCCGCATGGGAATGAACATCTCTTCCCACGCCGAGAGCGTGGCATCTGCGGGCCGGCCGAGCACGAAGTCCATGCCGAAATTTATCAGTGGATACGCGCGGGCGAGCCGAAGGGTTTCGCTGCGGTACGTCACGCCGTGCTCGTGCGTTGCCACCGCCCGCTGAATTGATCCGCCGAGGATCATGTCGAGCACATCGCGCACTTTCGTGGCGCAGTTGTCGCGATAGTAATCGTAGCGGTAGTACTTGTTCTCCTCTTTCGCATTCCATTTCAGGAAGCGCCAGAGCGAGTCCTTCTCAGCGGTGGTGAGCGTGAGTCGCTGTTCCCACACCGCGCGGCTATTCCGTTTGTAGTAGGCGAGAACGCTTTCGGCGGGGATTCCCTCCATCCAATACTTCGTGTCACCGCTGAGGAACCGTGACAGGAAATGCGGCTGAGCGAAGTCGAACATCCCCCAGTTGTACGCGATGTCGACGCCGGTCGAGAGATCGTGCATCCGAATTGACTGGTGTCCGAATCGCTCGAATACTTCTTCGCCGGGACCCATCGTCAGGATCGACACCAGGATCGAGTCGTGAGGCGACTGCACTATTCTCGGCTGCGGCCGCGGCTGCGCGCCGGCAACGCCAGCGGTCAGAGCGACGCACGCCGCCGCGAACAGCACACGCGTCACAGAACTCCGGCCCGTCAGGCGAGACAGCTTCAATTCATCAACCCCACTGTCGTGCCGGGATAATAGGTAGAGAGAATGAAGCGCGCCGACTGTCCCGCACGCGCCCGTCCGATTGCGCCCCACTGACACATGCCGATTCCGTGCCCGTAGCCGTTGCCCTTCACCACCAGCCGTGACAACGACCCATCGCGGCGCTGTTCCGCCTGCACCGAAAAATAGGTGCTGTTGAGGATCTCGCCACCGGGATTGCGCAGCACGTAACGAATATCGTTGCCGCGCAGCGAATAATTCCCGCGCTCGGCTGCGATGATCAGGCGCGCGACGCGGCCGCTCGGCGTGCGCGACTCCACTGTCGCGCCGCGCACATGGCCCGGCCCGCCGGACGGCACCGTTGTGTACTGCGCCAGATACGCGCGCACCGCGGCATCGAATTCGTCACCGGTGAACGCGCGCGTCCACGTGAATCGCGGCGAGACATCACAATAGAAACGGTCGGCCGTGCCGGGAATGCGATCGCTGACCCGCTTCAGGTACGGCTCGCTTCCTGCGCTCCACACTTCGTCGGGCTCGGCGGTCTCGCCGCCGCACGTTGAGTGATATGGCGCGCTCACCACGCGGCCGTTGTACTTGAGGACCATGCCGAGCGTGCGCGCGACGGCCTGATTGGAAAATGGCCGCTCGGCGTCCGCGCCGCCGTAGACTTGATCGGCGACGCTCGAGAGGAGATCGTAGCTCGCGTTGCGCGACGCGTTTCGCGACGCGTTGCCGTCCGTCGAAGCGAGCCGCACGACCGTATAGCTGCGCGCGGCAATTGCCTGCGCCTCAACGGCGGCATCCTCGTTCCCCGCGCGCGGACCGCCGATCTCCAGCGGCACCACGCCGCGGAGATACCACTCCACGGGCAGCACGTTCACCACCACGATTCCCGTGTCGCTCGCCACGATGCGGATCGCACCGCGATAGTGCTGCGCTGCGTACATCGCGAACTCGTCGTCGCGATCCGACCGAAGCGTCAGCATTCCGTCGCTCCATGAAGTCGACGTGCCCTGCCGCGTCGCGCGCAGCTGCCGGCCGCGCCGCTCGACGCTCCACACATCAGGGCCGCGCGCGCGGACGAGCACCGCATTCTTTGCATCGAAGATCCTGAACGCGCCGGATCCCGAGAGCGCCGCGCCCTGCGCAGCCGTCGCGAGCGCCACTCGCACGTCGCGCGCTCCCTCGGTGCGCGGCGGTGGCGGCTCGTCGCGCGGCAGCGGCGGGACACTGACCGTCGCCGGCGGCGTCTTCGCGCTGTCGGCGGGAGTGCGCGGAAACGAGATCATCGGCGGTCCGTCGTTCTCGCGAACACGCTTCGGCGAGCATGCGACGGCAATCGCCGATACCAGAAGCCAGCCCAAAACCGCGCGCCAGCCGCGCGGCACGCCGCTCACCGTCCGAAACTCCCGATCGTGGCGAGCGGAAGTTCACGCGACGCCAAGCGCGGCGCAGGGCTGTTAAAGGCTGGAGCATCGATCACCGAGATCACGCGCGCGCTGAAGTCGTAGTCGTCGACGACATCAGTGACCTCGACCTCCACGAACGATCCCGCCGGTGCAGCTGAGTCGAGCCAGGTGATGCCGTCGATATCATCTGCCTGCCACGGAAGGCGGCCGACGGCTGCGCCGGGCTCGTCGGATGCAGCAGCGCGCTCCACCAGCGCATTCACCCGCATGCCAACCCGCTGCTCGTAGCGCTCGGCGGTGATTGCGCGCTGCAGATCGGTGAGCTGCTCCAGACGATCGCGCTTCACGCCCTCGGGCACGTTGTCCTCCATCTGTGCCGCGCGCGTTCCTTCCTGCGGCGAGTACGT
This sequence comes from Gemmatimonadota bacterium, assembly GCA_025362095.1. Lineage (GTDB taxonomy): Bacteria > Gemmatimonadota > Gemmatimonadetes > Gemmatimonadales > Gemmatimonadaceae > Fen-1231. The sequence continues at coordinate 1,481 of JANYIJ010000218.1, read as the reverse complement.
GAACGCGCCGACGCGCTCGAACTGCATCTCTTCCAGAAAATCAAGCAGCTGCCGGAAATCGTCGTCGGTCTCACCGGGGAATCCCACGATGCACGTCGTCCGAATCGCGAGATTTGGCACGGCGTCGCGAAAGCGGGCGACCTTCTCGCGAATCGTATGTTTTCGCTCGGGGCGGCGCATGCGCTCGAGCACCGCGTCCGATGCGTGCTGCATCGGCATATCGAGATAGCGCAGAATCCGCGGCTCGGCGGCGATCACCTCAAGCAGGCGGGGCGTGATGCCCGCCGAATAGAGATAGAGATTCCGGAACCAGGAGATCGATGTCCCCTTCACCAGCGCTTCGAGAAGCTCGGGAAGGCGCACGCCATCGCGGCGGTCGCGGCCATAGTGCGCGAGATCCTGCGCGACCAGACTGACCTCGCGCGCGCCCTGCAGCTCGAGCAGCTGCGCCTCGTGCACGATTTCATCGAGCCCGAACGATCTATGCTTCCCGCGCATGAGTGGGATCGCGCAAAAGGCGCACCCATGATCGCACCCTTCGCTGATCTTGAGATAGCGCACGGCGGGCGAATCGCCGGCATACGCGCGAACGCCAGGATGCAGGGTGACCGCATCGCCGATCAGTCCCTTCTCCCGCAGCCGCGGCACGAGCTGATCCATTTCCGACGCGCCTAGAAAGAGATCGACCTCGGGAAGCACACCGGCGAGCTCGTCGCGATGCCGCTCGATCATACAGCCGACTGCGACCACGGCGGTCGCAGAGCCGTCGACCTTCATGCGGCCGGCTTCTACAATCGCATCGATCGACTCGCGCTTCGCGGCATCAATGAAGCCGCAGGTGTTCACGATGATCAGCTCGGCGGTCGACGCATCGGACACCTGCTCGGCGCCGTGATCGATCAGCTGCGCGAGGTAGCGCTCCGAGTCGACGGTGTTTTTATCGCAGCCGAGGGTGACGAGGGCAACCTTCATGCACGAAAGCTAGCTCCCGTGACGCCGTCAGGAAAACCGACGCCATCGGCGATCTACCTGTAGTTGCCGAATTGCAGCTCGACGCCCACGTCCTGCGTGCGCAGGAACGCGATCACGGCCTGAAGCTCGTCGCGCGACGGCGCGCTCACGCGGACCTGATCGCCCTGTATCGAAGCCTGCACCTTTTTGAATTTCTGGTCTTTGATCGCGGCGGCGACTTTCTTGGCGGTTTCGCCGTCGAGCGCCTGCTTCAGCTTGATCTCGCGGCGCAGCGTGTCGCCGCCGGCAGGCTTCACTTCGCCAACGTCGAGGTTCTTCACCGGAACGCCGCGCTTGATCAGCTTGGTCTGCACGACATCCCACAGGCCGCGCATGCGCAAATCGTTGTCGGCCATCAGCGCGATCAGTCCCTCGGCGCGCTTGAAATCGATTTCGATTTTCGCGCCTTTGAAATCGTAGCGCTGCGCGACTTCCTTGCTTGCCTGGTTGATCGCGTTGTCGACTTCCTG
>JANYIJ010000010.1 GCA_025362095.1 Gemmatimonadota bacterium | reverse complement strand
CGCGCGTGATGTCGATCGGAGGATGGACGCATCCGCGCATGACACCGTCGGACGCCAGCGATGCACCGCATTTCTCCGGTCGCTTCACAGAGTGGGGATGGGCGACGTGGCGGCGCGCGTGGACCGGATTTGAAGGGCAGTCCTCGCAACAGCTGCGCGACCGTTGCACCGCGCGCGGCATCGACATTTCGAAGTACGGCAGGGACGTCGCGGACTGGTTCGGCGTCGGAGCGGAGCGCGTGGGCTGGGAATATTGCTTCATGATGCACTCTTGGCTGAACGATGGATTGCATCTGCTGCCGCCGCGCGCAATGACGGAGCACACCGGATACGATGACCGGTCTTCGCACAGGCAGGATCGCACGGATTGGAACGATCGAGCCGAATCGCCGCCGCCGCGCGTTCAGTGGCCGGAGGTGCGCGAAAACCCGGCGAGCCCCGAGCTTTGGCGTCGCGCGATTGAACCACCGCCGCGGCCGTCGCTCGTGAAGCGCGCGGTCCGGCGACTCGAGCGAATCGCCGGAAAATTCTTCGGCCACGGGCGGGGCGTGTGAGCGCTCGCGGCGACGGGCACACGGGAACGAAGCCGGTCGTTTCGGTGATCGTGCCATCGTGGCGGCGTGTCGCTTCGCTCGAGCGGTGCCTGCGCGCGATCGCCGCGCAATCGCTCGTGCCGGACGAAGTGGTCGTGGGAATCCGGTCGGACGACCAGGACTCCGCGCGCGCCGTGGCGTCGATGGCGCGCGAGTACGCGGCGCCGTTGCGCTGTGCGTTCACCGCTGACAGCGGCGTGGTTGCGGCGATGAACGCGGCGCTCGCGGCGTGTCGCCCGGATTCCGCGATCATCGCGCTCACCGACGACGACACCGAGCCGCAACGCGACTGGCTCGAACGCCTCACGGCATGCTTCGACGATCCACGCGTGGGCGGGTCCGGCGGCCGCGACTGGCAGCCTCACGAGCGGGGCGATCGGAGCACGGTTGGAAAGGTGCAGTGGTTCGGACGGATGATCGGCAACCATCACCTCGGCGCCGGCCCGGCGCGCGATGTGGATGTATTGAAGGGAGCGAACTGCGCGTACCGCGCGCCGCCGCTGCGCGCGAGTGGGTTCGACACGCGGCTCGCGGGCGACGGCGCCCAGCTGTTCTGGGAACTCGCGCTCTGCCTGCCGATGCGCCGCGCGGGCTGGCGCCTGGTGTACGATCCGGCGATCGCCGTCGAGCATCATATCGAACCGCGGAGCGAAGGCGATCAGCTGCATCGCGGCGTGTTCGCATCCGCGCCCCTCAGCGATGCGACACACAACGAAACGCTGGTGCTGCTGGAGAATCTGAGGGGCGTCTCGCGAGCCGCATTCATGCTGTGGGCGCTTCTCGTGGGCACGCGCCACGAGCCGGGACTCGCGCAGATTCCGCGGCTTCTTCTGCGCGGCGACGCTCAGGCATTCGCCCGATGGTGCGCCGCGCTCGACGGTCGCATGCGCGGATGGAGCGACTGGCGCACTGGCGGCGCTGGATCGCATGAACTTCCGCCGCCCGCGATGAAACCGCTCCGGGTGCTGGTGGTCATGCCACTCGGCGCCGCGCTCGGCGGCGGCGAGCAGATGCTGCGACAGTTGCTCGTCCATGGCCGCGGACAGGGCATGGAGTGGATCGTGGTCTTTCTGCGCGACGGGCCGCTGGCGGCGGAGATGCGTGCGCTCGGCCTCGACGTTCGCGTGATCGAGGCGGGACGATTTCGAAATCTCCCCGCGCGAATCCGCGCGATCGGCAGAATTGCAAAGCTCGCGCGGTCGGCCCGAGCGGATCTCGTGCTCGGATGGATGGTCGCGGGCCAGCTCACAGCTGGGGCCGCGGCGATTCTCGCCGGGATTCCGAGTGTGTGGTTTCAGGTTGGCACGCCGCGCCCCGACTGGCTCGACCGGATCGCGACGCTGCTTCCGGCGCGCGGAGTGCTCGTGCTGTCGCGCGCCGCGGGCGCGGCGCAGGCCCGAGTGTGGCCGCGCAGGAAACAGTGGCTCGTGTATCCCGGCGCTTCGCTCGACGCATTCGATCCCGTGCGACTGGCATCGCCATCGGAAGCGCGCGCAACGCTCGGGCTGTCCGTGCCGGGGCCATTGATCGGAATGGTGGGCCGCCTTCAGCGCTGGAAAGGAATGCACGTGTTCATCGCAGCGATGTCCCGGGTGCATAAGCTGCGGCCCGATGTACGCGCCGTGATCGTCGGAGCGCCGCACGAAACAGAGCCCGCGTATGCGGACGAACTGCGCGCGCAGTCGACTGCGCTCGGCCTCGATGGCGTGCTGACTTTCGCGGGGTTTCAGTCAAACGTCCCCGACTGGATGCAGGCGATGGACGTGTTCGTGCATGCGTCCGATCGTGAGCCGTTCGGCATCGTGGTGATCGAGGCGATGGCGCTCGGGAAACCGGTGATCGCGGGCGCAGCGGGCGGACCGGCAGAGATCATCACCGACGGAGTGGATGGCGTTCTGGTGCCGTATGGCGACGACGAGTCGCTCGCGCACGCGATCCTGCGGTACCTTGGTGATCGGGAGTTCGCGGCGCGAGTCGGCGCGGCGGCCCGAATCCGCGCGGCGGTCTTTAGTGACCGGACCTACGCGGCACAGGTAATCGCGGCACTGCGGGAGAGCGTTTCCTGAATTCTCCGGTTGCTCGTCCGTTGATCAGCGTGGTCGTACCGACCTGCGACCGGCCGGAGACGCTCCGCGTGGTGATGGATCGTCTCGCGCCGGGAGCGCAACGGCTCGACGCCGCGCGGTACGAGATCATCGTCAGCGACGACGGCCGGCGCATTCCCGCCGCGCAGACACTCGGCGCATCGCATCCGTGGGCGAAAGTAGTGCAGGGGCCGGGGCAGGGTCCCGCCGCGAACCGCAATGCAGGTGCGGCGACGGCACGCGGAGACTGGATCGCATTCACGGACGACGACACCGAACCGTCCGCGAACTGGCTCGCCGCATTTGTGAGCGCGATCGTCGCCGGCACCGACGTATACGAAGGTCGCACGACGTGCGACGGCGGATTCGGATCGCCGATGTATCAGGCGCCCGTGAACGAGACCGGCGGTTGGCTCTGGTCGTGCAATTTTCTTGTTTCCACGAATGCGTTCCGCAGCGTCGGCGGATTTGACGAAGCGTTCCGCTTTCCGAACGCCGAGGATCAGGATCTTCGCGACCGCCTGCGCGCCGCCGGATTCAACATGCTCTTCGTGCGCGACGCGCTAGTGAATCACCCGCCGCGCCGCGTGCCGAACGGCAGGCGGCTGGGCGAGTACCGCGAGGCCGACGTTCGCTACATGTACAAGCACGGCATGACGCGACCAGTGCTGCCGCTGCTGCTTCGAAAAATCGCGCGGCACAAATTCAACGTGATTCGCGACACGCCGAAGTCGCTGGACACACTGCTCGCGTTCGGGTCGCTGGCGCGCGAGCTCTGGTACACGGCGCGGCACGCCCGCGAGTGGGAATCGAAGTACGCCGCCGAGTTTCCCGCCGGCCGGAACAAAGCGTCGTGAGCGCATTCTCTCTCGCGTTCATCGCCGACGCAGTGCACCGCCGCGGAGGGCAGGAGCGCGCGGCGGCGGAGGTGATTTCCCGCATCGCGGCGCGGATCGCCGTGACCGTGATAGCGCAGGACTGCGATCTCGGCGACGGGGTGCGCTGGATCCCGGTTCGGGCGCCGCGCCGTCCGTCCGTGCTGCGAACGTGGGCGTTCGCGCGCGCTGCTCGCGCGGCGGAACTTCGCGCGAACTGCACGATCACCAACAGCATCGGCGCTGCGGCGCGCGACGCCGACGTGATCACGGCGCAATTCTGCCAGGCCGCATTCACCGCGCGATTTGGCGGCATTCGCGGCGGCAGCGGATTGCGCGCGGTATACCAGCGGTTCGCGCAATCGCGCTTCACCGTGGACGAGCGGCGAGCGTACGGATCGCCGAGATTGAAACGGGTGATCGCCGTGTCGGAGGGGACGTCGCGCGAGCTTCAGGAGTTCTATCGCGTTGCGCGCGAGCGCATCGTTGTGATCCCGAACGGCGTCGACGGCTCGGTCTTTCGGCCGTGCGCGAGCGCAGCCGACCGGCTCGCGCTGCGTCAGCGTCTGCAGCTGCGCACGGACGAGTTCGTCGCGCTGTTTGTCGGCGGCGACTGGGAGCGGAAGGGCGTGCGCGACGCGATCACGGCGATCGCCGGGTTCGCAGACACGCGGCTGGTGATTCTCGGAAGCGGTGATGTAAGCGCGATGGAGGCGCACGCGCGGAAAGTGGGCGCGGAGAGTCAGGTCGTGTTTCCGGGTCCGTCGCGCACGCCGCAGGACTGGTACGCGGCGAGCGATGCGTTCGTATTTCCGTCCCGGTACGAGGCGTTCTCGCTCGTGACGCTCGAGGCTGCCGCGTCGGGACTGCCGATCGTCGCGCACGCCATCAACGGCACCGAGGAACTCGTGCGCAACGATGAGAACGGCTGGCTTGTGCCCGTCGGCGCCGACGCGCTCCGCGAGAAGATCACACTGCTGCGCGACGATCCTGCGCGGCGGGCGCGCATGTCAGCTGCGGCGGTGGAGTCGTCGCGCCGCTACGGGTGGGATCGCATCGCCGACGAGCAGCTCAGAGTATTCGAAGGCGCCGCTGCCGGGATGGTGGCGTAGCATGTGCGGCATCATCGGAGTCGTGCAGGACGGCGCGGCGCAGTCGCGCGAGCGGCTCGTCTCCGCGCGCGAACTGATGTGGCAGCGGGGGCCGAACGACGCTGGTGTCTGGGCCGGCGAGCATGCGTGCCTCGGCGCGCGCCGGCTCTCGATCATCGATCTGTCGAGCGCCGGCCATCAGCCGATGATCAGCGACGATCGCCAGCGCGTGCTCGTGTTCAACGGCGAGATCTATAATTTTCACGAGCTTCGCCGCGAACTCGAAACGGACTGCCGCTTCCAGTCGCACACCGACGGCGAGGTGATTCTGCACGGCTACCGCCGCTGGGGACTTGGCGGCCTGCTCAACCGTCTCGACGGCATGTTCGCCTTCGCGCTGTGGGACGAAGATCGCCGGATGCTCTTCGCCGCGCGCGACCGCGCCGGAAAAAAGCCGTTCTTCTTCAGGCATCAGGGGCGCTCGCTGCACTTCGCGTCCACGCTCAGCGCGCTGCTCGACCTGCTGCCAGGCACGCCGGCGCTCAACCCGCGCGCGGTGGATGCGTTTCTCGTGTATCAGGCCGTACCCTCACCAATGAGCATTTTCAAGGGCGTCGATCAGCTCTCGCCCGCGCACTCGCTCGTGTTTTCCTCGGACACCGGCGCGTGCACCGTCGAACGCTATTGGGACGTGTCGTACGCCACCAAGACGCGTGAATCAGAGGCGGAAGTTCTCGAGCACGTGGAATCACTCGCCCGAATTGCGGTGCGCAAGCGCCTGGAGAGCGACGTGCCCGTAGGCGTGTTCCTCTCGGGCGGCGTCGATTCGTCGTTCATCGCGGGTCTCGCGGCGCGGGAGAGCGAGAGGCCGATCGAGGCGATGACGCTCGGATTTGACGAGCCCGAGTTCGACGAACGCTCGTACGCGCGCACGGCGACGAAGCAGCTTGGCATGACGCTGCATGAAGAAACGCTGCGCCCCGCGCTCGTCGCCGACCTTCCGGCGATCGTGTGGCACTACGGACAGCCCGTGGCCGACGTGTCGATCGTGCCGAGTCACTATCTCGCGCAGGCCGCGCGCCGGTTCATGACGGTAGCGCTCAACGGCGACGGCGGCGATGAGCTGTTCGGCGGATACGCGCGCCCGATGCTCGCGCGGGTTGCCGCGCCCTACCGGCGATTGGTGCCTGAGGCCCTGCGATCGGTGATCGCGAGCGCAATCGGCGACCGGAACAGCGGGCCGCTGCGCCGGCCCGCGCTCCTCGCGCGCGCCGGACGAGGCTCGGCTGCGGACAGCTTCACCTACGATCGCGCCTTCCGTCTCATCCGCTCCGAAGCATACCCCGACTCCTTCCTCACTTCGCTCGGCGATGAAAATCCCGACGCGATCTACCGCACGGTGTGGGACCGTGCCGATGGCGTCGACGACACCGATCGCGCGCTGTACGGCGACTTCAGCACGTATCTGCCGGATCAGCTGCTCGTGAAGGCGGATCGCGCGTCGATGGCGCACAGTCTCGAAGCGCGTTCACCGCTCCTCGACCGCGCGCTCATCGAGTATGCCGCGACGATTCCGACGTCGATCAGGCTCAAGAATTTCGAGACGAAGTACATTCTTAAAAAACTCGCGGGCCGGTATGTGCCCGCGTCTGTGCTCTACCGGCGGAAGAAAGGATTCGTGATGCCGGCCTCGCGCTGGCTGCGCGGCGAACTCTCGCCGTATGTTCGCGCTGCGCTCGACAGCCGCACGTTCTTCGATCGCGGGTGGGTGCGTCCGGAATTCGTGCGCCGCATTCTGGCCGAGCATTTCACCGGAGTCCACGACTGGGGCGAGCAGCTCTGGACGCTGCTCGTGCTCGAGGTGTGGGCGCGCCTCGCGCTCGACCGCACGCTCGAGCGCGACGAGCAGATGGACGCGCTGCTGCGAAAGCCCGAACGTCCGCTGCGCGCGATGGTGCGCACGCTGCAGCTTGGCATGGAGTGGTTTCCGGAAAAGCCCGGCGGGCTCAACCGCGTCTATTACGAGTTGGTGAAGCACCTGCCCGCGGCGAACGTCGAGGTGCACGGACTCGTCGCCGGATCGAAGCACGTCACGCAGGATTCGGGCGGCATGATCGAGGGCTTCGCGCCGCGTTCCGAGTCGCTGGTGCCGCGCCTGCTCGCGATCAGGCGCCACGCGACATCGTTGCTGCGAAGCGATCCGAAACTCCTGGTCGTCTCGCACTTTTCGCTCTACACGGCGCCACTGCTCGATTCGCTCGCCGGTCATCCGATGGTCGTGCATTTCCACGGCCCCTGGGGACTCGAAGGCGGCGCCGAGCGGCAGGCCGCGTGGAGCGTGAGCGCAAAAACCGCGATCGAACGCGCGGTGTACCGGCGCGCGAGCGCGTTCATCGTGCTCTCGCGTCCGTTCGGACAGATTCTCGAACGCCGGTTCGACGTCCCGCCCGACAAGATCCATGTGATTCCGGGCGGCGTCGACGTCGGGCGATTCGCGATCCGTGAAACCCGCGCCGAGTGCCGCGCGGCGCTCGGCTGGCCGCAGGACCGTCCCATCGTGCTCGCGGTGCGCCGGCTCATGCGCCGCATGGGGCTCGACGATCTTGTGCGCGCCGTGGTGCGGCTGAAGGAACGCGTGCCGAACGTGCTCGTGCTGATCGCGGGTGTTGGACCCGTCGGAGTGGAGCTCGAGCGGCAGATCGCCGCGCTCGGGCTGGCCGAGAACATCGGTCTTCTCGGTTTCGTGGCGGACGATACGCTCCCCTCGGCGTATCGCGCGGCTGATCTCACCGTCGTGCCGACGGTGGCACTCGAGGGATTCGGACTCATCGTGGCCGAGTCGCTCGCGGCCGGCACGCCATGCTTCGTCACGCCCGTCGGCGGCCTGCCTGAAGCAGTGACCGGCCTGTCGCGCATGCTCGTGCTGCGCTCGACCGGGGCGGAGGCGATCGCTGACGGCCTGGCCGACGCGCTCACCGGCGCCACCGTGCTGCCGACCGCGCGTGAGTGCGTCGACTTCGCGCGCCGGCACTACGACTGGCCGGTGATCGCGGAGCGCGTGCGGCTGGTGTACGAGGAAGCCCTGCGATGAGCGAAGGCGGCGTGCTCTTCGTCGATCACGCCGGCGTGCTCGGGGGCGCGGAACTCTCGCTCCTGGATCTCAGCGCTGCGTTCGGCGCGGGGTCCGAAGTGCTGCTGCTCGCCGACGGACCGTTTCGCGAGGCGCTCGAATCGCGCGGCGTGCGGGTGCACGTGGAAGCGCTAGGCGCGCTGAAGCATGTCAAAAAGGAAACGCGTATTCCGGGGCCGGCGGCATTCGCCGACGCCGCACGGATCGCGACTCATGTCTCGAAGCGCGCGAAGTCGCACAGAGTGATTTACGCGAATTCTCAGAAAGCGTTCGTCGTGGCGGCGGCGGCGGGATTGTTCGCGCGGCGGCCGGTGGTCTGGCACCTCCGCGATATTCTTGCGCCGCCGCACTTCAGCGGCACGAACGTGCGCGCCGCCATCACGCTCGCGAATCTTCGGGCGGCGCGCGTGATCGCGAATTCGCGCGCCACCGCCGCAGCGTTCACGGGCGCGGGCGGGCACGAGTCGCTCGTGCGCGTGGTGCACAACGGAATCGATCCCGCGCCTTTCGACGCCGTGACGATCGAGAGCGCGACGGCAGCGCGCGCCGCGCTCCGATTGCCGGCGGGCGCATTTGTCGTCGCGCTGTTCGGGCGCTTTCATCCGTGGAAGGGGCAGCAAGTGTTGCTCGAGGCGCTCGCCCGGCTTCCGCGCGTGCATGCGCTGTTCGTCGGAGCTCCGCTCTTCGGCGAAGAGGCGTTCGCGTCGGCGCTTCAGGCGCAGGCGGCAAGAACCGGCGTGGCGGATCGCGCGCACTTTCTCGGATTTCGCGCCGACGTGCCGGAGCTCATGCGCGCGGCGGACGTGATCGTACACGCATCGGTTTATCCGGAGCCGTTCGGCCGTGTGATCGTCGAGGGGATGCTCGCGGAGCGGCCTGTGATCGCGACGCGCGCCGGCGGTGTGACCGAGATCATCGACGACGAGACCGGTGTGCTCGTGCCGCCGAACGACGCAGCGGCGATGGCGCAGGCAATCGAATCACTTGCGGCCGATCCCTCTCGCGCTGCGAACCTGGCCGCGCGGGGCGCCGCGCGTGCGCGCGCCGGGTTCAGCGTGACGGCGATGGTGCGGGGAGTCGAGGAAGCGATTCGCGATCTGATCTAGCCGGGTCCTGCTGCGGCCCTGCAGCCGATCTACGGCAGCAGCTTGAATCCGCCGACGCCGAGCGAGAGCCGCAGAAAACTTCCGACCGGTCCCGCATCAGGCGCGCCCACCACGTTGCGGCCGAGATACGACCATGCAGTGCGATGCGGCGAGATGGTCGTGCCGATGCGCAGTCCGAACGTGACGCCGACATGTGATTTTTCCGAGCGCAACATCAGGTAATCGACGCCGATGCCGGGCTGGAACACCGAGTACGAGCCGGTGATCGTGCTCGAAGACCCCGGCTTCGCGAGAATGTCGTCGAAGAGCGGATCGACTGTGGTCGAAACGGTCGCACCGCCGTTGCGATCGCTGACGACGATCTTCGTCGAGCCCATGCCCACGCCGAGGAATCCGATCCAGTTGAACCGCCATGACGTGTATAGCGCATACCCGATCGTGCCCATCCAATAATGACTGTGCATCTTGTTCGTGCGGCCGGTTCCGGTCGACTCGAATCCGAAATCCGCATCGTGATACTCGCCGCCGAACAGCGCGCGACCGAACGGCAGATAGCCGCCGCCGCCGATCGAAAACCCGTGACCGGCGATAGCGTCGTAGTGTGCGGAGTCGAAGCGCACGTTCAGTGCGTTGACGTTCGTGAACGCGTTGCCAAGCGACAGGAACACGTTGCTGAACGGTGCGACCGGCGGTTCGGCGTTCGGATTGCCTTGCGCGCTCGCGCGACCTGAGGCGAGGGCGAGCAATCCTCCGGTGATTACGATCCGTGCGTTGAGGCGCATGACGGGAATGTACACGTTGTTAGATTTCAGCGACAGGAAACGATCGACTTCAGACGTAGAGACGCTAATGCCCCTGACGACATTCGACAAACTTCCCGATGATGCGCGCGTGTGGGTGTTCGGCGCCGCCGCTCCAGTCGATGACATCGACTCAGCGAAACTGCTCGCCGCCGTGGACGCATATCTAGTGACGTGGAAGGCGCACGGTCATCCGCTCACCGCGGCTCGGGATTGGCGCGACGAACGCTTTCTGGTGATCGGCGTCGACCAGCGCACGGAGGGCGCGTCCGGTTGTTCGATTGACGGGCTCTTTCGCACGCTGCAGGAGCTCGAACGCGCGGTGGGATCGTCGCTCGTTGGCGGCGGCCTCGTGTTCTTCCGCGGACCCGGTGATCTCGTCTGCGCGCTCCCGCGCGATGACTTCGAAGCGCTCGCGCGCCGCGGCGGCGCGACTGCCGCCACGCCGGTGTTCGACACTACGATCAGCAGCGCCGGCGACTACCGCTCGCGCTTTGAAGTGCCGGCGTCGCGGAGCTGGCACAAGGCGCTGCTGCCGAACGCCTGAGCGCGGCTACGGCTTGCGAACGTCGGCGAGCGCGTGCTGCAGCAGCGCCGTGTGCGCCGGCGCGAGGTCGTAAGCACGTGCCGCGAGATCCCGGGCCGCGCGACCGAATTGCGGCCAGAGCTGGCGGTCTCGCCAGCAGCGGTCGAGCGTCGCAGCGATATCCGCGGGCTCGGTGGAGTGCGCGAGCCAGCCAGTCTCTCCCTCGCGCACGAGTTCATCGATGCCGCCCACCGGCGTGCCGACCGCCGGACGGCCGCACGCCATTCCCTCTGCGAGCGCGAATGGCGAGCCCTCCGATAGCGACGGCATGACGATCACATCCGACGCAGCGAACGCGCCGAGCATATCGCTCGTGTGCGAGGCGAGTGTCACGCGGTCCGCAGGCACGTCGTAGTAGCCAACGAGACGGCGCAGCAGGTCGGCGTGCGTTCCGCCGCCGACGAGCGAAAGATGCCAGTCGCGCGCGCGCCATTCCGTTCCCGAGAGCGCCGCGAGCAGCAGATGCTGACCCTTGTAGACGGGATCGTATCGCGCGGGCGAGATGAAGCGCGCGGTGCCCGCGTTGCGCGGCGGCTGGTCTGCGGCAATCGTTCCCGCAGCGGCAAGGAAAGCCGCCGGCACGCCGTTCACGGCGGACTCGACGTTCGGCATCCGCTCCGCGAACGCCGTCGCGAGCGACTCCCGATTGCGGCCCGACACGGTGAGCACGCGCGCCGCGCCCGTCGCCACCTCCCGGGCCTTCGCCTCGTGCGCATCGCTGAGGAAAAAGAATTCCTCGTGGACGTGCTGCACGATCAGCCAGTGCGGCACACCACGCGCGCGGCACCACGCGGCCGCGTCGTCGATCCAGCCGATCTCACCAATTCCGGCGAGGTTGAACCAGACGAGATCGGGTTGGAGCGCGGCGAGCGCGCGGCTGAGCGGCTCGACGTTCACTCCCAGTTTTCGCGCCACACGCTGCACGGCGAGCGCCGCGCCGCCGCCGAACTCGTGGAGTTGAATTCCCGACGCGCGCCGGTCATCAGCCGGGAGCCGCGTCTCGCCGCCCGCCGGAATGAGCACGTGCTTCTCGAACGCGGAAAAACGCGGATCGGTGAGCGCATGCACCCACAGATTCTGCGAGCCCGCAGGGATCGGAACGAACTCCACCACGATGAGGCGCGGCGTCACACGCGCTCCAGCACGGCGAGAGTCGAGAGAAACCACGGGCCGCGCAATTCCACGCGGGAGCGCAGCGAACCGGTGTCGAGCGCGCGCCAAAGCCAGGCGTGCGCGCGGCGCGCAATCGCGGCGCGCAGGCGTGAGCCGAGCCGCGCGTCGACGGGAAAGGTCCACGTGGCGGAGAGCACGGTGCCGAGCACGTCCCACGAATCGCCGAGGCGGCGCTCCTCGATCACTTTCAGTCCGTGTGCCGTGGCCGCGTCGCGAATCGCGTAGGGTGTCGGCCGCCGGTAGTCGTGCGGCTCTTCGTGGAGCGGATACACGAACGGCGAAGTCACGATCACACGTCCGCCCCGCGTGAGCAGCGACGCGATGTTCGCAAACGAACGATCCCAGTGCGCGACGTGCTCGAGGACTTCAGTGCACACGATCAGCGGGAATGACTCGCGTTGCATTTCCTGCGGAAGCTCGGTGTCGAGCGCGCCGATGTGCTCCACCGTTCCCGCGGCATTCTGCTGCAAGTCGAGCGAATGATATTTCAGCCCAGAGCGCTCCAGTTCCGCGCGAAGCGGCTGCTCGCCGCATCCCGCGTCGAGCACGCGCGAACCCGCGGGCGGCGCGTGCCGCGCGAGCGCGTCCGCGATCGCGTCGCGGAGCAGCGGCACGATGAAGCGCTCCTGACGCCCTTCGGGGGCGTAGGCGGTGCGACGCGCGATCAGCGCGGCGTCAGACATGGAATCCCCCCTTCTGCGCTGCGTCGCCTGATCCCTCGCGCACGAGCGTCCACTCGTGATCTTCGATGTACGCGCTCGTGCCGTCGTCCCAGTCATACTCGGGCCGTTCGATACCCTCCATGGTGACCACGAACGGGCAAATCTCCGCGAGCGTCTCGAACTCCGCCCACGTGCGACGGTCGGAGACGAAGGTCCGCAGCGTGTAGCTCCCGCGGTACGCGCGGAACGCCGGCACCGCGAAGGTGAGCCGGTAGCGGCCGGCCTCGCGGCGGAACCGCGTGTCGGGGTCGAAGCACCAGAGATGGCACACGCTTCGCTCGTCTGCGTCGATCACCTGAAATGAGAAACAGAGCGCGCTCGCCGGCTCGGGGATCTCGAGCTCGAATTCGAATTGGATCGGCCTTCCGCACACGTGCACGCCGCCCTGCTGGGAGGTGACGACGCGCGCGGTGGCGACGCGGTTTCCCTCCGACGCCGGCCCTGCGTACGACGCCGCGCCGTCGGCATGCGCCGACTGCATCGAGCGATAGTGCGCGATGCCATCGAGCGTGGGGCCGTCGAACACGCACGCGCCGCGATCGAGCACCAGCGTGCGCTTCGTCAGCGTGGAAACCGCCTGCAGGTTGTGGCTGACGAAGAGCACGGTCCGCCCCGCGTGCGCGACCTCGGCCATCTTGCCGAGACATTTGCGCTGAAATTCGCTGTCGCCCACCGCGAGCACCTCGTCGACGATCAAGATCTCCGGCTCGAGATGCGCCGCAACGGCGAACGCGAGCCGCACGTACATGCCGCTGCTGTAGTGCTTCACCGGCGTGTCGAGAAATCGCTCCACCTCGGCGAAGGCGACGATCTCGTCGAAGCGCGCCGCAATCTCGCGCCGGCGCATTCCGAGGATCGTGCCGTTGAGATACACATTCTCGCGGCCGGTCAGCTCCGGGTGGAATCCGGTGCCCACTTCCAGCAGCGCGCCCACGCGGCCGTAGAGGAGAATTTCGCCGGCGGTCGGCTCTGTGATTCGCGAGAGCAGCTTGAGCAGCGTGCTCTTGCCCGCGCCGTTTCGTCCGATGATTCCGACGAGATCGCCCCGCGCGACGTCGAACGAACAATTTCTGAGCGCCCAGAGCTCTTCGCGGTCCTCCTGCGCAAACGGGTGGCGCACGGCCTGGACGACACGCTCGGCGAGCGTCGTTGGACGCGCGCGATGGCCGATGTGATAGCGCTTGGAGACTCCTCGCGCGGTGATCGCCGCCGGTGTTCCGCCCTGGTCAGATGACATCGGCGAACCCGCGTTCCATTCGGCGGAAAACCATCACGCCGGTGATCATCGCGAGTGCCGCGGCCGCCACGGACCACGCCACAGCGCCCCCGGACGGCGGCTCGGTGCCCAGCAGCGACCACCGGAGTCCCTCGATCGCGGCGACCAAGGGATTCAGGTAGTACAGCGCGCGCCAATTGTCCGGCACGCGTGACGCGGCGTACGCGACGGGGCTCGCGTAAAGCAGAAGCTGCACCGCCACCGGGAGCACATACTGCACGTCGCGGTACCGCACCATCAGCGCCGCGGCCACGAGACCCGCGCCAAGCGCGCCCGCGCCGAGCAGCAGCATCCAGAACGGAAGCGTGACGAGCGCAGCGGTCGGCGCGACGCCATACACGACCAGCAGCGCCGCAAACATTCCCAGCGCGACGATGAAATCGAGCAGCGCCGCGGGTATCACCGAGAGCGGCAGGATCAGCCGCGGAAAGAAAACCCGCGAGACGAGATTTGCGTTGCCCACGAGGCAACCCGAGGCGCGCGTAAGAATCCCGCTGAAGAAATTCCAGCCCGTGAGCGCGCCGAACGCGAACACCATGTACGGCTTGCCGTCGCTCGAGAGATGCGCGACGGTGCCGAACACGAAGGTGAAAATTCCCGCGGCGATCAGCGGCTGCAGCACCACCCAGACGACGCCGAGCACCGTTTGCCGGTAGCGCAGACGGATATCGCGATCGGCGAACGTGTACAGGAGGTCACGTGCGGCCCACGTCTCGGCGAGCTCACGCCCGACGCTGCGCTCTCCCGGCGCGAGACGCAGCGGCGCGGCGGCCGTCACGCGAGTTCGCCGCCCTCGAGCTCCCGCAACAGCCGCGTGTGCGCGTCCTCGATGATCGCGCGCACTTTGTCGCGCAGCGCGCCGACGTCTTCGAGCGTGAGGTGCTTGGTTTCGATTGGTTCAAGGACTTTCACCCGTGCGTGGGCGCGCTGAAAGCGAAAACTGCCCTTGGCCATCGCGCGGCGCGTGCCCGCGACGACGAGCGGAAGAATCGGCGCGCCGGTCTCGATGGCAACGCGAAAGGCGCCGTCCTTGAACGGCAGGAGCCCATGGCCGCGCGAGCGGGTTCCCTCGGGGAAAATCATCACGCTCACTCGCTTCGCGATTCGATCGCGCGCGGCGGCCAAGGCCTGAATCGCGCTCGTGCGCTCGCCGCGTATGACTTCGATGTCACCCGCCATCCGCATCATCCAGCCCATGCACGGAATCTTAAAGAGCGTTTCCTTCGACATCCATTCCATCTCCCAGGGAAGATGGGAGATGAGGAAGATGTCCGCGTACGACTCGTGGTTGCTGACCGCGACGTATGGACGCCGCGGGTCGGACACGAACGGCCCCGCGGTCTCGAAGCGCCAGAGCGGATTCAACTTCACCGTAATGACCGCGATGAGCCGAAACATCCGGCCCGCGGCATAGCGACCGGGATCGAACGGCGCCGTCGCGGCCCAGACGATGGCGACCAGCGGCGTGCCTACGATCACGGCGCTGACCACCATCGTCCAGATCCACGCGTTGACGATGAACGCCACGGCTTTCTTCAGGCGCGCAGCCAGTCCGCCTGCCAGTTTTTGATTTCCTTCTTGACCGCTTCGCCGTCCTTGAGCTGGCCGTTCAGGCAGCGCTCAACAAGCCCTGAAACTTCAGCGTCGCTCGCGAAGCGGAGGCCGACGAGCTGCTTCGGGGTCAGTTCGCTAATCCGCGCGGCGAGCGCAGGCGCGAGCACTTCCTTTAGCCGCAGCCGCTGTTCAAGACGAATCACACGATCCTGCACGGTGAGCGTCTGGGCGCGAGCCCGCCAGACGCAGAGAAGAATTCCGAACGCATAGACCGCTCCGATCCAGTTCAATGCGCGCTCGGGATGGCGCGAGGCGTGGACGACCGCTCCAACAAATCCAAGCAGGACGATCAGTGCGCCGGTGAAATGCCAGAACGGGTCGAACTTGCGGTGACTCTTGAAGTCCTGTTGGGCGTCGGCCATGATGTATTCCTCGTCGGGGTTGGGTCGTACGGAGTGCAACGAATCTGCTCTACTCCGCCTCCGGAGGCGAGCATGCCCGACCCTTGTCCGTTAAGGTATCTGCATGCGCACTCGTCTACAGCTTTTCTGGCTGATCGCGCTTACCGCCTGCGCGAAACCGTCCACCGCGACGGTCGAAGCGACTGGCACGCTGGAGGTGGTGGAGGTCGACGTGTCGTCCATCACACCTGGCCGCGTGTTGAAAGTCCTAGTGGACGAGGGCGCTGACGTGCGCGCCGGCGACACGCTCGCCATCCTGAGCAGTCCGACGCTTTCCGCAGATGTCGCGCAGCGCGAGGCAAAGGCCGCTTCCACGGGCGCGCTGCTGCAAGAGGCCGAGCGTGGACCGCGCACGCAGGAGGTCGCGAGCGCGGCGGGCGAACTCGCGGCGGCAGAAGCTGCCGCCGAACGCGCCGCGAAGGATGTCGAGCGCCTCAGGCCACTCGCCGCCAAGCAGACCGTGAGCGCGCAGGACTTCGACGCCGCGCGCGCCGTCACCGCGAGCACGGCCGGTCACCGCGACGCGCTGCGCGCGCAGCTACAGCTGCTGCGCGAGGGCACGAGGCCGGAACGGATCCACGCGGCCGAAGCCGACGTGCAGGGCGCGCGCGCGTCGGTCGCGTCTGCGCTCGCGACCGCACGCGATCTCGTGCTGATCTCACCGGTCAGCGGGACGGTGACCGCGCGGTCGGCCGAGCCTGGCGAAGTGATCGGGGCGGGGCAGCCGGCGCTCACGGTTGCGCAGACCGGCAGGCAGACGGTGCGCGTCTTCGTCTCCGAGGCCGTGCTTCCGCGCGTGCGCGTGGGCCAGAATGTGCACGGTCTGCTCGATGCGTTTCCCGGTCACGAGTTCAAGGGCCGCGTCATCGCGCTGAGCACGCAGGCCGAGTTCACTCCGCGGGTGGCGCTCACTGAAAAAGAACGCGCCGATCTGCTGTTCGGCGTAAAGGTCGCGTTCTCCGACTCGACCGGAATGCTCAAGGCCGGGCTCCCCATCACCGTGCGGATCGACGC
The DNA here is from genome assembly GCA_025362095.1 of Gemmatimonadota bacterium. Lineage (GTDB taxonomy): Bacteria > Gemmatimonadota > Gemmatimonadetes > Gemmatimonadales > Gemmatimonadaceae > Fen-1231. The sequence goes on along the minus strand of JANYIJ010000010.1, from coordinate 4,855 downwards.
GCCGGTTCCGGCCGCCAAACCGTGACCAGCGTAGGAGCGTCCGCGCCATTGGCGGACGCGGTGGTCACCGAAGGAGTGCGAAAAGTATTTCACGGCGGACTCGTCGCCGTGGATCATCTCGACCTCGCGATCCACCGCGGCGAGGTGTTCGGCCTGCTCGGGCCGAATGGCTCCGGAAAAACGACGACGATCCGCATGCTCTGCGGGCTGCTCACGCCAACCGCAGGGCGCGCGTCGGTCGTCGGACACGACGTGGCCCTCGAACCGGAGTTGATCCGGGCGAAGATCGGATATATGTCGCAGCGATACGGCCTCTACGACGATCTCACGGTCTACGAGAACCTCCGCTTCTACGCCACGGTCTACGGATTGCACGGGAAGGCGAGGACCGAACGCCTCGAGAAACACATGGAGGAGATCGGGCTCACGGCGTTGCGAAGCCAGCTCGCCGGCACGCTCTCCGGCGGCTGGAAACAGCGGCTCGCCCTCGCGTGCGCGACCGCGCACGAACCCGAAATGCTTTTTCTCGACGAGCCAACGGCCGGCGTCGATCCCGCCGCGCGTCGCGCGTTCTGGACGTCGATCTACGAACTCGCCGCGCACGGCACCACCATTCTGGTCACCACGCACTACATGGACGAAGCCGAGCGCTGCCAGCGGCTCGCGTTCCTCTCCCGCGGGCATCTCATCGGCCTCGGCACAGTGAAGGAAATCCTCGAGCACTTCAAGCAGCCGACAATCGAAGACGTCTTCATCGAGCTGCAGAAGCGTGATGAAGGAGCGGCGGCGTGAGTCTCGTCACACAGTTTCGCGAGTCGCGCTTCTGGCCGATGCTCTGGAAAGAGTTCATCCAGATGCGCCGCGACCGCCTCACGTTCCTGATGATGACAGGGCTCCCCGCGGTGCAGCTCGTGCTGTTCGGCTATGCGATCCAAACGGACGTTCGGCATCTGAAGACGGTCGTGCTCGACGAATCGCGCACGGCGGAGAGCCGCGCGCTCGTGAACGTCATGGTCAACACGGGGAGCTTCGATCTCGTGGGCGCGGTCTCCGATCGCGCGCAGCTCCGCGATGCGATCGAAAGTGGTGTGGCCAGCGCGGCACTCGTGATTCCGCCCGACTACGAGCGCAACATCAAGCGCGGGAGGACTGCCGAGGCGCAGATCATCGTCGACGCCGCCGATCCGCAGTCGTCGTCGAGCGCGATCGCCGGCGCCCAGCTCGCTGCGCTCGCGCGCGGCGCCACGATCATTTCCGAGCGAAGTCGTACCGCGCCGCCGATCGACATGCGCGTGCGGCCGTGGTACAACCCCGAACAGCGGAGCGCGGTGTTCATCGTGCCGGGCGTGATTGGCATTCTCCTCACGATCACGATGATCCTCATCACCAGCACCGCGATCGTTCGCGAACGCGAACGCGGCACGCTCGAGCAGCTCATCGTCACACCCATCAGCAAGCCGAGCCTCATGCTCGGCAAACTCGTGCCGTTCGTGCTCGTGGGGTACGTGCAGATGACGGTCGTGATGGGACTCGGAAAACTCATCTTCAGGATTCCGACAGTCGGCAGCTTCGCGCTGCTCTACCTGCTCACGATCCCGTTCATCGTTGCGAGCCTGGGCGTGGGGCTGCTGATCTCGACGGTCGCGCGCAATCAAGTGCAGGCGATGCAGTTCAGCTTCTTCTTCATGCTGCCCAACATTCTGCTCTCGGGATATATCTTCCCGCGCGTGGCGATGCCGCTGCCGGCGCAGTGGCTCGGCCTGCTGCTTCCGCTCACGTATTATTTGAACATTCTGCGCGGAATTCTGCTGAAGGGCGTGGGGATCGCGCAGCTCTGGCGGCCGACGCTCGCGCTCTCGGTGTTCGCGACGCTGATCCTGCTGATCAGCGTGCGGCGTTTCTCGAAGACTATCGAATGACCGGCCGCGCCAGCTCGATGCCCTCGCGCTCGAGTCGCGCGTAGAACTCCAGCAGGATCGACTGCCGTACATCGAGCGCCTGATTGTATTCCGGGTGCGGAATGAGAATCGCCGTTTCGATGTCGAATCCGCGCTGCCCCGCGCCCACGAGATGACAGCGTCTCAGCGCGGCGCTCTGCTCGGCGCCCACCACGGCGGCCATGATTTCCGGCACGCGCGCGAGTCGGTCTGATTTCGTGGCCGGATCGATCGAGACGGTGAACACGAGACGGCGTCCCTGCCGCCGCGACAGATTGCGCACGCGGCTCTTCAGCAGGTCGGAGTTCGCGAACACCACCTGCTCGCCGTTGATGCTCGTGACGCGCGTGGACTTCAGACCGATATGCTCAACAGCGCCTTCGAAATCGTCCACGGCGATCGTATCGCCCACGATGAACGGTTTGTCGAGCACGATAGAAAGCGCGGCGAAGAGATCGGCGAAAATGTTCTGAAGCGCGAGGGCGAGCGCGATGCTGCCGATTCCAAGCCCGGTGAGAAAGCCCTGAAGTTTGAATCCGAGGTTCTCGAGCCCGATCAGAATCAGCGCGATCCAGACGAACAGCTTCGCGGCGATGCCGAGCGCGGTGATGGTCGTGCGGTCGAGATCACCGTGACGTTTCGCGTAGTGACCGAGCCAGAGCGATACCAGTCGCGTGCCCGACCGCGCGCCCTGGAGCACCGCGAAGACGATCGCGGTGTCGCGCAGCAGCACATGCACTCGGAAACTGAAATCGAGCCAGGCGCCGGCGAGGCACAGCGCGATGATCGCGACATATGCCGTGCGGATGCTCCGGGCGAGTTCGACGAGCGCGTCGTCGTACAGCGTCTCAGTGCGCGCTGCGAGGACGGCGAGGCGACGGACGATCAGCGAGCGAACGAGTGAGACAGCGAGGGTGGCGGCCAGCGCGCTTCCGATCGCAGAGGTCCAGTCTCGCAGCGAGTTGCCGAACAGGTTGTGATACATCCAGTCGGGAAATTTCATCGTGCCACGGCCACGAGGTTGTCGGAGAATCGCTTGCCGCCAAGGACGCCGGCGGAAAGGCCCTGCCAGCTCATTGCGAGCGCAGGTAACAGACCGAAGTTGCTCCACGAAAATTGCACAGACGTGAAGCCCGCCTCGGTGAGCAAGCGCTGAATATCGATTCGCGCCAGCGGCGTTACGTGCTCGGGATACGATCTCCCGGTGAACGACGCGTGTTGCCCGCGTACCGCAAACGAGAGCAGTGACCGCACCGATTCGAGGTTCGGCGTCGACATCACGAGCTCGCCGCCCGGGCGCAGCAAGCGCCGCCAGTCTCTCGCGGTCGCGCGCGGATTTTCGAGGTGTTCGACAATCTCGATCGCGACGATCAAATCAAAGCTCGCGGCCGGCAGCGACAGCGGCGCGTTCAAGTCGGCGGTGAGCCAGCGAATCTTCATTCCCGCTGCCGCGTCGTCGGGTGCGACGGTCGCGTGCGCCGCGAGATCAGCGGCCGTGACACTCGTGACCGCGGCTTCGCCGGCGAGTCGCGCGGCGAGCGATCCGGTCCCCGCGCCGAAATCGAGCACGTCGCCCTTCGCGCGCGGGGCGATCTCCCGCCACGCGGCGTCGTACACGGACCCGGACGAAATGCCGCCCGTGCGTTCCGCCGCGGCGACTCGTCGCGTATTGAGATCGTCCGTCATGCGTGTGTATGCAACGGCGCTGGGGGCATCGGGTACCATGAGGGGTGCGTATATAATAACGTTCAAGTTCTTCAGGAGCCGCCAATGCCCGTTCGACCAAAGTCCGATCTCCGTTCCTCGGAAATCACGCCTGAGTCAGTCTACCTCGACCGCCGCGGGTTTCTCTCCGCCGCAGGCGCGCTCGGCGCGGGCGCGATTGCCGCTGTGGGAGGGTTTTCTTCGATCGCCGGCGCGCAGCAGCCGCAGGCGATCGGCAAGCCGTTCGGTCTCCAGCCGGATGACAAGCCGACGCCGTGGGAAGACGTGACCACGTACAACAATTTTTACGAATTCGGCACCGGAAAGGGCGATCCGTCGGAGACCGCTGGAAAATTCAAGACGAAGCCGTGGACCGTGCGCGTCAACGGGCTCGTGAACAAACCGGCGGACTACCAGCTCGAAGATTTTCTGAAGCCGAGCGTGGTGGAGGACCGGATCTACCGCCATCGCTGTGTGGAAGCGTGGTCGATGGTGATCCCGTGGCGCGGCATTCCGCTCGCGGATGTGATCAAACGCGCGGAGCCGAACTCGAAAGCGAAGTTCGTCGAATTCACGACGCTGATGGATCCAAAGCAGATGCCGGGCGAGCGCAGCGGCGTGTTGCCGTGGCCATACACCGAGGGGCTTCGGCTCGATGAAGCGCAGCATCCACTCGCGCTGCTCGCGACCGGAGTATACGGCCGCGTGCTGCCGAATCAGAACGGCGCGCCGCTCCGGCTCGTGCTCCCGTGGAAGTACGGCTTCAAGAGCATCAAGTCGATCGTGCGCATCCGACTGACGGATTCACAGCCGAAGACCGCGTGGAACCAGGCCGCGGCGCAGGAGTACGGTTTCTACTCGAACGTGAACCCCGCGGTGGATCATCCGCGCTGGAGTCAGGCGACGGAGCGCCGCATTGGAGAATTCCTCAAGCGGAAAACGCTGATGTTCAACGGGTACGCGGAGCAGGTCGGCTCCATGTACGCGGGGATGGACCTCCGGGTGAACTACTGAATGCGGGGTGCGGATGAGGAATGCGGAACTTCAGGGCGATGCGGGGTGCGGATGAGGAATGCGGAACTTCAGGGCGATGCGGGGTGCGGATGAGGAATGCGGAACTTCAGGGCGATGCGGGGTGCGGATGAGGAATGCGGAATGCTGGAGGGATGCGGAATGCTGAAGGGATGCGGGAGAGTCGGCTGAACATTCGGGCA
>JANYIJ010000135.1 GCA_025362095.1 Gemmatimonadota bacterium | reverse complement strand
CGCGCGCGGCAGTCGCGGCCGGAGCGGACGGCATCATCGTCGAGGTGCATCCGCAGCCCGACCGGGCGCTTTCGGATGGCGCGCAGACGCTGAATCCGGATCAGTTCTCGGAATTGATGCGCCAGCTGCGCCGCGTAGCCGAGGCAGTCGACCGGCAGATCGCGGGCGTCGCGGCGGGAGTGGCGTGACGCGCATCGGCCTGCTGCTCGTCGCGCTCGCGTCGAGTCTTGCAGCCCAGGATTCTACCGCCACCGCCACCGCCAGCGGCAGCGGCACCGCGCTCGTCGATCGCGCGGCGCGCACGTATCGGCAGGCGCACACCGTGCGCGCCACGTTCGAGCAGACGCTCACGGCCGCTGCAACGGGAGGCGTACATCCGTCCCGCGGCGAGTATTTCCAGAGTGGCTCGAAGTTCGCGCTGCGTTTCACCGAGCCGGCCGGCGATGCGATCGTGAGCGATGGAACCTCGCTCTGGCTCTACTTGCCCAGTTCCGCGAAAGGCCAGGTGATGAAAATGCCGAGTCAGGCCGGCGAGGGACTCGACATTCTCTCTGAGCTGCTCGCGGCGCCAAAAGCGAATTACATCGCCACTCGGCTCCGCGATGAACCGCTCGATTCGCACGCGACCACCGTGTTCGCGCTCGCGCCGAAAAAGGCGGATCTGCCGTTCGCACGGGCGACATTGTGGATCGGAAAGACCGACACGCTCATCTGGCAACTCGAGGTTGTGGAGCAGAGCGGTCTGATGCGTCGCGTACGCTTCACGTCGGTCAAGACCGATTCGGATCTTCCGCTGGACGCATTCGTTTTCACGGTTCCCACAGGCGTGAAGGTCCTCGATCAAGCCGCGCTTTTCGGCAGAAAGCCGTGATCGCGGGAGAAACCCGCTAGCGACCGCCTAGCGAGCGCCTAGCGCGTTCCAGTTTTTGCGAACGGCTTTGGCGCAGCGTTCAAACTTCCGACTCGATCGAACAGCGCGGCCGGCGCCGTAATGCCCTTCAGCAGCTTCAGCGCCTGCGCCACCACGGGATCGAGATGCACCGCGCGACGCTGCGCGCCGACGATTCCGAAGGCCTGCTGTGCAATCTCGGCGCCCATCACACGATCGATCGCGTCATGCGCTTCGTCGAAAATGTCGCGCGGCACCACCAGTTTCTTGGCGCTCATCTCGCGCCTGAAGCCGTCGCGCATTTCCGGCGTCACTTTGAAATCCGGATCCTTCACCGCGCCCGAGCGCACTACCTGCGCAGCATACGTTGCAAGCGCGTCGCGGAAAATCAGCACGCGCGAACCGACCGCCGCCACCCATGCGCGCTCGGCAGGTGGCACCAGACTGTCGCCCATCACCAGGTCGGGCACGATACCGCCTCCGCCAATCACGACGCGGCCCTTGTCTGTCTTGTAGTGCGGTCGCGCAGTGTCGGCCGGCGCGGCCTGCGACCGACCGCTGCCGTGAATCGGGTGCGCGCGATCGATGCTCCGGCCGGCGGGCGTGTACCAGAGCGCATCGGTCAGCTTGAGCGCCGATCCGTTCGCGAGCCCGATCACGGCCTGCGCGCTTCCCTTCCCGTACGACGGCCGCCCGATCACGATCGCGCGATCGTGATCCTGCAGCGCGCCGGCGACGATCTCCGCCGCGCTCGCCGTGCCGCCATTTACGAGCACGATGAGCGGCAGGTTCGGCCAGCGCTGGGCGCTTGTGGCCGCGTACGAGGCGTTCGCTGTCGCGCTGCGGCCCTTCGTCGAGACGACCTTCTGACCCGCGTCGAGAAACAGTTCCGCAACAGCAACGCCCTGCGAGAGCAACCCGCCCGGATTGTTGCGCAAATCGAGCGTGAGCGAGGTGGCGCCTGCGCGCACCAGCGAATCGACCGTCGATACGAGCTCGTTGTTCGTCGAGTCGGTGAACGACGCGACCGCCGCGTAGGCGACGTGATCGTCGAGGATCGTCGCGCGCTGAACCGAACGCAGGTGAATGTCACTGCGCTCGAGTGTGAGCGGAATTTTTGCGCCGCCGCGCTCGATCACCAGCTTCACCTTGCTGCCCAGCGGACCGCGCAGTGCGTTGCGCGCCTCTTCCACCGTCCAGCTCTTCGTCGTCTGCCCGTCGATCTCCAGCAGGCGGTCGGCCGCGCGAATGCCCGCGCGCTCCGACGGTGAGCCGGGACGCGGCGCGAGGACCGTGATCCAGCCGTCGCGCACGTCCACAGACATTCCGACGCCGTTATAGCTGCCGCTCACCACCTCGCGCAGCCGCTTCAGCCGGTCCGGCGTGAGAAAAGCGGTGTTGGGATCGCCCAGCTGCTGCACCAATCCCGTGGTCGCGCGCTGGTAGAGATCCTCGGCCGACGCCGAGTCGACCCAGCTCTCCTCCACCCTGCGCAACACGGCGTCGAACAACTTCTCACCCTGTGCCTGGGTCATCGTTTTTCCGCGCGGCGCTCGCGACGCGATTCCACGCTGCACGAACAGCGAGCCCGCGACGACGGCTCCTGAAAGCAGCACGCTGACCGCGACCACCCGCGCGCGGTTCACGCGACCGCCCCGAGCACGCGGGAAAGTTCAGCGAAGCGCGACGTCAGCACGTCGAGCACCAGCGCGGCGACGTCGTCCGGACTGCCGCTCGCGTCCACTGCGACGATCGGCCCGCACTCCTCGTGCGAGCGCTGCCAGTCGCGCGTGGAGAATTCGGCAAAGGCCTGCTCGACTCGCGAGTGAAAATCCAAGCCGGACTGTTCGATGCGGTCGGGCCCGCTGCGCCGCACGGCGCGCGCAAGACCGACGTCGGCGCCGAGCGTCAGGAGCAGCGTGAGGTCGGGAACGAGCCCATCGGTCGCCGTCATGTTCGCGGAGCGCACATCGCTCTCCGCGAGACCGCGGCCGGCGATCTGGTATGCGTACGTCGAGAGAAAGAACCGGTCGAGCAGCACAATGGTGCCGGACTCGAGCGCGGGGCGCAGTTCGCGCGACACGAGTTCCGCGCGCGACGCCATGAAGAGCAGCGCTTCTGCGCGCGCCGACATTGTCGTGCCCGGCTCGAGCAGCACCTTGCGAATCGCGTCGCCCAGCGCGGTGCCGCCTGGCTCGCGAAAAGTGCGATGCGAAACACCGGCGCGCGCGAGATGGCCGCCGAGGCGTTCGAGTTGGGTGCTCTTCCCCGCACCCTCGACGCCTTCGAAGACGATCAGCCGCCCGCGCTTTTTTTCCGTCATCCCAGCGAGATGATGGAACTCACGGCGCCTTTGCGCATGCCGTCGAGAATCCACTGGTTCACCTGCACCATGATCTTGTCGAAGTTTTCGTTCGTCACGATCACACGCTGATAGGTGGGATTCACCTGAACTTCGGTGAGCAGTTTGTCGAGCTCCTGCTCCATCTCCGCAGTCGGCTGTTCACCACGCTCGATCATCTGCTGTGCGGCGGTGCGAAGCCCTTCCATTTTCTGCAGGAGCGCCATCGCCTCTTTGTCCTCGTTGAGCGACGCGTTCGCGCGCTTCACGGCCTGGTATTCCGAGCTTTGGCCGATAAGACGACCCAGTTCAATCGCGCGTTCGTTCAGCATCACCGCTCCTTTCGTCTGGCCACGAGAAACCGCTCGCGGCCGGTCAGATCAGTTCGTATTTCGACATCGCGGAATCGCGAGTCGGTTTCCGCGCTCTCCCGCGCGAGCGCCGCCCGGCGGGAATCGATTTCAACCGCCAGCAACCCTCCGGGCTCCAGCAGGGCCGCCGATTCGCGCACGATGCCGCGAATCGCCGCCATGCCGTCTTCCTCGCTGAACAGGGCGAGCGGGGGCTCCCATTCGCGCACGCTTGCAGGGAGATCGCCCTTTTCCGACGGTGAAATATATGGCGGGTTCGAGACAATCGCCCGTAACAACTCGCCGTGGACCGGCTCCAGCAGCGAGCCTCTGCGAAACTCGACCAGCGCGCGCTTCTCGGGCGGAATTGCCCCGAGATTGCCCCTGGCGACCGTGAGCGCGTCGTCGGAGATATCCGTTGCGATGACCCGCTCGAACTGTCCTTCGGCGGCCAGCGAGAGCGCGATGGCGCCCGAGCCGGTCCCGACGTCCACCAAGGTCCCGCCCTTGCCAGCCAACCCCAAGACGAGTTCGACCAGCATCTCGGTTTCAGGGCGCGGGATCAGGACTCGCTGGTCGACAGCCAGATCGAGGTGACGGAAGGCCGCCTTGCCGACCGCGTACTGCATGGGCATGCCGCGGGCCATCTTGCTGGCGGCGGTCTGGATCGCAGCAGTCGTGGCGGCGTTTAGCTCGAGTGTTTGGTTTGCAGTCGGCCAGAATTTTGGTTTGTCGAGCATCGCCGCGATCAAATCGCGCGCATCTGCTCTGGCAGGGGGAACGCCGTGACCGGCCAACTCGATCGCGAGCTGATCGAAAAGCTCAGCTAAGAGCATTTACTCCCCGCCGCCTAGCTGTTCCTCTACGGTGGCGAGCTTGAACGCCTCAATGAGCTTCACGAGATCGCCGTTCAACACCGCCGCCAGATCATGCGACGTGTAGTTGATCCGATGATCCGTGACCCGGTTCTGCGGAAAATTATACGTCCGAATTTTCGCCGAACGATCACCTGTGCTCACCTGCGATTTTCGCAGCCGTGAACGCTCTGCCTCCTGTGCGGCAACTTTCATGTCGAGCAATCGCGCGCGCAGCACCTGCATTCCCTTGAGCTTGTTCTGCAGCTGGCTCTTCTGATCCTGCTGGCTCACCACCAGTCCCGACGGAATGTGCGTGATGCGCACGGCCGAGTCGGTGGTGTTCACGCTCTGTCCGCCCGGACCGCTGGATCGAAAGACATCGATGCGAAGATCTTTGTCTTCGATTTTCAAATCGATTTCTTCGGCTTCCGGCAGAACGGCGACCGTCGCCGCGGACGTGTGAATGCGCCCCTGCGCCTCGGTGGCCGGCACGCGCTGCACGCGATGCACGCCGCTCTCGCCGCGCATCTCACCGAACGCGCCTGCGCCCTCGATTTTGAAAATCGCCTCTTTCACACCACCGAGCTGTGCATCGGAGAGCGACATGAGTTCGATCTTCCAGCCTTTGCGCTCCATGTAGCGCGTGTACATGCGGAAGAGTTCGCCGGCGAACAGCGCGGCTTCGTCGCCGCCCGTGCCTGCGCGAATTTCGACGATCGCGTTGCGGTCGTCGAGCGGATCGTGCGGCAGGAGGAGCGGCTTGAGTTCTTCTTCCAGCTTGGCGATCGCAGGCGTGAGTCTGCCGAGCTCGGCCTGCGCTTCCGCGGCCATTTCGGGGTCGTCAACGCCGACGAGCTCGCGGACTTCCGCGAGCTCGTCATCGTATTTGTGAAGCATTGCCGCCTTCTCGACCACTTGCACGAGCCGCTGGTGCTCGCGGCCCAACGATGCCATCAACCTGGAATCGCGGAGCGTCTTCGGGTCGAGCAGCTCCCGTTCGACTTCCGCCGCGCGGGTGACCGCGTCGGCGAGGAGATCTCGGAGGCTCAGACGGCTGCGGGCTGAGGCTTGTTGTACTTCTGACGGAAGCGCTCAACGCGGCCGGCGGTGTCGATCAGCTTCTGCTTGCCCGTGAAGAACGGGTGGCAGGCGGCGCAGATATCGAGGTGAATCTCGGCCTGCGTGCTGCGGGTGCTGAACGTATTTCCGCACGCGCAGCTGACCTTCGCCACGGCGTAGACGGGATGGATTTCGGATTTCATTTAGGACCTCAACTTGTTGACAACTGTTGACAACTTGTGATTTGGACGAGCTTAGTAAGCTAATCGAGTTGAGGGTAAGATTCAAGCGAGCAATAGGTTACTCGTATCGCTACGGCGCTGAGCGCCAACGGGCGTTGCTGCGCAGCCTGCCGTCACGGCGGGCAAACGCGAAGTCCACCACGCCGAGCGAGCCGTCGAGGGGGCGGCGGAGCGTGGACGTGATGTCGTAGAGTTCGTAACCGTGTGCCGCCATGTACGCGATTATGTCACGGCTTATGGGTTGATTGGGCTTGTAGATATACAGCGCCGTTTCGATGATGAAGATTTCCGCCTGACCGAAGATCGACTGCCAGCCGGCGAGTACTTCGAGCTCGAAACCCTCGACGTCGAGTTTTACCAGATCCGGTTGAAACCCGGGCATCTCAGCCAGCGTTGCATCGAGAGTCACGATCGGCACCCGGCGCTGGCCGCCGTTCGCAAGCAGCGCGGCGTCCGCCGGAGGCAGGAACGA
>JANYIJ010000130.1 GCA_025362095.1 Gemmatimonadota bacterium | reverse complement strand
GCCGGAAGCCGGAAGCCGGAAGCCGGAAGCCGGAAGCCGGAAGCCGGAAGCCGGAAGCCGGAAGCCGGAAGCCGGAAGCCGGAAGCCGGAAGCCGGAAGCCGGAAGCCAAAAAGTAGAAGCCGGAGGCGGGCATCGTGCCCGAACCTCCGGCTTCCGTGCTTCCGGCCTGCGGCGAGCTATTTCAGCTTCGCCAATTCCTTCGTCGGCGCATCGTACCCCGGGAAGCTCGCGAGCGCCTGATTGAACAGCGTGATCGCGCCGGCCTTGTCGCCCTTGTCCTTCGCCTCGAGACCGCGCGAGTAGAGCATCACGCTCTGGAACGGAATCTTCTCGTCTTTCGCGGCGCGTGTTTCGCCCACCTGCTTCGGGATGTCCGGCAGCTTGAGTCCGGCGTTCATCTTTAGCGCGACCTTGTGAACCAGCGAGAGCAGATTCGCGGTTTTGTCCGAGCCGTTTGCCGTGTACTCGATTTCGCCGGTCTCGACCTTCACCGAGCGAACGGTGAGCACCATCGTGCCCGACGGATCGGTCACGAAGCCGCCTAAGAGCAAGTGGTGAGCACTGAGGAGCTTGCCGACTTTCACGGCGCTCTCTTTGTCGACAGAGCCGTCGGTCGCGAGCTTCTGTTCGCTCAGAATGCTCTGAAGCGCGTCGCGCTCCACGACCTTGATGCCGGCGTTGTCGGACATCTCCGAGATCAGCAGATCCGCGATGCCTTTCGACAGCGGCGCCAACTCCTCGTGCGCCTTGCCGATCGCGCCGTCGTTGAAATACATGATCGCGACAGTCGGCTTGGACTGGGCGAACGCGCCCGACGCGACGAGTGCGACGCCAGCGGCGGCAGTAACGAACCGGTGAAGCTTCATAAAGTCTCCTCCTCGGGAGGTTAAACGTTCAGCGTGAGTCCTTCTGCGGCAGCCATCACCTGCAGCGTGCCGCCAAGCTCCTTCACCAGCGCGCGGCATTCCTCCGTCCGCTGGTCCAGCTCTTCGTCACTCCGGCGAGGCTCGTGGTGGAACAGTACCAGTGTCTCCACCCCCGCGGCCAGCGCCAGCTCCACCCCTTCGCGGTATGTCGAATGTCCCCATCCGCGATGGTGATCGTACTCTTCGGTCGTATACGTCGTGTCGTGCACCAGCACCTTCGCGCCCCGGCAAAACTCGACGAACTTCTCGTGCCATCCGTCCGGCGTATTGAACTTTCCTGTGGCCGGCCCAAGCTCGTTGTCGGACACATACACCAGCGCTGCTTTTCCCCTGGGCTCTGAGAATCGGTACCCGAGAGCGCCTCCAGGGTGCCGAACTTCCATCGCCGTCACTTCATATCCCGTCCCCGCGCAGCGCTCGCCCTCGGCGAGATGGCGGAAGTCGATCGTTGCATCCAGCTCCTCGAACGTCACCGGAAAAACAACCGGCGACATCTGGTCCCTCACCACCCGGTCGATGCTGGTTTCGAGCGATTTGGAGCCCCAGATCGTGAAATGATTTCCGCGCTGAAAAATCGGCGCGAAAAACGGAATCCCCTGGATGTGATCCCAATGCGCATGCGTGAGAAAGATGTCTCCTTGAATCACTCCCCCGTTCGCCCGCTCTATCAGCGCGCGCCCAAGCTCGCGAATCCCGGTTCCCGCGTCGAGTATCACCAGCCACCCCGTGGCCGTCCGCACCTCCACGCAGGGCGTGTTGCCGCCGTAGCGAACGGTGCGCGGACCCGGGCTGGGTATTGAACCCCGCGTGCCCCAAAACTGGACCCGCAGGGTCATCTGGCTTCTCTCGACACGAGGGACGATAGCACCGACAGGGGCCGGCTCGAAAGGCGGACGGTCACGGGCTGGTTGTGACGCGAGTCACACTGAGACCGAAGTCCGAGGACCGAAGACCGAACACCGTGTAGGTCAGTCCCGCTGCTGCGAACGCTTTTCCAAGGCCGCGCGGTTCGTGATGCGAATGCGGCGACGCTCGGTGCTGATCCACCCGGATTCCTGAAACTCACGCATCGCGCGGGAGACAGTCTCGCGGCTCGCGCCGATCACGTGCGCGATCGTCTGATGTGTAAGCGCCTTCTCGATCAGCGGGCCGCCGTCCTCGTCGGCCGTGTCGAGGAGCATCCGCGCGATGCGGCCGGGCACGTCGAGAAGCACGAGCGATCCGATCTGGCCGTCAGCGCGGCGGAGGCGCCGGGAAAGTTCCGAGAGCAGCGACCAAGCGACCGACGGATTTGCCTCTACGCGTTTCCGGAAATCTTCGCGGCGCAGCACGATCAGCGCCGAATCCTCCATCGCGATCACGTGCGCGGAGCGCGGCTGATCGTCGATCAGCGACAGCTCGCCGAAGTGCTCACCCACGCTAAGAATTCCGAGAATGACCTCCCGGCCGTCTTCCGCAACGAGCACGACTTTCACGCGGCCGTCGCGCACGACGAACAGCGCGTCGCCCGGGTCGTCCTCGAACAGGATGACGCTCCCCTTGGGATAGCTCTTTTCGCGGACGAGTTGCGCAAAATGCGCGAGTTCGACCGCGTCGAGAGTCTTGAAGAGAGGGACTGTTGCGAGGAAATCTGTCGTATTCACGGATGGCCGAAGACCGAGGACCGAAATCGGAAGACCGCAGACAACTTCTTTTGATGCGCGAACTTACGGGGCTTACGAGTGCCCTGTCAAACGCGGACCAGGGAAGGGACCAAAAGCCGCCTCGAGGTGATGCGCGACGGCCAGCGACAGATCCTCACGCCAGTTGTGTGCCACGCACTGAATTCCGAGTGGCAGCCCTTCCGGCGAGGTGCCCGCGCGGATCACCGTGCTCGGCCACCCCGTGAGATCGAATAGCTGTGTGTAGGCTGCGGCGGGGCGCGAGAATGTACCGTGGAGCGGGGCGGGGCCGCCGTTCACCGGGCATATGAGCACGTCATAGTCAGCGAACACGCGAAGCAGTGACGAGCGCCAGTTGTCGAACTTCTCGTAGGTGGCCGAGTACTCGGCAGAGGAGAGAGTAGTCGCGGATCTGATGCGCTCGAGGAGCGGAGATTCCGTGGTGCCCCATCGTGCGAGGATGCGGCCCATTCCCGCGCCGCCATCGCCCCAGATGAGACTCGTGTAGGTCGCGTAAATTTCGTCCGCGCCAGGAATCTTGATGGCGGTGTGTTTGCAGCCGGCCTTCTCGAGAATCTTCAGCGCGTTCTCGACGGCGTTCACCGTCTCGACCGTCGGCGTGAGCGAGCCGAGGTCGGTGAAGTACGCGACACGGAGATTTCGCACCGGAAACTTTTTGTAGTCGCTGAGGGGCGCGTCGACAACGTGCGGATCGATCTGGTCGGGCCCGGCGATGATCGAGAGCGCAAACGCGAGATCGTCGACGGAGCGCGCGAGCGGGCCGATGTGGGTAAGTGATTCGCACGGTCCGGCGAAATCGATGATGTGGCCGGCGCGCGAAACTCTGCCGGAAGTCGGCTTGATGCCGGCGATGCCGCAGAAATGCGCGGGGACGCGAATGCTGCCGCCAGTGTCGCTGCCGATGTCGAGCGGCGATCCTCCCGCGGCGACGATCGAGGCCGCGCCGCCGCTGCTGCCGCCCGGCGTGCGGTTCACGTCGAACGGATTGTTGGTGCGGCCGTAGACGAGATTGTTCGTCTCGAACGCCATGGTGAGGTCGGGCGTGTTGGTCTTCCCGAGGATGATCGCGCCGGCGGCCTTTAGTCGTGCAACGACTGTTGCGTCGCGCGGCGGCAAATAATTCGCGCGCCCTTTTGTTCCGCCGGTCGAGATGATTTCGGTGGTGTCGAGTGAATCCTTGATGGTGATCGGAACGCCGTGCAGCGCGCCGCGCTTTTCGTGCGGCAATTTGTCGGCCTCGTGCGCTTTTACCATCGCGGCGTCGTGCTGGATCTGCACGACGGCGTTGAGCGCAGGGTTCACCGCGTCGATGCGATCGAGGTAGGCGCGAACGGCAGTTGCGCTGGAGAGCTTGCCGCTCCGCGTCGCGGCAGCGAGCGCGACGAGCGAGAGGGAGCGCGGGTCGTCGGTTGTGTTGGAAGAGCTCACGGAGTCCCTCACGGTAACCTGCGATTCGAGACTGAGAAATGGCGCGCCCGCCGCAGCCGCGCCGCTCGCCGCGAGGAACGCGCGGCGCGAGAGGAGCGACTGACTTGGCGGCTCATCAGGTGTCATGCACTGAACTTAGCGCCGCGCCAATCGCGCCACCCGCTCAAACAACTTCGTGAACATCGCCTCGGTGAGCTTTCCGGTATTCGTGTTTTGATTCGACGGGTGATACGAACCCACGAGCGTCCGCCCGTCGGGCATCGTGTACTCGACTCCGTGACCGAACGTGTACTCCTTCTTGCGCTCGATCACGCCGCTGCGCTTGAGGTGGTTCAAATACGCCTCGAACCCGATGCGACCGAGCGCGACCACCACGCTCACATTTTTGAGCAGCGCGAGTTCGCGGTCGAGAAATGGCGCGCAGTTGGAGAGCTCTTTCGGCGTGGGCTTATTCTGCGGCGGCGCGCAACGGCCGGCGGCGGTGATGTATGCGTCGGTGAGCACCATGCCGTCGCCGCGATGCGTGCCTTTGGGTTGCGACGCGAACCCCGTGCGATGCAGCACCGGATACATGAAGTTTCCCGACGAATCGCCGGTGAACACACGGCCGGTGCGGTTCGATCCGTGCGCGCCGGGCGCGAGCCCGAGAATAAAGACGCGAGCGTTGGGGTCGCCGAATCCGGGAACGGGCTTGCCCCAATATTCCGCGTCGATGTATGCGCGCTTCTTCTCGCGCGCGACCTTTTCGCGCCACGCGACGAGGCGCGGGCAGCGCCGGCAGGATGTGACTTCGTCGTTCAGGATTTTCAGGGCGCGCGGCAGTTTCATAGGCGCTTGAATATCTCACATTGGCCCCGGCAACGCTCGCAGTCTCTCGTGTGACCTAGTAGCAACACGTCTACTGCTGGAGAGCTGAATGGGTCGCTGGGAATTGTTTGCCCTGCTGTCGCTCGGGGCCTTGGCGCTGATTCGGTTTCAATCGGAATCCGCGCCGGACATTCTGGCACGATGCGCCGTTCTCCTGGCTGCTCGTCACGCCCGACTACGAGTACCTCGTGCACAACTCGAACCCGAGCGCGGATTTCGCACGTCTCAACGCGGACACGCTCCTCGGTGCGATGCTCAACTATCCGTTCCCGTACGACTCGCGGCGCGTGAGTTCCGCGCGTCGGCTCCCGTGGAAGCCGAGAAGTATTTCGCGTTCCAACTCTGGCAGGAGGGCGTCGCGCGGCGTTCGGGAGAAGATACTCAGCGACCTCGGTTCTCTTTCACTCGCCAAAGCGCGGCGCGAGGTAGTCTCTTCAGTGGGCGCGGCGCAGACGTTGCTGCTCGACCGCGTGACGCCCGAGTGGAAGAGCGAGTATCTGAAGCATCGGTTCCGGTTGCCGGAGCCGTGATTCCATCAAGCTCCCACCAATCGGAGATTCGAGCATGCGCCGTTTGATCGCAGTCCTGGGCATCGTGGTGGCGCCGGTGCTGTGCGCCGCGCAAACGCCCGCGAAGTTCCCGCCGGATTCGCTGGTGAACACGCGTGTCATCTCGCACGCGACGCCCGTGATCCTCGTGATCGGCACGATGCGCAACTTCACGTCCTACCTCGGCGTGCGCTGCCAGTACTGCCACGTGGGAGTCGAAGGACAGCCGCTCGACAAGTTCGATTTCGTAAGCGACGACAAGCGCGCCAAGGTCGTGGCGCGGCAGATGATGCTGATGCTGCAGGAGATCAACCGCCGGCTCGATTCGCTGCCCGAGGGCATGGGCGCGAAGCTGCAGGTGACCTGCAACACCTGTCATCGCGGCACGAGCCGTCCGTTCCCGCTTTCAACGCTGATCTCCGATGCTGCGGCGAGCGCGGGCGCCGATTCCGCTCTGCGCGCGTATCGCGCGCTTCGCGAGCGTTACTACGGTCGCGACGCGTACGACTTCGGCGAAGGCTCGCTGAACATTGCGGCGTTCAGGCTCGGCGGTCTCAAGAAATTCGATGAGGCGCTCGCGATTCTGAAGCTCAACGAAGAGTTGTATCCAAACTCCTCCGGGATGTACGTGTTCCGAGGGAACATCAATCTCATGAAGGCCGACACTACCGCCGCGGAGGCCGCGTTCCGCGAGGCGATCCGCCGCGACCCCAACAATCAGGAAGCCAAGGGGCGCGTGCAGGCGATAGGGAAACAGCCATGAGTCGTCGCACGCTGCGCGTTTCGGCTGCGATCATTTTTGCGTCGGGATCGATGGGTGCGCAGACACCCGCCGGCCCTCCGCCGCGCGCGCCGAGTCCATGTCCGTCGACTGCGGTGAACCACGAACTCGATTTTTGGATCGGTACCTGGACCGTGACGCCGTGGACTCCGGGCCCGAACACGCCGCCCGGCGCGGGCGGCATGAATGTGGTCGAGCAGGATCTCGAACAGTGTCTGCTCGTCGAGAATTGGCGGGCGGGGAACGGCAGCCGCGGTCGCAGTTTCAATTTCTACGACACGAACCAAAAGAAATGGCGGCAGGTGTGGGTCGCGGAGGGCGGCGGATCGCTCGACTATTCGGGTGAGTTCCGCAACGGCGCGATGCGATTCGAAGGGTGGACGCTCGGAGCGAACGGCAAGAAAGTTTCGCAACGGCTGACGTTCACGCCGTACGGGAAGGACACCGTGCGGCAGACGTTCACGTCGTCGGCGGACGACGGAAAAACGTGGCCGGTTGGATTCGACGGTCGATATGTGCGCGTGAAGATGGAGCCCGCGTCGCCGAACGAGACGTATCGCTCGCCTAACGGTTCAACGCTGCATCTGATGATTAGCGATGCGAATCTCGGCCGCGAAGTATCTCTTGGTGAGATCACCTTTCCGCCGAATTCGGATTCCGGAGATCATCAGCACGGCGCGATTGAGATTTTGTACGTTCTCTCGGGTGAACTCGAGCATTCAGTGAATGGCAAGATCGAGATTTTGAAAACGGGGATGACAGGCTACGTGAAGCCGCCCGACAAAATCCGGCACAAAACGGGCGCGGCGGGCGCCAAGGTGTTGGTCGTGTGGGTTCCGGGCGACGAGGCGAACAAGGTCATCGCGCGGTGGAAGAAGGAGCCGTAGGACCAGCCGGGATCGTGGCCTGACTCGTCCGGTTGCGGTACGTTTCTGATGTCTGCAACCGGAGAGTCCATGCGCCGCATTTTCTTCGCCTCCACCGCCGCATTTGTTTTGTGCGCAGCGCCGCTCGCTGCGCAGCGCAGCCTTCTCTTCGTTGAGAACTCGCAAGGCGGTGATGTATCGGTGATCGACGCCGTCACTCTCAAGGTGACCGGCACCATTCCGATCGGGTTGGCGCCGGACGAGATCGTCGCATCGCCCTCGGGCGACGTGTTGTATCTCGATCGCATCGTGCACCGCGCGGACGGTCGTCCCACCGGCAACGGTGAATTGGTCGCGATCGATCCGGCGACGAGCGCGATTCTCTGGCGCGCGCCGCTGCACGGCTCGCCGAATCACATCGCCGTATCGCCGGACGGAAAGCGCATTTACATCACGATCGTGTCGGGCTCGTGGGTGGTGATCGTCGACGCGGCGAAACACGCGGTGGTGGACAGCGTTGACGTTGGAACCGGCCCGCACGACATCGAAATCTCGCGCGACGGCAAACATGTGTACGTCGGGCTCATCCGCGGCACGGATGTCACGGAGTTCGATGCGGCGACCAAAACGATCATTCGGAAGATTCCATTCGATCAGAACGTGCGTCCGATCTCGCTGAGCCACGACGAGAGCCGGCTCTATGTGCAGCTCTCGCATACGCACGCGATCGTGGTCGTCGATCCGAAGACCGGCAAAATTATTCAGAAGGTCGCGATGCCGGTGCCGGCGGGAAAAACACTTCCCGACTCGATGCCGATAGATGTGAACCACGGCCTTCGCATCACGCCCGACGGAAAATTTCTCATCGCCAACGGCAGCATCGTCGATGTCGCCACCGTGTGGGCGATTCCGTCGATGAAACTGATTGCCACAATTCCCGTGGGCCACGATCCGAATTGGATCGTGTTGAGCCCGGATGCGAAGCGCGCCTATGTGAGCAACCGGCGATCCGACGATGTGTCGGTGATCGATTTGACGTCCTACAAGGAGATCGCGCGAATCAAGGTCGGGAAGTGGCCGCAGCGAATGGCGGCGGTGATGGTCGCGGGGAAATAGCTGATGGGTGATTCGACGCGCCGCGAATTCGTTCGCGGCGCTGCACGTCTTCTCGCGGGAAGCGCGGCTGCCGCAGCAGTAGTGCCGCTCGCCGCGGCGTGCGAGCCGCCCGATCCGACGCGCTCGTGGACCTTTCGGGCGAGCATCGACGTCTCGGCGCTGACGTCAGACGGTGCGGCGATCACCACGACGACCTCGGGCGTGGATGACGCGCCGATTCTTATCGTCCGCACCGGGCATGAGGCGTTTGCGGCGCTCTCGACGCGATGCGCGCATGAGGGGTGCCCAGTGAACCCGCCGGTGAACGGCGTCATTACCTGTCCGTGCCACGGCTCGCAATACGCGCTCGACGGCAAGGTTCTGCGCGGGCCGACGATTTATCCGCTGACTCGCTATCTGACTTACTACGATCGCAAGGCAAGTCGGCTGAGCGTGGGAATCGCCGAGTAGGCGACATTAGCGCGCGTGACATCACCGGTGCGCGGTGCCATGTTGCCGTATGCGTGCATTCAAGCGACTGCTTAAGCGCCTCCTCAGACTCCTCGGCTATGAAGTGCGCCGTCATGTGCCGACTCCAGCGCCGGCCACGGCGACTCGACCCGTGGGCAACCTGGATTCGTTCCTCGAGGACCTGCGAGCCCGCGGCTTCGCACCGCGCGGCATGGTGGATGTGGGCGCGAACCGCGGTGAGTGGACTCAGTGGGCGTGGGCCGTGTATCCCGGCGTCCCATCATTGATGATCGAACCGCAGGCCGAGTTTCGGGAGTCGCTCGAACGCATCGCGGAGAGCGTCCCCGGGTCGCGTGCGATCATTGCAGGCGCAGGCGCAACCGCGGGTGAACTCGTGCTGGAGGTCTACGACGACAAGTACGCGGCGTCGTTCCTGCCTCCGGCGGACGCCGCGCTGCTTGCGAACGGCGGCCAGCGCCGGGTGCCGATCGTGACTCTCGATGCAACGCTGGCTGAGATGCCCGGGTTTCAACCGGATCTGGTAAAACTCGACGTCGAGGGTTTCGAG
>JANYIJ010000035.1 GCA_025362095.1 Gemmatimonadota bacterium | reverse complement strand
CGCAGCGCTTGGTCGAACGTGTGCACGAGAATCGAGCGCGCGATTTCGCGGTCGTCACCCGGCTGCAAGAGCCGGCCCTTGCACGCTTCCACGTACCAGTCGGCGAGCTCGTTCCACACGAAGCGTCGCGCCGATTCCGTGTACTCGTCGAGTCGCATTCCGGCCTGACGCTCGGCCTGCGGCCACGATCCTTTCGACGGTCGCGCCGGTCCGAGCGCCGCGTTGCAGCTCTCCACGGCAACAGCCAGGCGGTCGATGATCCAGCGGTCGGCGCTGCGAAAAGTTTTCGGGTCGAGCTTCGCGAACGGTGTGACCGCTTCCGTTCCCACTTGCATCAGCAGGAATCGGCCGATGTTCCAAAGCTTCGTCGCGAAATTTCTGCCGGGCGCGAAAGATTTTTCGAGATCGGCGGGATCGAGCATCACGTCCACGCCGAGTCCCATTCCCTGCATGAGCGTGTAGCGCAACGCATCGGCACCGAACTTTTCAACCACTGCGAGCGGATCGATCCCGTTGCCGAGCGACTTGGACATCTTGCGATGCTCCATGTCGCGCACCGTGCCGGTGAGGTACACCGTGTGGAACGGCGCGGAGCCCATGCAGTAGAATCCGCCCATGATCATCCGCGCGACCCAGAAGAACAGAATCTCCGGTGCCGTGACGAGCACGTCGGTTGGATAGAACGCAGCGAGGTCGGGTGTCTGCTCCGGCCAGCCGAGAGTGGAGAAGGGCCAGAGCCACGAGGAGAACCATGTGTCGAGAACGTCGGGATCCTGCACGAGCGACGTCTTGCCGCAGTTGTCGCAGGCTTTGGGATCCTCTCGGTACGCTTTCTCGGTTCCGCACGCCGCGCACTTCCACACGGGAATGCGATGTCCCCACCAAATCTGCCGCGAGATATTCCAGTCGCGGATGTTCTCCATCCACTGCACGTAGACAGCTTCGTGACGCTCGGGAAGAATTCGAATTCGCCCGTCTCGCACCGCTTCGAGCGCAGGTTTCGCGAGCGGCGCCATCTTCACGAACCACTGATCGGAAAGTCGCGGCTCGACGACCGTGCCGCAGCGATAGCAGTGGCGCACTGCGTGGTCGTGCGGCCGCCGGCTGACGAGCGCGCCGCGTGAGGTGAGCAGCTTCACGATCGCGTCGCGGCCGGCAGTGCGATCGAGTCCGATGGCCGCTTCCGGCACGCGCGAGATCCCGTCGGCGGGGTCATTCTGCAAGTGACCGTCCGCGGAAAGAATCACCGGCTGCGCGAGCGTGTGACGCTTGCCGACTTCGAAATCATTTGCGTCGTGCGCGGGCGTGATTTTCAGCGCACCGGTACCGAACTCGCGGTCGACGTATTCATCGGCGACGACGGGAATCAGCACGTCGTTCAGCGGATGTCGGAGCTGCTTTCCGACGAACGCCGTGTAGCGCTCGTCTTCCGGGTGCACCGCAATCGCCACATCGCCGGGAAGCGTTTCGGGGCGCGTGGTGGCGACGTCGATGAACTTTGACGGATCTTCGGCTAGCGGATAGCGGACGGTGAACAGCGTGCCCGTCTCATCTTCGAATTCGGCCTCTTCGTCGGAGAGCGACGTGAGGCAGCGCGTGCACCAGTGAATCACGCGGTGGCCGCGGTATATCAGCCCATCGTCAAACAGCCGCACGAACACTTCGCGCACGGCGCGCGAGAGCTCGGGGCTGAATGTGTACGCGGTGCGCGTCCAGTCGGCGCTGGCGCCGATGACGCGAAGCTGCTGGAGGATCGCGCCGCGTGTTTCATCGGCAAATGTGCGCACCCGCTCGACGAACGCCTCGCGGCCGAGGTCGTCGCGCGTTTTTCCCTCGAGCGCGAGCGCCTTCTCAACCACGTTCTGCGTGGCGATGCCGGCGTGATCGGTGCCCGGCACCCAAAGCGCGTCGTCGCCCGCCATCCGGCGCCAGCGCACGAGCACGTCCTGCACGGTGTTGTTGAGTCCGTGTCCCACGTGCAGAATCGCCGTCACGTTCGGCGGCGGCATGACGAGCACGTACGGCGATTTTTTGCCGCCGCTCCGCACTGAACCAGCCGCATTCGCGCGGAAGACTCCCGCAGCCTCCCATTCCTGGTAGAGGGCGTGTTCAGTTCCTCCCGCGTCGTATTGCGCGGGGAGGGCGTCTTGCTCGTCGGGGGTGGTCATCGCTGTAGCAAAGTTAGTCGGGCAGTCTATAGAAGGCGACGGAGGGCTCAAAGCTTGGGTCTGCGAGCTCGGGTCTCAGAGCGAGGCTGTTTCAAAGCTTCAGCTCTCGGGCACTGCGAGCTCACGGCCTGCAGTCACCTCGAGCTCGTAGCATTGAAAACGCCTAACTGTGAGACGCGAGCTTGCAGACCCGAGCTTTTAGCCCTCACCTGTAGCCCCTCACCGAGGTTAAGTTGAGGAATGCCAGCCTCGCCCAACGCTGATCCCTCCGAAAGCCTCCGCCTCCGCCCCATGATTATCTGGACGCTCTTTGCGGCGGCGCTCGTGCTCGGAATCGCGCTCTGGTTCCGCTTTTCGGGCCGGATCGTGCCGATGCTCGACGTGCTAACCGGCAAATGATCGACGCTCCTCCGGCTGGTTCCGGGAGCGCCGAGTTGATCACGCTAGTGCTCCCCGATGGCGCAACGCGCATCGTGCCGCTCGGCACCCCCGCGCACGAAGTCGTCCTGTCCATCGGCAAAGGCCTTCTGAAAGCCAGTATCGCCGTCGCCGTCGACGGCGTGGTGCAGGATCTCAGCACGCCGCTGCGGAAGGACGGCAAGTTCGTCGTCATCACCGAGAAAGATCCGCGCGCGCTCGACGTATTGCGCCACTCCGGCGCGCACATCCTCGCGACGGCGGTGCGTCGCCTGCGTCCAGACGCGAAAATCGGATTCGGGCCCGCGATCGAAGACGGTTTCTACTACGACTTCGAAGTCGCGCACCCGTTCACGCCCGACGATCTTGCCGCGTTTGAAGCCGAGATGCGAAAAGTCGCCGCCGAGAAATATCCGTTCGTGCGGGAAGAGGTTTCGCAGGCCGCGGCCAAAAAGCGTTTTGCCGACGATCCGCTGAAGCTCGAGCGTCTGCAGGACTTCGAAGGCTCCGACGAAATCATCTCCACCTACACCGACGGCCCATTCACCGATCTCTGCAAGGGGCCGCACGTTCCGGACACCTCGTACCTGAAGCATTTCAAACTGCTCCACGCCGCGGGCGCCTATTGGCGCGGCGACGAGCACCGCCAAATGCTGCAGCGCATCTACGCGACCGCGTTCTTCAAGCAGGAAGATCTCGACGCGCATCTGCACCGGCTCGAAGAATCCAAGCGGCGCGACCATCGGGTGCTCGGCAAGGCGCTCGACCTCTTCATGTTCCACCCGTTTGCGCCGGGCGCGGCGTTTTGGACGGAGCAGGGCACCACGCTCATGAACACGATCAATGAGTTCATGCGTGAGCTGCAGCGCGACGACTACAAAGAGATCATGACGCCGTTGCTCTACAACAAGGCGCTGTGGGAAATTTCCGGCCACTGGGGCGTGTACAAGGACAACATGTTCCTCGTGCACGACAAAGAGACCGGCGAGAACGACTTTGCGCTGAAGCCCATGAATTGTCCGTCGCACCATCTGCTCTTCGCGTCGAAGAAGCACTCGTACCGCGAGCTGCCGCTGCGCTACACCACGTTCGATGTGCTGCATCGCAATGAGATCAGCGGCGCGCTCTCCGGCCTCACGCGCGTGCGTCAGTTCCGTCAGGACGACTGCCACGTGTATCTGATGGAAAGTCAGATCGCCGAAGAGGTGCAGCGGCTCACGCAGTTCATCCTCGGCTACTACGCGACGTTCGGTCTGAGCGCGACGCTTAAGTTTGCGACGCGTCCGGCCGAACGTGTGGGCACCGACGAGATGTGGGACACGGCGGAACGCGGACTGAAGCAAGCGCTCGACGCGACCGGGTTGCCCTACGCGATGAAGGAGGGCGACGGCGCTTTCTACGGACCCAAAATTGATTTTGATGTTACGGATTCCATCGGCCGTCACTGGCAGCTTGGCACCATTCAGCTCGACTACTCGCAGCCCGAGCGATTCGATCTGAGTTACACCGGCGAAGACAACCACGCGCACCGTCCGGTTCTGATTCACCGCGCGGTGAGCGGCTCGTTCGAGCGCTTCATCGCGATTCTGATCGAGCATTTCGCGGGCGCGTTTCCCGTGTGGCTTTCGCCGGAGCAGGTGCGCGTGCTGCCGATCGCCGACGATCTCGCGCCGCATGCGGCAGAGGTGACAGCCAAGTTGCGCGCAGCGGGAATTCGCGCGCATCTCGATACTCGTTCCGAAACGCTCAACTATCGAATTCGTGAGGCGGAAACAATGAAGGTGCCGTACATGGCCGTAATCGGAAAACGCGAAGCAGAGGCGAACACGCTGGCCGTTCGCGAGCGCGGCGCGGGGAAGAAACAGGAAGTGATTGCGCTCGACGCGTTCATTGCGCGGGTCACGGGCGAGATTCGCTCGCGCGCGTTGCCGGCGCCGGTGACCGCCGATGCGGGAGTCGCATCATGACGCCGCGCGCAGTGATCGTTTCAGGAGCGCGCACGCCGATCGGAAAATTTCTCGGCGGGCTCGCTTCGCTCACCGCGCCCGATCTTGGCGCAGCCGCGCTCCGCGCCGCCATCGAGCGCGCCGGAATCGATCCGGTGAATCTCGACGAAGTGATCATGGGCAACGTCGTACAGGCGGGCGTGGGTCAGGCGCCCGCTCGCATCGCGATGATGCGCGCCGGTGTGCCCGCGACAGTTCCCGCGTTCACGGTGAACAAGGTATGCGGGTCGGGACTACAGGCCGTGATGCTCGCCGCGCAGGCGATCAAAGCCGGCGACGCGCAGCTGCTCGCGGCGGGCGGCATGGAGTCGATGTCCAACGCTCCCTTCCTCACGTACGGCATGCGCACCGGTGTGAAGTTCGGCGACCAACCGCTGGTTGACGGTCTCATTCGCGACGGGCTCTGGGATTCGTTCGGCCAGGTGCACATGGGTGGATACGCCGAATACACGGCGAAGAAAGCCGGGATCACGCGCGCGCGGCAGGACGAGTTCGCATACCAGTCGCACATGAAAGCCGTTGCCGCGATCGAAGGCGGAAAGTTCGAGAAGGAAATCGTAAAGATCGAAATTCCTGGAAAGAAAGGCCCGACGGTCGTTGCGGCCGACGAGAGCCCGCGCAAAGACACGACGCTCGAGGCGCTCGCGAAGCTGCGGCCCGCATTTCCGAAGGACGCGCCGAAGGATATGAAACCGGAAGAGCTCACCGTGACGGCGGGCAACGCTCCGGGACTCTCGGACGGCGGTTCTGCGCTGATCGTGGCGAGCGAGGAGTATGCGACGGCGCACGGGCTTCCGATTCTCGCGCGGATCACCGGATATGCGAGCGGCGGCACGGAACCGAAAGATCTGTTCTTCGCGCCAATATTGGCTACGCAGAATCTCATGAAGCTCACCGGCGCGAAGATCGGCGACTACGATCTCATCGAGGCGAACGAGGCGTTCGCCGCGCAAGCGCTTGCTGATGGGGACGGGCTGCAGTGGGACTGGAACCGGGTGAACGTGAACGGCGGCGCGATCGCGCTCGGGCATCCGATCGGGTCGAGCGGCGCGCGCGTGCTCGTGACGCTGCTGCATGCGATGCACGATCGCGGCGCGCGCACCGGGCTTGCGACGCTCTGCCTCGGCGGCGGAAACGCGGTGGCACTCAGCGTCGAGCGTGTCTGACCTCGCGGGTGGGGATATTCAGACGCAGTGATCGCAAAGTCCGCGCGTGGTGGCGAGTGGGATTTTTCCTGCTCGCTTCCACGGCCGGCGGAATCCTCGCGGGGAATATTGCGTATTCGCTGATCGCGCTCACGCCGCTCGTCGATCTCGCGCGACAAA
>JANYIJ010000034.1 GCA_025362095.1 Gemmatimonadota bacterium | reverse complement strand
GATGGGCATCATGCGCCTCGCACTGCGGCGCTCGTCCCGCCCCGCGGCGCCCCAAATTCCGAAAGACGTAGTCGATCGCCTCGAGCGAATGGAGCAGGGGATCGATGCGATGGCCGTGGAGCTCGAGCGGATCGGCGAGGGCCAGCGGTTTGTTACGCAGTTGATGGGCGATCGGGCGAAGAGGGCGGCGCTGCCGGAGGGCGTTCCTCGTACCTAGCACTTTTTCGGTGCCGGCCGACCGCGTGGAACGTCAGGACGACCATCCGGTCGCGCTCAATCCGGTAGATGATTCGGCAGGGCGAGAAGTAGGCCTCCCCCAGCCCCTCGCTCAAGCTCTCGTATTGTGAGATACCTCGGACGCGCGCGAGCAGCCCCTGCAACCAGCGCCAGGCGGCGCCCGTTCTGTCGGCCTTCATCGACGCGACGATCTCCGCGGCGCGCTCTTCGGCGAGTGGCGTCCAGACGATGTTCATCGGCCGACTATTGCTCGCAGGCGGGTTTCCGCGAGCTCGCGGGGCCGAGTGTTTTGCCGGTCGGCCTGGTGCTCGGAGATGCGCAAGTCGCGGAACAGCCCGATCTCGTCGAGCATCGCGTCGTACGCGTCGATGCCAAGGAGCACGGCTGCCCCGCGGCCGCGTTGCGTGAGGATCACGGGCTCGCTCGTTGACCGCACCTGTTCGACGAACGCGGCGGCGTTTGACCGGAATTCAGAGAGCGAACGGACGTCTCGGCCTGCGCGCATATGTCGTCTCGGCTCACTTTCTTGCTGTTACGCCAAGGCGTACGACTAGTCGTACCACGTCGTACGTCGGGTCATACGTTTGATCGTAAGCGAGAAAAAGTGGTCCCGAATGGATCTCCTCGGCGGCGAACGTCACGGTCATGGATGAACGGATGCATTGGTGTGTGTAACGGACCAAGCCGTCACGCCCGCAGCCGTCACGCCCGCCGTGCGCGAAATGGTCATGAGCGCAACGCTAATACTCTCGCTCGCCGAAACCTTAACCTTCCGCGCGCCACACCCATCATTCCGTTTCCGGCGGTAGATTCGTCATAAATGCCGAGTCAAAGCCTCTTCATAAACGCATCACAAATCGTCACCTGCGCCGGCCCGCCGCGCGCCCGCCGCGGCACCGAACTTCGCGACGCAGGGGTACTCACGAACACGGCGGTCGTAACCGTCGACGACAGGATCACCGCCGTCGGTCCTGAAGATCAGCTCCAGCGCGATTACCCAGCCGCGGAGTTAATAAATTGCGACCGCGGTGTCCTCACACCCGGGCTCGTCGACTCCCACACCCACGGCATCTTCGGAAAGCCGCGATTCGAAGAACAAGAACTCCGCGCCGCCGGACTCGGCTACATGGAGATCGCGCGGCAGGGCGGGGGAATCCACAGCTCCGTGCGCGATCTCCGCTCGCGCGACGAAGACGAGCTTTTCGCGCTCGCGCTTCCGCGCCTCAAACGCCTCGCCTCGTACGGCACCACCACCGTCGAACTCAAGAGCGGCTACGGTCTCACGCTCGACGACGAACTCAAATCGCTGCGCGTAATTCAGCGCCTTCAGAATGCGCTCCCGCTGCGCATCGTCCCCACCTTCCTCGGCGCGCACGAAATCCCGCTTGAATTCCGCGCAAAAACGAGCAGTCGCGCCGACTACATCGCACTGCTCGTCAACGAAATGATCCCGCGCGTCGCGAAAGAAAAACTCGCCACGTTCGCGGACATCTTCTGCGAACCGGGCGTCTACACGCTCGCGGAAACCCGCACGATCCTCGGCGCGGCGCGCGCGCACGGGCTCGCCCTCAAGCTGCACGCCGACGAACTCCAGCCAAGCGGCGCAGCCGAACTCGCGGCAGAACTCGGCGCCACCAGCGCAGACCATCTCGCCGCGATCTCCGAGCCGGGCATCAAGGCGCTCGCCGCGAGCCAAACCGTGGCCACGCTGCTCCCCGGCACGATGCTCTTCCTCGGCAAAGCCAAGCAGGCGCCGGCTCGTGATCTGATCGCCGCGGGGGCGGCCGTCGCACTAGCCACGGATTTCAATCCGGGAACCTCGCCAACTGTAAACTTTCCACTCATCCTGACGCTGGCGGTGAGTCAACTTCACCTATCCGTCTCCGAGGCCGTGATCGCCGCCACCACGAACGGTGCCGCCGCACTCGGATTGGCGTCCGAAACAGGCCAGTTGAGCCCCGGCTTCTCGGCCGATCTCGCCCTGTTCGACATCGGAGACATTCGGGAGCTCCCATACTGGTACGGCGACCAACGCTGCCGGCGCTCCTGGCTGCGCGGAGAAGCTTGTCACGGCTAGGACGCTCCACGTAGCTTTCTCCACCTATGTCCAACGTTGCCGCTCTAAGGAAGAAGGCCGCCGATTTCGAGCAGAAGAAACAGCTCGATAAGGCCGTAGCGGCGTACCGCGAAATCCTCGACATCTACGATGCGGGCGGCGACGACAATGTCGACGTCGGGCTCTACAATCGCGTCGGCGACTTGCTCGTGCGGCAGGGAAACACACCCGACGCCGTCACGCTCTACGAGCGCGCGGTGGATCTCTATGCCGAGGGCGGATTCTTCAACAACGCCATCGCGCTCTGCAATAAAATTCTGCGCACCTCTCCCGGGCGCGCGACGGTTTACTACAAGCTCGGAAAGATCAGCGCTGCAAAGGGATTCAACGGCGACGCGAAATCGAATTTCCTCGAGTACGCCGATCGCATGCAGAAGACCGGCCAGATGGAGGAAGCGTTCCGCGCACTGAAGGAATTCGCGGATCTCTGCCCCGATCAGGACGACATCCGCCTGATGCTCGCGGAGCAACTCACAAAAGCCGATCGCAAGACCGAGGCGCTCGACCAGCTTCAGCTGCTGTACGCCCGGTACCAAGGTGCGGGCCGCGCCGCCGAGGCCGAGGCCACACTCGAACGCATGAAGGCGATCGATCCCAAGGCCGAAGCAAAGGCCGGCGAGGCGAGCGTCCGCGCAAAGAACGACGATCTGGTATTCATCGATCTCGATGCGCCGACGCCCCGCGCCTCGCGCCTCACGCGCGGTATCAGCACGAAGATCGACATCGCGCCGCCGCCAACCCCAACGCCGTCGCAGTCGCTCGAAATCATCACGTCGTCGGTCGAGAACGCGCCGCCCGCAGAAAGCCGCCCAGCGTCCGGCGCGATCCTCGGACTCGAAACGACGTCGCTCGACGACGAGGCGATCTTCGAGCCGGCGCCGCTGCCGGTGAGCGAGTTCGCTGAAATCGATCTCACCGCGATCGAAGAAGCGCCGACGGGGCCGCGCCCCAGCATGAGCGATCTCGCGCTCCCCGGCGATCTTCCCATGATCGATCTCGACGGCACTCCCGCGGCCGGCACCACGCGCGTCTCGGCCGCATCGACAGTGCCGACCATCGATCTCGACATCGAGCTTCCGATGCTCGACATGGAGGAGCTGCCGGCCGAGCGAAAATCCGCGGAGGTCGTCGCGCGCGAGTCCGAGGAGCTGATCGAGCTCGTCGCTGAAGCGCCAGAGGCAGCCACCACGTTCTCGGACGTGCCCGACGAGCAGATGGAAGTGCTCCCACCGCCCGTGCGTCGCACGATGTCGGTGCTCGCGAACTCCGTCGGCGCGCTCGGCGTGCGGCTCGTCGACGAGCCCGACAACTGGGAGCTGCACCGCCAGTACGCAGAAGCGCTGCTCGAGACCGGCGACCGTGAAGGCGGACTCAAAGAACTCGAGTCGGCGCTCGTAGGATTCGAGCGCGCGAACGATCTCGAAGCGGCGCGCTCGATCGCCGACGAAATCATCCGCCTGAATCCGCTGTCGGTGCGTCATCACCAGAAGCGCGTCGAGTACGCGTTCCGCTCGAACGACAAGCCGCGGCTCGCCGAGGCATATATCGAGCTCGCCGACTCGCTCTTCCGCGACGGCCAGACTGAAAAAGCGAAGCAGGTCTATCATCGCGTGCTCGAGCTCGCGCCGGACGACGTGCGCGCGCAGGCCGCGATCGAATCGTTCGGCACGCCGCCCGTTCCGATCGAGTCGCCGCCCGCGCCGCGCCCGTCCGCGCGGCCGAATCGCGTCGCCACCCCGGTGAAGGGCGGCCGCCGCTACACCGCAGCGCTCGACGCAACGCAGCTGCCCCCGCTCGACGAGCCCGTTCCCGCCGCCGCGTCCTCCGGCAGCGACGACGATTTCGTCTCGCTCGGCGACTGGCTGCGCGACGAAGAAGGCCCGAAGTCCACGCGCATGATCGTCGACGAAGAAGA
>JANYIJ010000019.1 GCA_025362095.1 Gemmatimonadota bacterium | reverse complement strand
CGCGGACTCGGCTCCAACGCGCGCGGCAAAATAGAGCGCGCGCTGAAAGACGGCCCGTTCACTTCGATCCGCGACGTGGTGCACCGCTCGAAGCTCGACCGCCGCGCGCTGCGCTTCATGGCCGAGTCGGGTGCGTTCGATGCGTACGTGGCGGACGAGCCGCACGAGCGGAGAAGGCGCGTGGCGCTGTGGCGTGTGCTCGAGTGTGTGCGCGGCGACGCGGGCCCGCTCGCGCTTTTTCCAGAGACGAAGATTCCGTCGGGGCTGCCGCCATTGTCTGCGCCGGAAATGACCGAAGCCGATTACCGGATGACCGGCCTTTCATTGAACGGCCATCCCATGCGCCACCTGCGCGCGCTGCTATTGCCGAACGGCGTGCTCACCGCGCACGAGGCAACCAAACAGAAAGACGGCGCGCGCATCGCGGCCGCGGGGCTCGTGATCTGCCGTCAGCGCCCCGGCACGGCGAAAGGGTTCGTGTTTCTCACGCTCGAAGATGAAACCGGAATGCTCAACGTGGTGATCACGCCGCAGCGATTCGAAAAACAGGCGCTGCTCATTTCGCGCACACCGCTGCTCCTCGTGCGCGGCGTGCTGCAGATCGAGCAGACGGTGGTGAATCTCAAAGCGGAGGAGTTCGTAGCACTGGGAGCGGGAGCAGGAGCGGAGCACGCACGCAGTCATGATTTTTACTAGTATCGCCCACCATCACAATTCATCTCAGAGAGAACAATGGCGGACGAAGCGAAGCGCCCGGACTACAGCATCAACTACGTCGAGTTCCACGTGAACGCCGTCGCGAGCTCCAAGAAGTTCTACGGCGACGCGTTCGGCTGGCAGTTCCAGGACTGGGGCCCGGACTATGTGAGCTTCAGCGGCGCCGGCGTCGACGGCGGAATGACCGAGCAGGAATCATCGACGAGCGGAGCGCCGCTCGTGATTCTCTACGCGAGCAAACTCGAAGAGGCCCTGGCGCGCGTCGAGAAGGCGGGCGGCAAGATCATCAAGCCGATCTTCTCGTTCCCCGGCGGGCGGCGCTTCCACTTCGCCGATCCCGCAGGCAACGAGCTGGCGATCTGGGGCGAATAGCCGGCGGCGGGCCGCTTGACGCCAACCGGCATTTACTTTACGATATAAAGTACTATGCCGATGATGACGATCTTCGAACCGCTGTTCATCCTGCTCTTCCTGGCCACCGTGGTCACGCTCGTCACAGCCACCGTGGCCGCGTTGCGCGGACAGCGGCCGCGCGCGGGACGAATCCTCCCTGCCCATCATGTGGGCGAGACGATCTGCTTCGACGACTGGTGCTTCGCCGTTGCCGACGCAAAACAATCGCCGGCCGGCGCCGGCAAGTCGTGGAACGTCACCGACTCGCGAAACCGGCGTTTCGATCCAGATCCCGCGTCGTCCACAGTTCCACTCGATTCGAAAGTCGCGCCGGGCCAATCGCTCGACATCACGCGAACGTTTGACCTTCCCGCGGACGCGACCGATGTTTCACTCGTCTTCACACACGAGGGCGGCTTTCCCATCGAGTCGCTCATCATCGGCGAAAACCAGCTCTTCCACCACGCGACGGTGATCAAGTTCCAGTGATCCTTCGCGTTCACGCGAGGATACTCGATGCGGCTCCAAATGTCGGCAATCATCACCAGCGCGCTTCTTCTCTCGAAGGCGCTGCCGGCACAAGTCCTCCACGTCGCCGATCTCAACACACGCCAAATCCGCGCGCTCGACCGCAGCCACACGGTCGTCATCCTCCAAGGCGGAATGATCGAGGAGCACGGACCGTATCTCCCGGCGTTCACCGACGGCGTGCTCAGCGATCACCTCACCAAGGAACTCGCCGCAGGCATTGCAAAAGAACGACCGAAATGGACGGTGCTCGTCTTCCCTCCCATCTCGGCTGGCGCCAGCGGCTCCAACGAAATCGGCAAGCAGTACAGTTTCCCCGGCACCTACGCGTTGCGACCGTCCACACTCCGCGCCGCGTTCGCCGATCTCGCCACCGAGCTCGGCGACCAAGGTTTCCGCTGGATCCTGATCGTCCACGTCCACGGCTCGCCGCTGCACATCGGCGCGCTCGACGATGCCGCTGATTTTTTCCACGACACGTACGGCGGCACCATGGTGAACCTCTGGGGACTCATGCAGGTCCTCGGCGGCTGGGGCGGCGCCATGCAGAGCATGACCGACGCCGAGAAGAAAGCCGACGGCCTCTCACTGCACGGCGGCATGGACGAGCACAGTCTCATGTTGTACCTGCGACCCGATCTCGTGGCGAAGGATTTTCACAGTGCCAAGTCGGTGATCGGCGCCAACTACGAAGAGGCGTTCGCGACCGCGCGCGGCGAAGGATGGCCCGGTTACCTCGGCGCCCCACAAATCGCCACGGTGGCATGGGGCAAAAAGATCTGGACTGCGTTCGCCGCGGCGACCGTGAAAACCTCCGTGGAGATTCTCGACGGCAAGGATGCCGCGAGTTATCCGCGCTATCTCACGTATCTCAAAACGCTGCCGCAGTACCGCGACTGGATCTCATCGTCCAACGCGCGCGATTCGGTCGCCGGCGCGCGGTTGAACGACTGGCTCGCGCGCCGCAAACCATAGTCTCAGTCTTCGCGCAGACCGCCGAGCGAAACGCGCGCGCCCACACCGATCGCGAGCGCCTTGGTATGTATGTGCCGAAGTGCCGCGACGTCCTCGACCGCCAGGCCGAGTGATTTGAACAGCGTAACATCGTCGCGACTCACACGGCCCTTCACGGTTCCCGAAAGCAAATCACCGAGCTCGCCGAGTATGTGAGCGTCGGTGATCGCGCCTTCGCTGCGCGGGATGAGAAAATCACCGGCCTCGGCCAGCGCCGACTCGCGGCGATCTACAAAGAGCCGCGCTCGCGCGACCGCCGCAGTATCGAGCTCGCGCGCCGTCGGCAGCGACGCGCCCACCGCATTCACGTGCGCGCCCGGCGCAATCCACGCGCCCTCGAGCACCGGCGTCCGCGCTGCGGTTATGGTGCAGATCACGTCGGCGCCCTCCACGGCTTCCCGCGCGGAGCCCGCGACGACGACCTCAACACCGAACTGTTTTTTTGCGCGAGCGGCAAACGTCTTCGATTTCTCACCGGACCGGCTCCAGATACGCACGCGCTCGATCGGCCGCACGCAGCGCACGGCCTCGAGATGCGGCATCGAGAGGACACCCGCTCCCAGAATCGCGAGCTCTTTGGCATCTTCGCGCGCTAGAAGTCGAGTCGCGAGTCCGGATACCGCAGACGTGCGAATCGCCGTGATCGTCGACGCATCCGCGATCGCGAGCAGCTTCCCGTGCTCGGCGTCGAACAACAGCACCGCGCCGATGTGCGCGTCGTAGGGAGTGGCGTCGTTGCCGGGGAAGACCGTAATGATCTTCGCGCCGATCGACGCGCCGGCTCCCTTCCCGACTATCGCAGGCATCACGCCGAATGCATTTGGCGTGCCGTCGAGCCGCATCACGGTGCGCAGCGGCAGGACGCTCGAGCCGTCCGTCACGCTTTTGAGCGCGCCTTCCATCACCGCAATGCACTCGTTCATCGGCAGCAGCTTGCGCACGTCGGCGCCTGAAATCAGCAGAGTTTCGAGTTCTTTCATGCGGTCAACGATGCCGAACAGAACGTTTTGGTGGAAGAGCCGCGCCCCGTATCGTATCTTCGGGCGGAGGACGACCGGGACCCCCGCCATGGAGGTTTTGTGCAAGTACCGATAGTCGCCATGAACTTCGTCTACGCCGTGCTCGGCGTGGTCCTGATGTACGTCACCTACCGCGTGATCGACATCCTCACGCCGCAGGTCGACTTCCACGATGAGCTCAAGAAAGGAAACGTCGCCGTCGCGATTTTCCTCGGCGCCATCTTCATCGCGATCGGAATGATCGTCGGGCGCGCGCTGAACTAGTGCGGCTGCTCGCGGCGCTGTTCCTGCTCGCTTCGACGGCTTCCGCGCAAGCGCCGCCGCCGCCGGTGAGCGCGCTCGACCGCGCCGCCGCCGAGCGCAATGCGCGTCACGACAAAACGCGCTACGACGCGTTCTTCAAGAAATACACCAAACGCTATTTCGGCATGAACTTCGACTGGCAGTACTTCAAGGCGCAGGGTCTCGCAGAGAGCGAGCTCAGCGCCACGGCGCGCAGCTACGTCGGCGCGCGCGGAATCATGCAGCTCATGCCGTCGACATTTCAGGAGATTCAGACCAAGCGCCCCGAATTCGAATCGATCGACGATCCCGAGTGGAACATCGCGGCCGGGATCATGCACGACCGCTATCTCTGGAAGCTCTGGGAGCCCGTAGGCCCTGATTCTGATCGGACGCGTTTCATGTTCGCGAGCTACAACGCCGGCGAGGGCACGATCGCGCGCGCCACCGCGGCCGCGAAGAAGAAGCAACTCGACGAAATGCGCTGGCCGAACATCGAAATCGTCGCGCCCGAAGTCCCGCGCTGGCGATATCGCGAGACGCTCGGCTATGTGAAAAAGATCAATCAGAACTACGGAGCTTTGCGCGCGCCCAAACCGTAAAGCGCGAGCGCGTTCTCACGCATCACCATGCGCGCGAGTTCCTCCGCGCGCATTCGAGTGATCGACCCCTCCCGCATCATGCGCGTGAGCGCAAGACCGAGCGAGCGCCGCGCAAGATTTGATGCCAGGTACGCGCCGGCCTCCCACGTTTGACCGGGTCCGCCGTCAAAAGCATCGGTTCCGAACAGCACCCGCTCCGGCCACGCCTCGAGCCACGTGCGCAGCACATCCGACAACGCAGACGGCCCCGCAATGACATCGGTCATCGAAATATCGGCATATACTTTCCCGCGTCCCATCATCGCAAGCGTCTGCGCCGAGAGCGGCCATCCGCCGTGGATGATTACGAACGACGTTCCGCGCAGCGTCGAATCGTTCATCGCCGATTCCAGCATGTACGGATCGGCACCGCGGGCCGAATAAAAACTTCCCGCACCCGAAGTCGAGTGAATGTGCACCGACATGCCGAGCCGGCCGGCCTCGCGTGCGATAACGCGGAAGAGATAGTCCTGGAGCGTTTTGTACTCGGTGCGGCCAGGCACGCCTCCTCCCGCGAAGCGCGAGTACACGAGGCGCGCGAGCGCCGGGTCCGGGTCGTCAAAATCGAGCGCGCGGAGATACGCCGCCTCGAACTTCACCGCCACTGCGCCCGCTTTTTTTTGCCGCTCCAGCGTCGGTGTCAGAACGGTTCTCACGTATTCATCGAGCGACGCGGGGAGTTTTGTCACACCGAGATCACGCATATAGCGACGCAGGAGTTTTGTTTCGAGCGCATAGAGCGAACGCGTATCAGGCGTGCGCGCGGACTCGAGCTTTCCATCGAGCGGCAGCATGAGCGGATCGGCAAACGAAACCCAGAGGAAGCGTGGCGGTGCGAGAGACGGGCCCATTGCCACACGGTTCGCGAGCATGATGTCGATGCCGGCACGATCCAGGGCGAGTTCGGTTTTCTGTCCGGCGACGTCTTTGGTCGCGTTCGTCGCCGCGACCCAATCGGGATGACCGGGCCGGAGCCTCAGCGGGGCGGCGCCGGGCGGAATGGCATCGAGCGGCAGGGCGTCGTAATCGGTGTCGGCGGGCGCGCCCTTCGCGACGACGAGCATAGGGTGCGCGTGGTTGTCGATGGCCTTGATGCCGGCGATGTATTTCTCGAGGCCACGGTCGACCGGCGGCTCGGAACACGCTGTCAATGAAATGGCGATGAAGAGCGTAGTAACTCGCGAGAGGTTTCGCATTCGCATAGCATACGTCTTGCGACGATAAGTTCAAGGAAGAACCGCCTACAGGAGTCCGTATGTCTCGCTCGAACAACAGCCGCCCGGCTTTCGCGCTCGTGCTGATTGCCATCTTCGCGCAGGTCGCGTTTGCCCAAGCGGCGCCGCCCGCTGCCCGTCGCACCGAACCGCTGCGATCGCCCTCCGCGCCGATGCAGCTCGCTGCAGCGTACGATCCGTCGCTCTACTCCGCCCTGCGCTATCACCTGATCGGCCCGCTCCGCGGCGGTCGCGTCACCGCGGTCACCGGCGTCGCGTCGAATCCACAGCTCTACTACATGGGCTCGACCGGCGGCGGCATCTGGAAGACCGCTGACGCCGGACACAGCTGGCAAAATATCTCCGACGGTTTTCTCCCCGTCGGTTCGATGGGCGCGATCGAAGTCGCGCAGTCCGATCCGAACACGATCTACGCAGGAACGGGATCGTCGAAGATCCGCAGCAACGTCTCGATCGGAAAAGGGATGTTCAAATCCACGGACGCCGGAAAGACGTGGACGTTCGCCGGGCTCAAAAACGTGGGGCAGATCTCGACGATCCGCGTGAACCCGTCGAATCCGAACCTCGTCTACGTCGCCGCACTCGGAAATCCGTTCGCGAAGAATGTCGACCGCGGTGTGTTCCGCTCGTCGGACGGCGGCGCAACCTGGAAGAAGATTCTCTACCTCTCCGACAGCACGGGCGCAGCCGACCTCGAGCTGCAGCCCGGAAACCCGAACGTCATCTTCGCGTCGATGTGGCGCGGTGAGCGCAGACCGTGGACGATCATCAGCGGCGCGCGCGAAGGTGGCATTTACAAGAGCACCGATGGCGGGGACAACTGGACCAAACTCGGCGGCGGACTGCCGACCGGTTTGTTCGGCCGCAGCAACGTCTCGATCCCCGCATCACAACCGAATCGCATTTATGCGCTGATCGAAGCCGCGCCGGGCGGCGGACTGTATCGCTCCGACGACGCGGGCGCGAGCTGGGCGCTCATGAACGGCGGGCAAACGTATTGGACGCGCCCTTTCTATTACACCACGCTCGAGGCCGATCCGAACAACGCCGACGTCGTCTACGTTGGCAACGAAAGCTGGTTCAAGAGCATCGACGGCGGAAAAACCCTTCGCAACGCGCAGGCGCCGCACGGCGACCATCACGACATGTGGATCAATCCGAAAAACTCGGACTATATGATCCAGTCAAATGACGGCGGTGCGAACGTCTCGCTCGACGGCGGCCGCAGCTGGAGTTCGCAGGACAATCAGCCGACCGCCGAGATCTATCAGGTTGCGATTGACAACCAGTACCCGTATCGCGTGTACGGCGCGCAACAAGATCAGGGCGGCACGCTGATCGTGCCGTCGCTCCCGCTCGGCACCGGAAAGTCCGAAGAGTGGACCGTCGGCCCCGGATGCGAGACAGGCCCCGTGATTCCGAACCGGACCAATCCCGACATCGTCTACGGTTCGTGCAAAGGACAGTTCAGCCGCATGAACGTGAAGTCCGGCGAAGAGCGGCAGTACTGGGTGGGCGGCGAGTCTCTGTATGGAAATGGCGGCGCGACGCTGATCTACCGGTTCCAGCGCGTGTCGCCGATGGAAGTTTCGCCGCACGAAGCCGCGACGATCTACTACGGCAGCCAGTACGTGCACCGCACGCGCGACGACGGCGTTACTTGGGAAAAGATTTCACCAGATCTCACCGCGTTCCCCAAAGGAGAGCCGCAGGAAGCCAGCGGCACGCCGATCACGCGCGACGCGACGGGCGAAGAGGTTTACAGCGTTGTCTACTCGATTCGCGAATCGCCACTCGTGAAGGGATTGATCTGGACGGGATCGAACGACGGGCTGTTCTACGTGACGCGCGACGGCGGCACGACGTGGACGAACATCACGCCGAAGGATCTGCCGCCGGGCGGACGCGTGCAGAACATCGAGCCGAGTCCGCACCGGCCCGGCACCGCGTACTACGCGTACTATCGCTTTTTGCTCGGCGGCGATTTCTCACCGTACATCTACAGGACGGATGATTACGGCAAGACGTGGACAAAGCTGACGGATGGAACGAACGGAATCGCCGCCGATGAACCCGTGCGAGTGGTGCGCGAGGATCCCGTGCGCGCGGGACTGCTCTACGCCGGAACGGAATGGGCGATGCATATCTCGTTCGACAACGGCGCGCACTGGAATTCGTTCCAGCAGAATCTGCCTGTCACGCCTGTGACCGACATCAAGTTCGGCCGCAACGACATGGTGCTCTCCACGCAGGGGCGTTCGTTCTGGGTGATGGACAACGTCACGCCGCTGCGTGAGCTGAGCGAGAGAGTCGCGAGCTCGCAGGTGGCGCTGTACAAGCCGCAGGAAGCAGTCCGCGGCCGCAGCGGACGCGGCGGTGGTGGCGGACGCGGCGCGGGCGTGCAGTATCCGGCGCCGGGCGCGCAGATCGATTACTACATCGCGCCGTCGATGAAGGACGACGTGACGCTGGAGGTTCTCGACGGCGCTGGCAAAGTCGTGCGGAAATTCTCGAGCGCGGCGGTCGCAGCGGCGCCGCAGCCCGCCGCAGACGAAGCGCCGCCGGAAGATGATACGGGTGGTGGCGGGCGAGGTGGCCGCGGCGGGCAAGCGCGGCTCGACAAAACGGCTGGCATGCATCGCATGACGTGGGATTTGCGCTATCCGGGGCCGATGAACGGCGCCGGCGTGGAGGGCGGCAACGGGCCGGCGGCGGTGCCGGGTGCTTACTCCGTTCGTTTGACCGCCGGCTCGATCAAGCAAACGCAGCCGCTTTCAGTGGTGGAAGATCCGCGGATTTTGCGCGATGCCATCACGCTCGCGGATTTGAAGGCGCAGTTCGATCACAACATGATGGTGCGCGATTTAGTGAGCGATGCAAACAAGACCGTGGCGCGGCTGCGCGCGGCGCAGAACAAACTGAAAGGGGCGACGGGCGCGCAGCTAGAGCAGCTGAACAAACTCAACGAGCTCGCGGCAACGATGATTACGTCGCCGATCCGCTACAGCGAGCCGAAGCTGCTGACGCACATCACCTATTTGTATTCGATGACGAACAGCGCGGACCAGAAACCCGGCCACGACGCGATCGAGCGTCTGAAGGCTATGCGGATAGCGCTGGACGCGAAGAAGAAGGAGCTGGACAAGGTTCTTGGGCCGGCGATGTAGATCCAGACTGCGTTGAAACGTCACATGTTGGTTGGTTAAATGCGGTCTACGAATTGGTAAACTTCACTTAACCAACCAACAACAAACGGTTTAACTCGCAGTACATCTGTTCAGAACTCTCAGCTGTCCTGCAGATAAAATCAGACGGGCGCAGCCACCGAGGTGACTGCGCCCGTCTGATTTTTAGTTCCGCAAGCCTAAGTTTCCTTTGGCGCAGCGGGAGCCGGTTTGTCCCGGCGGGCCCAGTGTTGCCTGGGCACGACGGGTTGCGCGAGGCGTTCAAGCCGGGCGTTGTAAAAAGCGATGACGCGGGACTTCACCGAGGTCTGTGTGTCTTTCGATTCGGCTTCGAAGGGTGCATACCGCTGCCCGTCTCCGCTTACTTCGAACCACCACCACTTTCCCATCGGCGCCGTCCGTCGTTCTTCGACGGTGCACGAATAAGCACGTCCACCATCTTCAAACTGGAACGGTCCGATCATCGCCTCTCCTGGCTATCGAGCCTGACGCTTCGGTTTTCCACGCCGCCGAGCTGCGGCGGACTTGAGCTGCCGAGCCTCGCTCGGCTTCACGTAGTGCCGTCTGCGTCGCAGTTCACGCAAGATTCCTGACTTCATGACCTTCTTTTTGAAAGCCTTGAGAGCCCAGTCGATCTTGTCGCCTTCGTCAAGCTTGACTTCGATCATTCGAACTTACGAGCCGAGCTTGGTGACGTTCTCTGCCGCCGGACCCTTCTGACCCTGAACGACGTCGAACTCAACGCGCTCGCCTTCGGCAAGCGACTTGAAACCCTGGCCCTGGATGGCCGAATGATGGACGAAGCAGTCCTTCGCGCCGTCTTCGGGCGTGATGAATCCGAAGCCCTTCGCGTCGTTGAACCACTTCACGGTACCTGTCGTACGCATTGTGCTACTCCTTACTGGTGTTAGACCGTCGGCTGTTCCTGACAAAAACAAAAGGGCACCGCGAGAGCAGGGCCCTGGGTCAGTCGGACAAGGCGCGCCGAATGCGCATTTGTCCTGCTCGAAGCGTAATGCATGCCGCGACTTAGCGCAACCCACGTGCAACCCACGGGGATGGGCGAGGTTGGGGGTCCGAACTCCGAACGGCGGTCCCCGGAGTAGATTGAAGTAACAGCGGCTACCTGGGAGCATACAAATGAATGCTGAGCCGGTAAAAACTGAGTCCGAACTTCCGGAGCGACCTGAGTCCGTCGTCTCAGATTGGCGCAAAGTGGTGGCGCGCTATCAGGGATCGAGTGTGGCACGGTCGCTCTTTCAATTGGTGACGACGCTGGGGCTGCTGGTGGTGACCCTGGTGGCCATGCACCGAATGCTCCACGTGGAGACGTGGGTGACTATCGCCCTGATCATCCCGGCCGCGGGCTTCATCATCCGCACTTTCATCATCATGCACGATTGTTCCCACGGCTCGTTCCTGCCGTGGCCGAAGGTCAACGATACCGTCGGATTCATTACCGGGGTTCTCACGCTGACCCCCTATGCGCAGTGGCGGCGCGAGCATGCCCTGCACCATGCCTCGTCGGGAGATCTCGACCGGCGCGGCAATGGCGACGTGACCACGATGACGGTGCGCGAGTATCTCGCGCTTAACGCCTGGGGACGATTCCGCTACCGGCTCTTCCGGAATCCCGCAGTGCTGCTCGGGCTCGGACCGCTGCACATGATGGTGCTCCAGCGTTGGCGCACGCCCGGCAAGGCGACCGGGCCGGTCCAGCTCTGGAATGTGTGGATGACGAACATCGCTATCGCGGGTTTGATCGCCACGCTGATCATCGCGACGAGCGCGCAGTCGCTGCTGATCATCTATCTCCCCGCGTACTATCTCGCGACGATGGCGGGCGTGTGGCTGTTCTACGTGCAGCACCAGTTCGAGGATGCATACTGGGAATCGCACGAGAACTGGGACTACGCGACGGCGGCGGTTCAGGGGAGTTCACATCTGAGACTTCCGCGCGTGCTGCAGTGGTTTACGGGGAGCATCGGACTGCACCACGTGCATCATCTGGGCCCGCGGATCCCGAACTACCGGCTGCAGCGGGCGCACGACGAGAATCCGATTTTTCACGCGGCTCCGGTGATGACGATCCGGCAGGGCGTGCGCGCGCTCGGGCTGACGCTGTACGATGAGCAGAAGCGGCAGCTGATCCGATTCAAGGATTTGCGAAAAAAGCGCGCATAGGCCGACGGGCTTGCACTGAGGGCTCCGGTGTGACAATGTACTTTACATCATAAAGTGCATCCACTCGGAGCCCTCATGTCTTCGCTCTTCGAAACCACCCGACGCTCGCTCCTGCTCGCTGCCCTCTCCACCGTCGTCTGTCTGCTCGTCTACATCACGGTGCAGCAGTCGATCCGCACCGGCGCGAACGATCCGCAGATCCAGATGGCCGAAGATGCAGCGCGCGCGCTCGAGCGCGGCGACGCCATCGACAAAGTTGTCCCAGCGGGAAAAGTCGAGATCGAGCGCAGTCTCGCGCCGTTCCTGATGATCTACGACGCCGCCGGCAAACTGCTCCTCGGATCAGACGCGCTGCGCGGCGGCGCCACCGCCCCGCCGATCGGAGTGTTCGAGTACGCGCGTGCCCACGGCGGCAACCGCGTCACCTGGCAGCCGGAGCGCGGCCTGCGGTTCGCCGCCGTCATCGTCCCGACCACGGCGAAACCGGCCGCCTTCGTGCTCGCCGCGCGCAGCATGCGCGAAATCCAACAACGGGCCGACTACACGCAAAACGTCGCGGCCGGTGCCCTGGTCGCGACGTTTTGTGTGATTCTCCTTTTTGCCGCCGCCGATCTGTTGGCCAAGAACTAATTACCAACGACCGTTAACGACAGTCTATTTCTTTTTCCCCGCTGCTTTTGCCGCGGGTTTCGCCGCCGGTTTCGCTCCCTTCGGTGCATCCACAAGCACCGGCTTCGAATCCTTGTCGTAGCTGAACTTCACGTTCGCGCTCTCCTCAAGCGCCGCGATCGCGTCCTTCTTCGATTCGAGCG
The DNA here is from genome assembly GCA_025362095.1 of Gemmatimonadota bacterium. Taxonomy (GTDB): domain Bacteria; phylum Gemmatimonadota; class Gemmatimonadetes; order Gemmatimonadales; family Gemmatimonadaceae; genus Fen-1231. The sequence goes on along the minus strand of JANYIJ010000019.1, from coordinate 18,446 downwards.
CCACGGACATCGTCACCGGCCGCGAATACAGCGCGGTGTCCTTCGCCGTCACCGGCAGATCGTACCACCGCGCCATCTCGACCATCACGACCTTCAGCGGCGTGTTCGTGAACGCCACCTTCCCGTCCGTCCAGCCAAGCGCCTGATCGACCTCGGCAGGCGCGGGCTCCGACATCGTCCCGTCTTTCGCCACCGAAATCGATTTACCGGCGCCGATGGTCTTTGATTCCTTGGGGCTGTCGACCTTCACGTCGCCTTCCTTTACACGCACGATCACGCCGGGGTCGTCCTTATACGCGCGAACCGCGAACGATCCGCTCGTGGTTCCCACGGTGACATCCTTCGCGTTGACCTCGAAGTGCACGCCGTTCGACACCTGCAGATTCGCGCTGCCGTCCACGCGCACCGAGCGAACCTTCGTGCCGTACTCGCCGCCGACGGTGATTCGCGTGTCGGAGCCGATCGCCGCGGTATCGCCGGGGGCGAGCGGAAGATTGCCTCGCTGACCCGGCGTCACGGAAACCTGCTTCGCGTCCGGCAGCGTGTATGCGCCGGTTGCGACGCCGTGCTCGCCTGACTGCATCACGAACCAGCCGCCGACCGCCGCCGCGCCGAGAAGCAGCACGCCGACCGCGATCATGACGCCGCGTCCGCCGTCGCTGTCCACCTTTTCCACGTGATGTTTCGGCGTGGTGTGCTTCGAACCGGCCGCCGCCGGAGCCTTGGAGATCTCGGCCTTGATGCGATTCCATGTCGTGTCGACCGTGCCGGCCGCGGGCTTGTCGCCGCCCTTACTGTTGGCGCGCCGCCGCTGCTCGCGCGTGGCGCCGCCGCGAACCGCAGTGTGGATCGCCTCTTCCAGCTCCTCGCCGTTTTCAATATTCGCGCGATTCTCCCAGAGCTGGATCATCGCGAGTTCGGCGACAGGCGGTCCGAATGTGGGGTCGCCGCCAATCTTCGTGGCCTCGGTGACGACGGCCGCGTACACGGCACGGTGAATTTTTTCGAGAGCGGCGGCATCACCTTTGCGCAGCGCTTTCAGTGTGGCGGAATCGACGGACGGGAATGTGGGGGCCATCGGTGTCTCCAGGCGTCAGGTTGGATCGTAACGTCAAGAAATTGCGACACGGGAAAGCCGTGCGCCAGCACCTTCGTGAGACTAAATCGGGTATGTTTCCCCACATGACGCCACGCACCGAGAATCCACCAAACACCGCTGGGTTCTCGACCCTCGGACTCGACGATCGACTCCTCGCCTCGCTCACCGCGCTTGGCTATGAAGAACCGACGCCGATCCAGCGCGCCGCCATTCCTCCGCTCCTCGAAGGGCACGACGTCCTCGCGCAGGCTGCCACGGGAACCGGAAAAACCGCCGCGTTCGCGCTGCCGTTGCTGCATCTCGTCTCGCCCGATGCTCCTACGCGCGAGCGCACCGCCGCGCTGGTGCTCGTGCCAACCCGCGAGCTCGCGATGCAGGTTGCCGAGGCCGTTCATAAGTATGGAAAGCCGCTCGGAGTCATCGCCGTGCCGATCTACGGCGGTGCGTCGATGGAAGGGCAGATCCGCACGCTGAAGCGCGGAGTTGATGTGGTAGTGGCGACACCCGGCCGCGCGCTCGATCACATCCGGCGGCGCACACTGCACCTCGCGGCGGTGAAGATCGTCGTGCTGGACGAAGCGGACGAAATGCTCGACATGGGTTTTGCCGAAGATCTCGAGGCAATTCTCGCGGCGACACCGGCTGAACGGCAGACGGCGCTCTTTTCAGCGACGCTCCCCTCGCGAATCACCGCGATTGCGAACAAGCACCTGCGCAAGCCGGTCACGATTCGCATCGAACGCGAAGCTGTCGCCGCCGGCACGCTCGCGAAGGTCCGTCAGATTGCCTACGTCGTGACCCGGGCGAACAAGACCGCGGCGCTCACACGAGTGCTCGATGTGGAGCAGCCGGTCTCGACCATCGTATTCTGCCGCACGCGCACCGAAGTCGACGAGCTCACGGAAACGCTCAATGCGCACGGGTATCGTGCGGAGGCGCTGCACGGCGGCCTCAATCAGGAACAGCGCGACCGCGTGATGAAGAAATTCCGCGCGAACAAGACAGACCTGCTCATCGCAACCGATGTGGCGGCGCGCGGCCTCGACGTGCAGCATGTGTCGCACGTGGTGAACTACGATGTGCCGGTCGCGGCCGAAGCGTACGTGCACCGGATCGGGCGCACGGGTCGCGCCGGTCGCGCGGGCGTCGCGATCACGTTCGCCGAGCCGCGTGAACAGCGCATGCTCAGGAATATCGAGCTGCTCACCAAGCAGAAGATCGAGATTGCCGCGGTGCCGACCGTCGCCGATCTGCGCGAGCGGCGGCTCGAGTCCACGCGCGCGTCGTTGCGCGAGACGATTCTCGCCGGAGGGCTCGAGGCGTACCGGGGAATCGTGGAATCGCTGACGGCGGAGTTCGACGTGATGGACGTCGCGGCCGCGGCCGTGAAGCGCGCGGAATCTCCGGGTGGAGAGAAGGAAGAATCGGAGATACCGTCAGCGGCGGTGCGGCCGGATTCGCACGCGAGAGCGGCGGGGCCGCGCGCGACGATGGATCGCTCGCGTCCGCCGAAGCCCGGGAGCTCGAAGAAGACCGGACGACCGGGCGAGCTGGCCGGCATCTATATAGGTGGCGGCCGCAAGCTGAAAATCAGACCCGGCGACATTGTGGGCGCAATCGTAAACGAGGCGAAACTGAGCCCGGAATCCATCGGCGCGATCCAGATCGCCGAGCGTCATTCGACGGTGCTCGTGCCCAAGGATATTGTTGAGCACGTGATCGCAGCGCTCAACTCCACATCGATCAAGGGGAAGAAACTCGTGGTTCGTCGCGATCGGGCATGACCGCGCACATTCGAAAGCTGTACGACCATTTGGTCTGGGCCGACGCACGCGCGCTGAACTCGATGCGCACGATGCACGCCGCGCCGCTCGACGCACTGCGACTGTACGCACACATTATGGCAGCGGAGAACATCTGGCTCGCGCGGATCGAAGAGCGTGAGCCGGACGTCACGGTGTGGCCGGCGCTCGATCTGGACCAGTGCGCGGCGCTCGGAGCCAGGAACCACGCAGCGTTCGCGCTGCTGACCGAGACGCTCTCCACCAGTGAGCTCGAGCGAATGGTGCGATATCGCAACTCGAAGGGCGAAGAGTTCGTGAACACGGTCGAGGACATTCTGATGCACGTCGCGATGCACGGCGCGTACCATCGCGGGCAAGTGGCGCGCATCGTTCGCGGCGAGGGCGGCGCGCCGCAGTTCACGGACTACATTTTTTTCCTACGAGAACGGAGCTGATCGCGTGGTGAGCGACGAACCGGCGGTCGAAGCACCAAAGGTATTCGCGTCGTTGGGAGCGCGGCTCGTCGCGAACCTGATCGACCTCGTCGTCATCACGATTCCGTCGCTGATCATTTCGCGGCTGATGGAGAACGTTCCGGGCCGGGCTGGCGACGCGGTGGTCACAGCGCTCGTGTCGCTCTACTTCATGGTGAGCTACACATCGGCCGGCGGCGGATATTCGATAGGAAAGTTCGTGCTCGGGATTCGCGTGGTTGACGCGAGGGGCGATCCGCTGTCGCTTTTCGGCGCCGCGGTCCGCTGGTTCATGTCCATCGGCATCGCGCTTCCGCTCGCGTTTCTGGCTGTGGGATTCGAGCGCGGCCTCCCGCTTCAAACGGGTCCGGCGTTCGCGATCTGTGTGCCGATACTCTGTGTGGTGGTGATCGATTCGTATGTCGTGGTGGTGAACCGCGTGAGCCGTCAGTCGCTGCACGATCTCGCCGCCGGATCGTATGTCGTGCGGAGAGAGCACACGGGCGCGGTGCCCGCGACGCCGTCGTTCAGCAAGGCGCACTTCGGCGGGATGGCGCTGCTCTGTTTGCTGATCGCGCTCTGGTTCAGCCGTGTGTATCCGTGGTCTCGCGTGATCGGCCAGCGTTCGGTGGAGCTGATGAAAGCGCGCGCCGTTGCTCTCGCGACGCACAAGGCAAGCACACTGATCATCGCGCCGGGATTCGCGAAACTCGGAACCGACACCGCGTGGGTTGTGTCCGCGATGGCGACGATCCACGCGAAGCCGATGACGGAACACGACGCTGAGAGTCTTCGCAAGGCGCTCGCGTGCACGCTCGCTCGCGCAGCGCCGTTCAGCTTTGAGCATGCTGAAGTGGACTTGATGGTGACATTCGATCCGGGGGCGCGGTCGAAGGGCGCCGCCGTTTATTTCGCAGACCTCGAACTCACGCCGGCGGCGTGCAACGGCAAATGAAACTCAACGCGACGATTGGTTCCTCTCTGTGCGTGTTCGTGGCGGCTGCGTGCGCGTCGGTCCCGTCGGCAGGCACGTCCGCCGCGTCAACGGAAGCGCCCGTGTACGGTAAGATCGAAGTGCAGCACCGTCTGCTCGCGACGCCGAAGACCGTCGCGTGGGGCTACTACGACGCGGCGGCGATTCCAGTGCTGCGAGTGAGATCGGGTGATGTCGTCGAGATTCACACGCTGCTCACCAACAGTCCCACGGGACTCGAGCGCATGGGCGTGAAGCCCGCCGATGTCGAGGCATCGCTCCGCGCGGTATACGATTCGATCAAAACGCACGGACCGGGCGGGCACATTCTCACTGGCCCGATTTTTGTAGAGGGCGCCGACTCGGGTGACGTGCTCGAAGTGCGCATCCGGCAGATCAATCTCGCGATTCCGTACGCGTACAATTCGTTCAGCACCAGAAGCGGATTCATTCCGGAGGATTTTACTGCTGGGAAATCGCGAATCATTCCACTCGACGAGAAGTCCGGCATGGCGCACTTCGCGGATGGAATCGACATCCCGATGCATCCTTTTTTCGGCTCGATGGGTGTCGCCCCGCCAGCGGCGATGGGGCGAGTTTCCAGCGCGCCGCCGGGAATATTCGCGGGAAATCTCGACAACAAGGAACTTGTCGCCGGCACCACGCTGTTCATCCCCGTCTGGGCGAAGGGCGCGCTGCTCGAAGTGGGCGACGGCCATGCGGGTCAGGGGAACGGTGAGGTCGATATCACCGCGCTCGAGACATCGCTCGTCGGGCGGCTGCAGATCATCGTCCGCAAAGATCTGCATCTCAGCTGGCCGCGCGGCGAGACCCCGACGCACTGGATCGCGATGGGCGTCGACAAAGATCTTGTTATCGCAACGAAGACTGCCGTGCGCCAGGCGATCGAGCTGCTGGTCACCCTGAAAGGAATGACAAGGGAAGACGCGTACATGCTCGTGAGCACCGCGTGCGACGTGGACATCACCCAGCTCGTCGACGGGCCCTACGGCGTGCACGTGATGATTCCGAAGAAGATCTTCACGAAATAGGGCTGTGAAAGCTCACGCAATTCTCGGTTACTCCGCCGGCGCCATCGCGCTTGGCGCGTGCGCCGCCGCACTTGCCCCCGCGACAAACCACACGCCCGCTCCTGCAGCGATTGCAGTGCAGCACCGGCTGATGCCGTCGCCGAGGACCGTCGCGTGGGGATACTACAGCGCCGCCGCAGTCCCGGTTCTGCGTGTGAAGTCGGGCGACGTGGTCGAGGTGGGCACGCTGATCACGTACAGCCCATCCGGACTCGAGGCCGCGGGTGTAAAGCCGAAGGACATCCAGCCCGAGTTGCGTGCGATCACGGACTCGGTCACGACGCACGGCCCGGGCGGTCACATGCTTACGGGGCCCATCTACGTTGAGGGCGCCGACTCCGGTGACGTGCTCGAGGTCCGGATCCTGCAGATCGAGCTCGCGATTCCGTATGCCTACAATGGCTACAGCGGTGCGGGCGGACTCCTCCCGGAGGAGTTTCCGAATCTGAACGTCAAAATTATTCCGCTCGACAAGAAAACGATGACGGCGCATTTCGGCCCGGGGATCGACATCCCGCTGCATCCGTTCTTCGGCTCGATGGGCGTCGCGCCTCCGGCGTCTGCCGGGAAAGTTTCGAGCGTGCCGCCGTGGACGCACGCGGGAAACATCGACAACAAGGAACTGGTTGCGGGAACCACGCTGTTCATTCCGGTGCATGCAAAGGGCGCGCTGCTGGAGATCGGCGACGGCCACGCGGGTCAGGGCAACGGCGAGTCGGACATCACCGCGATGGAAACGTCGCTGCTCGGCCGCGTGCAACTGATCGTGCGCAAAGATCTCAAGCTCACCTGGCCGCGCGGCGAGACGCCTACGCATTGGATCGCGATGGGAATCGACAAAGAGCTGGTCGCCGCAACGAAGACCGCCGTGCGCCAGGCGATCGAGTTCCTCGTGACGATGAAAGGCATGAGCAAAGCGGATGCGTACATGCTCGTAAGCACCGCGTGCGACGTTAACATGACGCAACTCGTCGACAGCACGCTCGGCGTGCACGTGATGATTCCGAAAAAAATCTTCAGCAGGTAGCGGAGGAGCGATTGGGGCCCGTCACCCGATTCGCGCCGGCGCCCACCGGCTGGCTGCACCTCGGCCACGTCGTAAACGCGCTGCATATATGGAGCGTCGCGCGTGAGCGAGACGGGCGGGTGATTCTGCGGATTGAGGATCACGATCGCACCCGCTGCCGCGAAGAATACGTTGACGGCATTCTCGAAGATCTGGACTGGCTCGGATTCGTGCCGGATTCGGTTGCGCCGCGTCAGAGTTCCGCGGAGCGAACTGCGCGCTACGAATCCGCGCTCGCGCGGCTTCAGAACGAGGGGCTCGTGTATGCGTGCGACTGCTCGCGCCGCGACATCGCAATGGACGTGCCCGACCGCTTCGGCGAAGAGACACGCTATCCCGGCCGCTGCCGCCCGCGCTCTCTCGCGCTCGATTCCACTCCCGCCCGCCGCGTACAAATGGATACGGGCGCCGAGTCGTTCGTGGACGAGCGACTCGGCGAACAGCAGCAATCACCCGCGGAACAATGCGGTGATCTCCTCGTGCGCGATCGCGCCAGGAACTGGACCTACCAGTTCGCCGTGGTGGTGGATGATCTCGATCAGGGCGTCGATCTGGTAATCCGCGGCGAGGATCTGCTCTCATCGACGGGCCGGCAGATTCGTCTCGCGAAATTGCTCGGCCGCGCGGCGCCGCCCCGGTTCCACCATCACGCGCTCATCAGAAATCCCGACGGCTCCAAACTCAGCAAATCGGCGGGTGACACCGCGATCCGCGAGCTGCGCGGAGCGGGCGAGCCTGCTGAGAATGTATTGAGTCGAGCGCGACTCTTAGGTCGTGACGTTTCAAGATTCTAAAGAAGAACCGCGGATTTGACGGAATCACGCGCGGATGAAAACCGATCCATCTTGGGGCGACGACAAAAACATTCGACGAAAGGTGGCCTTGGGACCAAAATTGAGAATTAGACCGACGTTGATGCCTGTCGCCTTGAGATAGTTGAGGAGTTGGGCCGTTCTCGGAGTAAGAATCCGCAATATCCGCGGTTCTTCTTGAGAAGGTCGCATCATACGACCGCAGAAGGGCGCAAAACACCGCGAGATGCTAGAATGAGGCGATGACGATTGCCATCGCAGCGCGAAATCAGGCTAGAGCCATCCCGACCTGGTTCATCGCCACTATCGTCGCCAGCGCCGCCGGAATCGTCCTCGGCCTGCTCTGGGACATCTCGTGGCACATGACCGTCGGACGCGACACGCTCTGGACCGCGCCGCACGTTCTCGAGTACGTCGCCGCGATCTGCGCGGGTGTCTCGTGCGGCTACGTCGTGCTGCATACGACATTCGGCCGCGCCGACGATTCCGCGACCGTTCGCTTTTGGGGATTCAAAGGCCCGCTCGGCGCGTGGATCACCATCTGGGGCACGTTCGCGATGCTCGCGTCCGCGCCGTTCGACGACTGGTGGCACAATGCGTACGGGCTCGACGTGAAAATCGTGAGCCCGCCCCACATGGTGCTCTTCTGGGGAATGCTCGGAATCGTCGTCGGCGCGCTGGTGCTCACCGCCTCCGCGCAGAATCGCTCCGCCGAACGCGATACCGTGCGCGATGCGTGGCTCTACGCGTGCGCGGGCGGAATCATCGCATTCGTGTACGCCTGCGGCACGATCGAATTCTCCTGGCCCAACGAACAGCACTCGGCAGCCTTCTATCTCGTATGGGCGGGCCCCTTCCCGCTTTGGTTCGCATCGTATTCGAAAGCGGGGCGCCTCAAGTATCCCGCGACCGCCGCCGCGCTCGTGTGCATGGTGATGTGGCTGGCGATGGGACAGATCCTTCCGCATGTGAGCGCCGTGCCGCGACTCGCGCCGATCTGGAATCCGCGCACATATCTCTGGCCGCCCTGGTTCCCCACGCTGCTCGTCGTTCCCGCGTTTGGTGTCGATCTCATCCGTCAGCGACTCTCGAGTGTGAACTCGTGGCTCCTCGCGTTTGCGATGGGCGCGGCGTTCGTGCTGCTCCTTTGCGCCGTTCAGTGGCCGATCGCGACGTACATGGTGCACGGCGATTCACACAACTGGCTGTTTCACGGTGGCGAGTGGCCGTACTCCACGCGACTCGGACCGTGGACGAATCGATTCTGGCCCTCTGAACGCGGGGACGGCGGGAATCCCGATCCGCCATTCGTCGCGCTGGTTCCGTGGCTCGCGCTCGCGGTGGGTATCGCCACAATCACGAGCCGCATCGGTCTCGCGTTCGGCGGCTGGATGTCGAGAGTAAAGCGGTGATCGTTTTCAGGCACGCGCGACGCGCTGCGATTCTTTCCGGCGCGCTCTCGCTCGTGATGCTCTGCGCCGCGCATGTCGGCAGCCCCGATGCCTTCTTCGACGGAAAGGCCGGGCCGTATCCGGTGCGCGTGATCATTCGCAGCCCAACGGTGATTCCTGCGCGCGCAGAAATAGTCGTGCGCGTTACGGGGAGCGGCGTGCAGCGAGTGACTGCGACCGCGCGCGCCTGGGGAACCGGCGAAGCAAACGCGCCGCCGCCGGACGATGCCGCTCGAGTCGCGGGCGACTCCACGCTTTGGACGCTTCAGCTCTGGATCATGCGGCAGGGATCGTTTGCGGTGATCGTGCACGTCGACGGTGCCGCGGGGCCGGGAACGGTGACGGTGCCGTACACTGCGGTCGCGCTCGGCGTGCTGAAGATGAACCGCGGGATGGCCGTCGTGCTGTCGGCCGTTGGAATTTTTCTGATCGCAGGGATGCTGACGATCATTGGAGCCGCAGCCGGCGAAGCCATCGAGACTCCTGGTGAGGCACCCGGTGAAGATGTGCGCCGGCGCGCGCGAAAAATACGGATGCGAGGCGCGGTGCTCATCCTCGCGATTCTCGTCGGCGGGCGGATTTGGTGGATGGTCGAAGATCGCACGTACACCGAGCAGGTGTTTCGTCCGGCGGCGGCGCGCGTGACCGTTCGCGTCGACACCACCACGCGCGGCGGACGAACCGCGCGCGCCGGCAAAGTGGAACCGCACACGCGCATCCTCCGTTTCGCGATCGACAGGAGCGTCGCTTCGCAGCGCTCGTGGGTGCCGCTCGTTCCGGATCACGGCAAGCTGCTGCACCTTTTTCTCGTGAAAAAAGACGGGCTCGGAGCGTTCGCGCACCTCCATCCGATCGCGATCGATTCGCTGACGTACGAATCGTCGCTCCCGTTCCTTCCGCCCGGCGGCTACTTCGTGTTCGCCGATGTCGTGCACGAAAATGGATTCGCGGAAACGCTCGTGCAATCGGTGACGCTCGACACGGCGCCGGCGATGGCGTGGAAGCCGAGCGATGCCGATGACGCGATTTTCACGGGGAACGGCGTGCGGTCGCCGTCGCGATTCGACGACGGCGCTACGCTTTCATGGGATGGCGCGAACGGAGCGCACGCGAGGGGCGCCGACGCCGGACTGCGATTCACGCTGCGCGACGCAACGGGCGCGCCGATGCGCGTGCAGCCGTACATGGGAATGTCGGCGCACGCAGTGGTGGTGCGAGACGACGGCAGGGTGTACGTGCATTTGCATCCGATGGGGAATACGGTGGGGATCGGGACGATGCCGGCGATGGAGAGTGAGTTGCCGGGAGAGTTTGAGTTTCCGTGGGCGTTTCCGAAGGCTGGCAACTACCGGGTGTGGGTGCAGCTTAAGCATGCGGGGATAATTCGATCGGCGGCATTTGATGTTGTGGTCAACGAAACTTCAACAACGGGTAATCGGTGATTCGTCGTTGGTTCTTGGGACTCGGCGGTTGTGCGCTCATAGCGGCGTGTGGGTCGCATGCGGATTCGTCCAACAGCACGGGGCCGGGCGGGAACAATGGAAACGGCGCGCTGCAGAACGGACGAATTCCCGTGAACGCACCGTCGTGCGGAACGTCGAAGGCGCTGCTCACGTTGCCGCCGATTCCGCTCGCTGTGATTCACGGCTGGATACCGCTCGGGCAGCTGTCGCCGAGCGGGCACACGTTTCCCGTTGACCATCAGTACCTGTACATCAACGTGTTCACCGGCACGACGAACGGCACAGTCACGCCGACGTATCTCCAGCCGACGCTCGTTGCGCCTGCGGACATGTACATCACGTACGTGCATGCGGGCACGACTACACCGCCCGGACTGGCCGACTACTCAATCGAGTTCGCTGTCTGCAAGGAGGTGTACGGACAGTTTGGCCATGTCGCGACGATCGCGCCGTCGCTGCTCGCGCAGATCGGGCCGATCGATCAGGGATGCCAGACGTACTCGCCGAACCCGGGAACCGACGTCGTGACCTGCGAGACGAAATTGCTCACGGTATTCGTGCACGCGGGCGACGTGATCGGAACGGCGGGCGGCGATCCGCCGCACTCGATCGCGCTCGATTGGTCGTTGTGGGATTCGCGCGTGCCCGCGTCGGTTTTCGCGAACCCCGCGCGCTTTCCAGTGCTCAGCGACGGCTTCGATGCATATCACGATGTGCCCGCGAGCGACTACTTCACCGAGCCGCTCAAATCGCAGGTCGCCGCGATGCTGAGCAACTACGACGGCAGCATTCATCGCACGATTCCTCCGCTTGGAGGCACAATCGCCGTCGACATCGCCGGCACCGCGATGGGACACTGGTACAACCCGACTCAGCCGCTGAATCCCGAGACGCCACACCTGGCGATCGCGCCGGACAACGTGAATCCGAACTTGATCGGATTTTCCGTCGGGCTGTCGCTGCCGGTTTGGGGCCTCGGCCTGCAGGAGTTCACGCCGGTGAATACCGGGACCGTGAATCGCAATCCAGGACAAGTGACGGCGGACGGAAATATTTACTGCTACGAGTCGCCAGGAATTTGGATCATGTTGCTGAAGATGCCGACGTCGACGACACTGCAACTGGAAGGAAGGCCCGGCGCATCGTCATGCGCCGCGGCTCAACCGTGGACATTCACAGCCGGGAAGTCGTTCACTTACTCTCGGTGAGCGCTGAATGCAGATTGGAGCTTCACGTCTGCCCGAGGCCCATCGTGTCCGTCCCCCGCCGTTCCACCGTTCTTGCAGTCTTCGCCGGCGCCTCGCTCGCGCTTTCGCTCGCCGGCACACTCTCGGCACAATCCACTTTCGATCCCGGCCGCGTCGCGCTCAAGTGGCGCAACATCGGGCCGTTCCGCGGCGGCCGCACAAAATCCGCGGCCGGCGTGCCGAGTCAGCCGAATGTTTTTTACATCGGCATGGTCGGGGGCGGCGTATGGAAGACCACGGACTTCGGGCGGGTCTGGACGCCGATCTTCGACGAGCAGCCCTCTGGCTCGATCGGCGCTGTCGAAGTGGCGATTTCAAATCCGAACGTCATCTATGTAGGTGCGGGTGAAGGGCTGCACCGCCCCGATCTCGCGACCGGCGACGGCATGTACAAGTCCACCGACGCGGGAAAAACGTGGACGCATCTCGGACTGCGTGACTCGCAGCAGATCCCGCGCATCGCGATCGATCCCACGAATCCGGAGCGCCTGTTCGTTGCGGCGCTGGGCCACCCGTACGGCCCCAACGCCGAGCGTGGAATTTTCCGCTCCTCCGACGGCGGCAAGACTTTTCAGAAAGTGCTCTTCAAGGATGACTACACCGGCGGCGCCGACGTCGTGCTCGCGCCGAACGATCCGAACACCGTCTACGCGGCGCTCTGGTCGCATCAGTACGGCCCGTGGGAGAACGGAAGTTTTGTCGGCGCGAACAGCGGTCTTTTCAAGAGCACCGATGGCGGCAGCACGTGGAAGCAGCTGACGAACGGATTGCCCAGCGCAGCGCAGGGACTCGGCCGCATTCAGATCGCGGTGAGCCCGAGCGAGCCGCGTCGCCTCTACGTGGTTGCGACTGCGAACACACCGGCGCTGTATCGCTCGAACGATGCCGGAGAAACATGGAGCGTGGTGACGACGGACAATCGCATCGCGGGCAAGGCGGATGACGAAGGCGCGATCACCGTCAATCCGAAAAACGCTGACATCATTTACGAAGCGAACACCGTCGCGTGGAAATCGGTGGACGCGGGAAAAACGTGGACCGCGCACCGCGGCGCGCCGGGCGGCGACGACTATCAGCGCTATTGGATCAACCCGAACGATCCGAACATCCTGCTGCTCGTCTCTGATCAAGGCGGCGTGATCACGGTGAACGACGGGCTCACGTGGAGCTCGTGGTTCAACCAGCCGACTGCCGCGTTCTACCACGTCGCGGCGGACAATGCGTTTCCGTACCGGCTCTGCAGCGGTCAGCAGGATTCAGGCTCGGGCTGTGTATCGAGCCGCGGCAACGACGGCACGATCGGCTATCGCGAGTTTCATCCGGTGGGCGTCGACGAGTATGGCTACGCCGCGCCCGATCCGCTCAATCCCGATCTCGTCTATGGTGGGGCATCTGTTACGCGCTGGAATCGTCTCACCGGACAGGTGCAGCCGGTTGGGCCGAGCGCGGGTGCGGGACGCGGCGGTGGCGGCGGCGGACCGGACACGCTGTTCCGTCACGTGAGAACCGCGCCGGTGTTGTTCTCGCCGATCAATCCGCGCAAACTCTACCTCGGCACGAATCGCGTCTGGCAGACGACCGACGCCGGTGAACACTGGAAGAGCATCAGTCCCGATCTCAGTCGCGAGACGTGGGAAGTTCCGAAAAACGTCGGCCAGTACATGGGCACGCCCGCTGCAGCGGTCACGCGTCGCGGTGTGGTGTACACCATCGCGCCGAGTCCCGTGGACAGCAACACCGTTTGGGCGGGGACCGACGATGGTCTGATACAGGTCACGCGCGACGGCGGCAAGAGCTGGAAGAACGTGACGCCGCCGAACATCGGCGCGTGGGCGAAGGTCTCGATCATGGACGCGTCGCACAGCGATGCGAACGTTGCATACGCCGCGATCAACACGTTCCACCTCGACGACATTCGTCCGCACATTTTCCGCACGCATGACGGAGGGAAGAGCTGGAAGGAGATCGTCACCGGCATCGACAGCGGCGCGACATTCAACGTCGTGCGCGAGGACACGAAGCGGAAAGGACTGCTCTTTGCCGGAAGCGAGACACAGGTCTGGTTCTCTCTCGACGACGGCGATCATTGGCACTCGCTGCGGCTCAACATGCCGGCGACTTCCATTCGCGATTTGATCGTGAAGGACGACGACATCGCGGTGGGCACGCACGGGCGCGGCTTCTGGATTCTCGACGATATTTCGGCGCTGCGTCAGTGGAGCGAGGCGGCGGCGAACAACGACGTGACGCTGTTTAAGCCTGCGACCGCCACCCGCGTGCACTACAGCATGTATCCCGACACCCCGGTGCCGCCTGACGAGCCGTACGCGGAGAATCCGCCGGACGGCGCGGTGATCGATTACTACCTGAAGCGCGATGCGAGCGGTCCGGTCACTCTCGAGATCCTCACGACCGCCGGGCGTGTCGTGCGAAAGTTTTCGAGCACCGATCTCGCAGAGCCCGTTAAGGACGTGGGCAACTGGCCGTCGTACTGGTTCCGTCCGGCGCAGGTGCTCTCCACAAAGAGCGGGCTGCAGCGCTTCGCCTGGGACCTGCACTACACCGCTCCAGCGGGTGAGTGCTCGCTTCCAATTTCCGCGACGCCGCACAACACCAAGTGCGAGCCGGAGGGAATCTGGGTCGAGCCCGCATCGTACACCGCGCGCCTCACCGTCGACGGCAAGAGCTACTCACAGGTATTCGCCGTGCGCATGGATCCGCGCGTGAAGACGCCGGCCGCTGGTCTTCAGCAGCAGTTCACTCTCTCGCTCACGCTTTACAACGCGACATTCGAGTCGCCGGCAAACGCGGCGAAAGCGCGGGCGCTGCGCGCGCAGCTCGCCGATCGCAAAGCGCAGGCTGGCGCGGCGACGGATCTGCTCAACGCGCTGGACAAGAAGCTCGCAGAGCTCGCGGGGCCTGAGAACACCGGTCGCGGCGGACGCGGTGGCGGTGGCGGCGGTGGTCGCGGCGGACGCGGCGGTCCGCCGGCGCCGGTTTCGTTCGGAAGCATCGGCGCGGAATTCACGGCGCCGCTAAACGCACTTCAGGAAGCTGATGTTGCACCGACATCCGCCGTGGTGACTTCGGCGAATGAGAAGCTCAAGACGTATGCATCACTGAAGGCGCGATGGGATGCGATCGTCAAAACGGACGTGCCCGCACTAAACGCAGCGCTCAGGAAAGCCGGCGCACAGGCGGTGGTGCCCTAGTTCAGGGCTGCACCCGCGGCTTCTTCTCGAGGATATCCGAAGCACGATTCACGAGGTCCGCCTCGCGCTGAACCGCGTTCGCCACACGGCCGATTTCTACATCGGCCTCGGCCCACGATTTCTGCTCGATCGCCTCCCGCGCGCCCGGCATCGTCTTCACACCGTAGCCGGTGTAAAGGCCGGGCGCGTAGAGCAGATGTTTGTACCATGGGCGTTTCGGCAGTCCCTTGTCGTCGAGAAGCGCCTGATCGGCTTTCGCGACGAGTTCATTGAACGCCGCGATGGTTTTGGGATCGATACCCGCAGCAATCGCAGTGACGTACGCTTTTTCATAGCGTGACGCGGCGCGCGTGAGCGAGCCGTCGGCGTTGTCGAGCGGCGCGAAGTTCAGTGCGGGCGCTAGCGGTTCGGATTTCGGCGCGGCGATCGGATCGCGCGGATCGTTCGTCGCAGTGAAAATACCGTCATCGATCTGACGGTTCGTCTCCGCGATCCGCGACGAAACCGTCGTGTGGAGTTCCTTGAGCTCCGCAGTGTACCCCTGCACCGTCTCCGCGAGATTGCCGAACTCGAACGGCAGCAGATCGGCGTCGGCCATGCGCATTACGGCGGTGCCGATCGTCTGCGCGAGCGCGCGGCCGTACACGAACGACGTGTCGCTGAAGTGCGTGTACCAGTAGAAGCTGTCGTAGATCGAGTGGTAGATCCCGCCGCCATCCTCGCCGCCGAATCCGCCGTTGAGCGTCGGCACGCCGGCATGCTGCAAAAACGGCGTGAAGTCGGAGCCGGAGCCGAGTGCGTCGATGCGCAGATCTTTTCTGTCGCGCGCCTCACCGCGTGCTTTCTTGTCGCCGCTGGCGACCGCCTGTGCCTGGGCGCGCTGCCAAACCGTGAGATTCGTTTCGGGATCGATGATGTCTTTTTGCACGTCGCCAATAAATCGTTCGAGCGAGTGCGATCCGCCGACGCCAAAGAATCCGCGGCCGTTGCCGTCGGTGTTGATGTACATCACGGCTTTCTTCGCTAGCTCTGCGGCGTGCGTCTCGACCCACTCGGTGGAGCCGAGCAGCGCGGGCTCTTCGCCGTCCCACGCGGCGTACACGATCGTGCGCTTGGGTTTCCATCCCTGCTTTACAAGGGCGCCGAGCGCGCGCGCCTCTTCGAGTTCGGGCACGAGGCCAGAGATCGGATCTTCGGCGCCGTTGACCCAGCCGTCGTGATGGTTGCCGCGGACGACCCACTCGTCCGGATATTGCGAGCCGGGAAGTTTTGCGATGACGTCGTAGAGCGGCTTGAGCGTCCAGTCGAACGCGAGTTTCAGATGGACGCGCGCGACGCCGGGTCCGAGCCGGTACGTGATCGGCAGCGAACCGCGCCACGATTCGGGTGCTACGCGTCCGGTCATCGCCGCGAGGAGCGGCTGAGCGTCGCCATATGAAATCGGCAGCACCGGAATCTTCATGACAGTTGCGGCGTCTTTGCGATCGAGACGAACCGCGTCTTTCGTTGCGCCGACGCCCGGTGTGAGCGGATCGCCTGGATAGACCGGCATATCCATTACGCTGCCGCGCTGCACTCCATCGGCCGGACGATACGGGCCCTTGGGATAGACGTCGCCCTGTGAGTAGCCGTCGTCTTTCGGATCGGAGTAGATGAGGCAGCCAACCGCGCCGTGTTCGTACGCGACCTTCGGCTTGATGCCGCGCCACGATCCGCCATAGCGCACGATGACGATCGCGCCCTTCACCGAGATTCCGCGGCGTTCGAGTTCCAGATAGTCGTCGGGGACGCCGTAGTTCACATACACGAGCGGAGCGGTGACATCGCCGTCGGCTGAATACGCGTTGTACGAAGGAAGCGCTTCGCTCTTTTGGTTGCTCGTTGGATCTTGAGCGAGTGCGCTTTCTTGCAGTTTCGCCGTGAACTTCGTTGGCGATACCATCTCGAGCACGCGCTCGGTGGGAACCGGAAACAGCACCTGGAATTCCTCGATGCTCGCGTCCCAGCCATACGATTTGAACTGATCGCGCAGCCACTCGGCGTTGTCCTTGTCGTAGGGCGAGCCCACGTGGTGCGGACGAAGCGTCAGCCGCCGCATTGCCTCGCGCATTCGAGCAGGCTCCGGCATGGCACGGAATTTCGTCTCCCAATCGCGCTCGATGCGAGAGCTCTCGGCAGTGTAGCCGCGAAGATCGCCATCGACCCGCGCAGCGGCAGTGAGAAGAACCAACGCGGAGGCAGGAACTGCGAGCGTGCGTGCGAATTGCGACATCATTTGCCTCGTTGAGTGTTCGGTCCTCGGTCTTCGGTCTTCGGTCTTCGGTCTTCGGTCTTCGGTCTTCGATGCTACTCGAGCGCAAACTCCCGCGAGTAGATCAAGTCGAAGCTGAAGGTCTTCGCCTTCGAGCGCGATTCGATCGCGTCGGCGACACGTTCCAGACGCTCCGGAATCTCCATCAGTTTTTCCTGCGCTGCGCGGCCCACGGCGTTCAAGCCTTCGAGCGTCTCGATCTTCCACCAGCTCAGCTGTTCTTTCACGATGTCGAGATAGTCGCGCGGCCCGTAAATTCCCACGCGACGCACGACGTCGGCGAGATCACGGAAGTGCGGCATCTTCACGCCGGGCATATCGATCGCCGGCATCACCTTCAGCGCCGACTCAAGCGCGCGGTTCGGATCGCGGGCGAGGACTTCTTTGAAGATCGTCCGGTAAAACGTGTAGTGGCGCGCTTCCTCGGCCGCGACGTTCTTGAGGATCATTCCGATCGTCGGCTCGTGCACGGCGCAGATTTTTCCGGTATTCGCATGCGAGACCTGCGTCGCGCGCTCCTGCAGCGTGGTGTACACGAACACGCGGTACGGATCGCTGTCCCATGCGGGATCGAATCCGTTGCGGATATATGCGAACTGCATCTTCTCGATCACGAGCGGATCGAAGAGATCGGAATCGCGCGCGTAGTCGTGCAGCACGGCGCCGTGGCGGTCTTCTTCGGCGGTCCAGAGATAATTCCACTTCGACCAGAACCCGTCTTTGTCGAGGTACTTCGCGAGCAGCCGGTGAAAGTGCGGCAACCCTTCCTCGGTCAGCAGGTTGAGCCCCACCGCGACGCGCGCCGAATCGTGAATCCCGCGCGCCCGCTCGCGGAGCGCTGTCCTGTGCCGCTCGGGATCCTCGCCTTCAGGGGGCGCGAGAAGTTCCGATGGAAACCAGAGCACGCGCTTCGACTCGTGCGCTTCCATCAGCTTGTCGACCACCGGCTCCAGGTCGCCGAGGACTTCGACCTTGGAGAACGTTTCCCAGTCTTTCGATTCCACGCGGAGTCCGGGTCAGGGTATGACGATTCCCCTGGGAATCTACCGTGGGACAGAAGCGCGGGGAACTGAGTAGCGGTATCTCGCCGTGACAGCTAGATACAGAGATATTGTACAACTCGTTTTGGAGGGGACAGTCGTGAAGAAAGTCGGCGGGTTCGTGGGTGGCACCGTGGTGAGCTACGCGGTCTGGATTCTCGTCGAAAAACTCGGCGGCAGTTTCTTCACCGCCTTCATCATTAGCACGCTGGCCTCCGGATTCGGCATCTACTACGGTGTCAAGATCGCCAAACGCTACGATTAATTCCCGCATTCCTCCTCCGCACCCCGCATCGGTTCGAGAATTTCTACCGCACCCCGCATCGCTTCGAAAATTTTCCGCATTCCTCCTCCGCACCCCGCATCGGTTCGAAAAGTCTCCCGCATTCCTCCTCCGCACCCCGCATCGATTCGAAAAATGTCC